>JANYHE010000043.1 GCA_025359215.1 Hyphomicrobiales bacterium
CTAAAGTCGCCCTTGAACATGCCACCGATTTGCGGAACCGTAACATGGCTTTCATCGGTGAAAACAATTGCGTTGTCCGGCAGATATTCAAACAATGTGGGCGGCGGCTCGCCGGGCTTGCGGCCTGTGAGATAACGCGAATAATTTTCGATGCCAGCGCAGGAGCCGGTTGCCATCATCATTTCAATATCAAACATGGTGCGCTGCTCAAGGCGTTGCGCCTCAAGAATGCGGCCCGCATTATTGAATTCTGTGAGGCGCAATTTCAGATCGTTCTTGATCCGCAGCACCGCTTGCTCCAGCGTGGGCTTCGGCGTGATATAATGCGAGTTGGAATAGACTTTGACGTTTTCAAGCTCGGCCGTTTTGCGGCCCGTGAGCGGATCAAATTCAGAAATATTTTCGATCACATCGCCAAACAATGAAATGCGCCAGGCGCGATCTTCAAAATGCGATGGAAAAAGTTCAATGGTGTCGCCCCGCACACGGAATGAGCCGCGCACAAAATTCTGGTCGTTGCGTTTGTAATGCAGCGCCACAAAATCATTGATCATGGCGCGTTGCTCAATGCACTGGCCTTTTTTGACTGTCACAGTCATGGCGGAATACGTTTCCACGTCGCCAATGCCATAAATGCAGGAGACGGAGGCCACCACAATCACATCATCGCGCTCCAACAAGGCCCGCGTGGCTGAGTGGCGCATGCGGTCGATCTGTTCATTGATGGACGACTCTTTTTCGATGTAGGTGTCGCTGCGGGCCACATAGGCTTCTGGTGTGTAATAATCGTAATAGGACACGAAATATTCGACAGCGCTGTTTGGAAAGAAATTCTGAAACTCGCCATAGAGCTGTGCGGCCAAGGTTTTGTTAGGGGCCATAATCAAAGCTGGGCGCTGGGTGGCCTCGATAATTTTGGCCACCGTAAAAGTTTTGCCAGATCCGGTGACACCCAACAGAACTTGGTCACGCTCATGGGCTTGCACACCCGCCACCAACTCCGCAATGGCTGTGGGTTGATCACCTTTGGGCTCAAACGGCGAGACAACATCTAAGCGCCTTCCCCCTTCAGATTTGGGCGGCTTTGGCGGTTTATAAGGCACATAAGCGGGAATTGCCGTCTGCTCTGGCCGCAAGCCCGCCATCAAACCCGCAGCGGTTTCCGGCAGTTCATAACCTTCGATTGGCAATTGCGGCGCTTCTGCAAAGCCGCCTTCCTGACGTGAATGACCCATGACGCCCATATAGGGCTTTGGTGGCGGTTTCGAAAGGGGTGCTGCTGACAGCAGTGTGTCAGTAGTCCACAAATTCGTCTTGTGTGTAGCCTTGTAGATAGAGCAATGCCGTGAGATTGCCGTGGTTGATCACATAGGGCGCTTGTTCCTGCACCTTTGGCTTGGCGTGGAGGGCCACACCCATTCCGGCGGCCAGCAGCATGGGAATGTCGTTGGCGCCGTCGCCCACTGCAAGGGTGCCCGCAATGGCGATGTTTTTTGCCTTGCAAATGCGATTGAGAGATTCAACTTTTGCTTCTTTACCTAAAATGGGCAAGGCAACTTGGCCGTTGAGTTTGCCGTTTTCGATGATCAGTGTGTTGGCGCGGTTCTCGTCAAAACCCAATGTTTTCGCCACATATGACGTGAAAGCAGTAAAGCCGCCTGAAACCAAAGCCGCATAAGCGCCATGGGCTTTCATTGTGGCAAGCAGGGCTTTGCCGCCTTCCATAAAAGTGATCCGTTCACGGATGACGTTTTGAATGACGCTTTCATCTAGGTTTTTTAGCAGGCTCACGCGTTCTTTGAGCGCGCCTTCAAAATCGAGCTCCCCGCGCATGGCACGGGCTGTGATGTCTTTGATATAATCACCCACACCGGCCACAACGCCCAGTTCATCAATGCATTCTTGATGGATCATGGTGGAATCCATATCGGCAATGAGAAGCTTTTTGCGGCGGTTTGCTTTGGGCACGATATTCATATCAAGCGGCGCAGAATTGAAACGCTGTTTGATATCGGCAGGAAACTGTTCAAACTCAACGGCTTCACCGCGCGACAACCATTTTGGCTGGCTGCCAACCTTGGCAATGATATCGTCAGTGATTGCGCCAGAATTTGGGGCTGCTATGAGAACGAGAACAGACGTCATGATGATCCAACCAAAACAAAAATCAGTGCTGCTTATTGCAGGCCCCACTGCCAGCGGCAAGTCGGCTGTTGCACTGCAGGCAGCACAGGCGCGCAATGGTGTGATTATCAATGCGGATTCAATGCAGGTTTATCGCGAATTGCGCATCCTCACTGCGCGACCATCAGCAGAGGATGAAGCGCAAACGCCGCACCGGCTTTACGGCACGGTGAGCGGGGCAGACCACTATTCTGTGGCGCAATGGCTGGCGGATGCAACGCATGAGATTGTTCGGTGTTGGGAGCAGGACAAACTGCCAATCATTTGTGGTGGCACCGGACTTTATTTTATGGCTCTTGAAAAGGGTTTAGCCAAAGTGCCGCCGATTGATGCGGGCATTCGCGAATATTGGCGCAAGTTCGAAGGCAATCTTCATGCAGAGCTTCATTCGCGTCATGCGCCAAGTGCTGAACGCCTGAATGCCGCAGATCGACAACGCTTGATCCGCGCACTAGAGGTTTTTGACAGCACAGGAAAACCGTTGAGACTTTGGCAGCAAGAAGCCGAGGAACATTCTCTGCTGAAGAACGTTATGGTGGAAAGGCATTATATGAATGTGGGGCGCGAAGAACTTTATGCGCGAGCAGATGAGCGATTTGACAAGATGATGGCGCAAGGCGCTTTAGAGGAAGTGAGGGCATTGCCACTCTTGGATGCTGCAATGCCTGTAATGAAGGCCATCGGGGTGCCGCAATTGAAGCGCTATTTGGATGGAGAACTGCTTTTGCCCGATGCAATTGCGTTCAGCAAAATTGCAACCCGCCACTATATCAAGCGCCAGAGCACCTGGTTTCGCGGGCAAATGAAACAGTGGGCGGTGGAGCCCTTAACGATTGGACACATATGAAATTATTTAAAGCGGCTTTTTTGACTCTGGCCTTGTGCGTGTTCGCACACCCTGCAGTTTCGGCAACCCATGGCCCAGCCGCATTCTTACGAAAAATTGACAGGCAACTCTGCGCCAAATTCACAAGCTTGAAATGTCACCGCAAAAAGGCGCCGCACATCAGTCCAAAAGCGAAAACATCGCCTGAAAAGCCCGCTTCACCACAAGCCCCCATGACGGCTGAACCCATTCCCAAGCCTGTTATGAAGCCTGAAATGTCGCAACCCAAAAAACTGCCTATGGTGCTTTCTCCAGCAAAGCCCTCTGTGGTTGCACCCGTTGTGCCTGCTGTCCTCCCTGTGCAACCTCCGGCTTCTGTTGCGATTCAGCAGGCCGATGATGGTGGATGTCTTGCAGTTTTGAAAACCAAAAAGGTGGATTATCAGGCCGTTGCCCAGCCCCCCGGATTGCCGGACTGTGTTGTGGTTCAACCGGTGCAACTCAAATCAATTTTGGTGAACGGCGTTGTTTTGCAACTGCCAGATCATCCGATATTAAACTGCGCCTTTGCGGTTCATTTTGTGGAATGGATGCAAGATTTGGGTGGGCCTGCTGCACTTGCAAAAGAGGGCTTTGCTCTCACGCAGCTTTACACAGGCCCGGGATATCAATGTCGCGGCCGCAATGGCGATACATCGGCGAAAATCAGTGAGCATGGTTACGGTAATGCTGTTGACGTGGAGCGCATGAAATTTTCTGATGGTCAGGTTTTGCTCGTGCACGATGCGCTGGATCCGGCTGCTCGCGCTTATGAAACTTTAAAAGCCATCCGCGCTTCTGCCTGCGCTCGCTTTACCACCGTTTTGGGGCCGGGCTCCAATGAGGCCCACCGAGAACACTTTCATTTTGACAGCGGTGTTCATGGCAAGTCTGGTACTTACAAGATTTGTGAGTGAAGTGCTGACGCGAGATCAATCAGGGGAATCGCCCAACATCACACATGATAAGTCGCCCTCTTTGCATAAAAGTCTGTTTTGAAGCTGTTCGGTGCGGGCTTCGGTGAGCTTGGTTCTGCAATCGAGAGTAATCATGCTTGCAGCGCTGCCACCATCAGCGGCCACTTCATCTTGTTTGCATTCAGCATCGCGAAATGAAACCCATGCTCTTTGCGCCGCAACCAATGCGGCCTTCGGTTCTGGGTATTTTGAGTAGCCTTGCTTTAGCCGTCCATAAACATCATTCAATTCGCCATCGGCTTTTTCGAAATGAAAATTCGCGCAGTAATTCATGTCGGTTTGGGTTTGGGGGTCGTCACACATTTCGGCGAAAGCCTGTGAAGGAAAAGCAAGAAGGGCGATTATCAAAATGCGTTTCATAAGGCTTCCACATGTTTTTTAAAGTTGTTCAGGATGGCTTGCCAGCCTTGGCGTTGCATGTCCTCTGAATTTTCAGTTTCAGCATCGAATGTTTCGTGGACAGTGACGCCTGATGGTGTTGAGATAAATTCCACTTGCATGGTGCGGTCGCCGAATTGTGACTCGATGAGTTTGTGATGAACAACTTTGGTATATGTGCCTGCAAAATCAAAGCCGAAACTGCCATCTTTTGCCTCCATGCGCGAGGTGAATGCGCCGCCTTCACGCAAATCAACCGTTGATTTTGTAGTGTGCCAATCATCAGAAGCGGCATTCCACTGCATGATGTCGGCAGGCGAATTCCACGCCATCCACACCTGTTCGATGGTGGCGGCGATATTGGTTTGAATGGTAATTTTCATGGTTTTCAAGTTTCTCCCGAAATTTGAAAATAGAGCAATTTTTGAAACTGTGAAGCCCCTTGACAAAACCGTGGTCAACCCTACAACTTGTATCCATGAACAATATAATTATCGTCGTCGTGGGATCGCGTAGCACTGCGGAAGGTTAACTTTCCGGGCTAATTGGTGTTACGCGAAAGACAGGCTCCTCTCAGGGGCCTTTTTTATTGCCGAAAATGACGATAAGAGACGAAACGAAACGAGGACTTGATATGGCTGCTGCTGAAATGATGACGGGTGCGGAAATGGTTCTTCGGGCTTTGGCCGACCACGGGGTTTCCCATGTGTTTGGTTATCCCGGTGGTGCGGTGCTGCCAATTTATGATGAATTTTTCCAGCAAGATAAAGTGAAGCACATTCTGGTGCGCCATGAGCAGGGGGCCACCCATATGGCTGAAGGTTATGCGCGGTCTACCGGCAAATGCGGTGTTGCACTTGCAACTTCTGGCCCTGGTGCCACCAATTGTGTGACCGGCCTTACCGATGCCATGCTTGATTCAATTCCAATGGTTTTAATCACGGGCCAAGTTCCAACGCATTTGATTGGCAGTGACGCTTTTCAAGAATGTGACACTGTTGGCATTACACGCCCCTGCACAAAGCAGAATTGGCTGGTAAAAAATGTGAATGATCTCGCGCGCATTCTGCATGAAGCTTTTTATGTGGCCATGACAGGAAGACCCGGCCCGGTGGTTGTGGACATTCCTAAAGACGTGCAATTTGCCAAAGGCACCTATGTTGGGCCTGAAGGCATTATCGTAAAATCATACCAACCAAAAAGCCAGCCTGATGAAAAGGCCGTTGCTGCTGCTGTGGCTTTAATTGCTACTGCTAAAAAGCCCTTGTTCTATACAGGCGGTGGTGTGATCAATTCTGGCGATAAAGCATCGGCCTTACTGCGCGAATTTGTGGCGCTGACAGGCATTCCGATTACGTCAACTTTAATGGGGCTTGGCGCTTATCCTGCGTCTGGCCCTGAGTGGCTTGGCATGCTGGGTATGCACGGCACTTACGAAGCCAATATGTGTATGCATGATTGCGACGTGATGATTAATGTGGGTGCGCGTTTTGATGACCGCATTACGGGGCGCTTGGATGCGTTTGCGCCAAACTCCAAAAAGATTCACATCGATATTGATCCTTCGTCGATCAACAAAGTAGTGCGTGTGGATGTGCCAGTGGTGGCCGATGTGGCTGCAGCCCTTGAGGCCATGATCGCATTGTGGAAGAAGAATAATGCGAAGCTGGATCAAGCTGCGCTTGGTTCATGGAAGAAACAGATTGCCGATTGGAAATCGATCAACTCGCTGAAGTATCGCGCCAACTCTGACGTGATCATGCCGCAATATGCCATCGAGCGGCTTTATGAACTGACCAAGAATATGGACACTTACATCACGACTGAAGTGGGCCAGCATCAAATGTGGGCGGCACAGTTTTACCGCTTTGAAAAGCCGAACCGCTGGATGACATCAGGTGGGCTTGGCACCATGGGTTATGGCTTGCCTGCGGCTGTGGGTGTGCAAGTGGCGCATCCAAAATCATTGGTGATTGATATTGCTGGTGATGCTTCCGTGCAAATGACTATGCAGGAATTTTCGACAGCTATTCAATATAAGCTCCCCATCAAGATTTTCATTTTGAACAATCAATATATGGGCATGGTGCGCCAGTGGCAGCAGTTGCTGCATGGCAACCGCATGAGTGAAAGCTATTCGGAAGCCTTGCCCGATTTTGTAAAATTGGCTGAAGCTTACGGTGGCGTTGGCTTCCGTTGCGAAAAGCCTGCCGACTTGGACGGCATGATTAAAGAAATGATTGTCTCACCTCACCCTGTGTTGTTTGATTGCCGCGTGGCTAATTTAGCTAATTGCTTCCCGATGATCCCTTCTGGCAAGGCGCATAATGAAATGCTGCTGGGTGAAAATGTGTCAGATGAAGATGTGGGCTCTGCCATTGATGCGCGAGGCAAACAACTGGTTTAACCATAAATAACGAGCTGCAGCGGAAACGCTGCACTTCGGCATGACCCTTGCTGAAACCAACGCATCTGCGTTGGTAAAGGGTTTGAGTTTTGTCTATCGTAGTTTGTAAGCGTTTTGAGCCGGTGCAAAACTTAGGCGTGACCTCGGTTGTTCGTGATAGCGACGTTTTGGTCGATGCGCTGGTCTGGGGCACAAAATGGGTTAACCCTTGGGGTGGTGCCTTGGTGATTCCCGTTTCGATTTATAACCCAATCAGTGATAGCACTGGGGCTTATGTGCCTAATGCTTTTGAAATAGCCGCCGTCAAAACCGTGCTTGAGAGCTTTAGCCATTATATCAACGTCACATTCGCGTTTGATCAGTCGGGCAGCGCCGGGGTTGAGGGCATCCGATTTGTTGTGGGCAAAAATGGTGGTGTCGGCACCTATGGATTTACGCAGCCACCAGGCCAAACCAGCTTCAATGGTGTGCCATATTCAGACATTGTTATTTACCGCGACGCCTATCAAAGTGGAGCCAATTCAATTCTAAAGTCTGGCGGCGCTGATTTTGCGACTTATCTCCATGAGTTTGGACACGGCTTAGGTTTAGCGCATCCGCATGATCACGGCGGGGCAGCGGGTTCACCTTCATCTGTTTTTCCTTCCATTTTAGAAACTGTGGAGGGCCGGGGTAGTTTTGATCTCAACCAAGGCATTAACACCATCATGAGTTACAATGACGGCTGGCAAACAGGCCCATTGGGCGGAGCGCCTCCGACGCTTTATGGCTATCAAGAAACGCCTATGGCTCTTGATATTTTAGCCTTGCAAAAGCTCTATGGTCCCAATTTGTCCTATCATCTAGGAGATGACAGCTATCAATTGGATGTGGCGAACGGCGGCTATAGCTGCATTTGGGATGCTGGCGGAAACGATACCATCACAGGTGCTTCGCAACTTTCCAATGTGCTTGATCTGAGGTCTGCCACGGGTTTGGTTGAGGTGGGTGGCGGCGGCTTTGTTTCTTATGCGCAAGGGATTTATGGTGGGTTTACTATCGCGGCGGGTGTGATTATTGAGAATGCTATCGGTGGCAATCTGGCTGATGTTATTACTGGTAACGTCGCAAACAACCATCTCACAGGTGGCGGCGGTGCAGACCAACTCACGGGCGGGGGAGGTAACGATAGTTTTGTTTTCACCAGCATTGCTGACTCAAACATAGGCCAATTTGATACGATCACAGATTTTTCTAACGGATTTGATCATCTCGATTTGAGCTTGATTGACGCAAATGTTTCACTGGCAGGAGATCAAGCCTTTGTATTTTTAGGTGAGGCGGGCGCATTCACAGCGGCGGCTCAAATTAGAGTTGCCTATTCTGGTGCTGATACTTTTGTCTATGCGTCAGTAAATTCTGATTCCGCTTCAGAGTTTTGCTTGAAACTTTCCGGCCATCATGTGTTAAGTAGTTCAGACTTCTTTCTCTGACCATAAAGTTGAAACCATGACCCAAGCAGCAACAGCCGAACCGCAATCAGCTTACTTCATCGACACCAAGAAATTGGAGGTGAACACCCACACACTAGCTGTGGTAGCGGAAAATCAACCGGGTGTTTTGGCGCGCATCATTGGGCTGTTTGCTGGGCGAGGCTACAACATCGACTCGCTTACGGTTTCTGAAACTGAGCATGAAAAACATGTGTCGCGCTTCACGATTGTGACCAGTGGCACAGCGCCGGTGGTGGCTCAAATCAAAGCTCAGTTGGAGCGCATGGTTTTGGTGCATTCCGTGGCGGACCTCACACTTGCAGGAAATTATCTGGCGCGCGAGCTTGCCATGGTGAAAGTGGTTGGCGTTGGTGACAAGCGCGTGGAGGCTCTGCGGCTGGCCGATGCGTTTCGCGCCCGCGTGGTGGATGCTTCAACCGACAGCTTCGTATTCGAGCTCACAGGCAAGCCCGACAAGATTGATCAGTTCATCTCGCTGATGGTGCCGCTGGGATTAGTCGAAGTGGCACGCACAGGTGTTGCCGCGATTTCGCGCGGGCCTGAGGCGATGAAGGCCTAAAAAAAATTAGCGAGATTAAAATGGCAGAAAGCTGATCGTGTTGTCCATCGCTTGTGCAACGGCCAGAGCGGCCATGGTGCCAGTGAACAGCGTGAGGCCAACGAGACCTAAAAATACGCGACGTAGAAACTTGGCATCAGCAGTCATTGTTGTAGAACTCATATTAACTCCCCCGGCATTACGCGCCGTTACTCACCACACACGAATCGTGAGATTAGGACGCAGAGGTTTCATTAACGTAAACGAAACCTAAGACAACCGTAAAAAATTGTAATTATCCGCGAATATCCACAAATTTGCCTGCAAGAGCTGCCGCTGCTGCCATTTGGGGCGAAACGAGATGTGTGCGGCCTTTGTAACCCTGCCGGCCTTCGAAATTGCGGTTCGAGGTGGAGGCGGCACGTTGGCCGGGTTTTAATTGATCGGGGTTCATGGCCAAGCACATCGAGCAGCCGGGTTCACGCCATTGGAAGCCTGCGGCCAAGAAAATCTTGTCCAAGCCTTCGGCTTCGGCCATTTCCTTCACCAAGCCGGAGCCTGGAACGATCATGGCATAATCCAATGAGCCAGCAATTTTTTTGCCTTCAACAATTTTGGCCACGGCGCGCATATCTTCAATGCGGCCATTGGTGCAGGAGCCTATCCAGATTACATCAAGCGGAATATCCGTGATTTTCTGGCCCGCATGAAGACCCATATATTCAAGCGCGCGGATTTTGGATTGGCGCTTGCCTTCATCTGCAATCGTTGCAGGATCAGGAATAATGCCAGCCACCGAAACAACATCTTCAGGGCTGGTGCCCCAGCTTACGATGGGGGGCAGATTGGCGGCATCGAGTTTTACGATGCGGTCAAAATGAGCGCCTTCATCTGATTTCAACGTTTCCCAATATTTGAGAGCCGCGTCCCACTCAGCACCTTTTGGCGCTTTGGGTTTGCCCTTCAAGAAAGCGTATGCTTTTTCGTCCGGCGCAATCATCCCGGCACGAGCACCGCCTTCAATGGTCATGTTGCAAACCGTCATGCGGCCTTCCATCGAAAGATCGCGGATGGCTTCGCCCGCAAACTCGATCACCGAGCCGGTGCCGCCCGCTGTGCCGATTTCTCCAATGATGGCGAGAATTATGTCCTTGGCTGTGGAATGCTTGGCCAATTTGCCATTCACTTCCACTTTCATGTTCTTGGCTTTTTTCTGGATCAGCGTTTGCGTGGCCAGAACGTGTTCCACTTCGGAAGTGCCAATGCCATGGGCCAACGCGCCAAATGCGCCGTGAGTTGACGTATGGCTATCACCGCAGACGATTGTGGTGCCGGGCAAGGTAAAGCCCTGCTCAGGCCCCACCACATGCACAATGCCTTGGCGCTTATCGAGTTCATTGAAATATTCAATGCCGAATTCTTTTGCGTTGTTGGCAAGAGCTTCAACCTGAATGCGGCTTTCTTCTTCGGCAATACCTTTGGAGCGATCTGTCGTTGGCACGTTGTGATCAACTACGGCCAGTGTTTTTTCGGGGTGACGCACTTTGCGGCCCGTCATGCGCAAGCCTTCGAAAGCTTGAGGGGAGGTCACCTCATGGATCAAGTGGCGATCAATATACAAAAGGCAGGTGCCATCATCGGCTTCGTGAGCCAGATGATCGTCCCAGATTTTGTCATAAAGAGTGCGTGCTTTGGCCATGGTTCTAATCCGTGATTGCTATTTGGATGCGGTATTTAGCAATTAAAAGCCTTGAGTCAAATCTTCGCCTTCAAGTGCTACATTAGACGATGCTCTGCCCGGTCTTCTTCCAATCCGCCAAGAACGATTCAATGCCCTTGTCCGTGAGGGGGTGCTTCACCAGGTTTTTCAAAACGGCAGGCGGAGCTGTGGCATAATCAGCCCCGATCAAAGCCGCTTCACGAATATGATTGGCGGTGCGCACCGATGCCACCAAAATATTCGTATCATAATCATAATTGTCATAAATCTGGCGGATCTCGGAAATCAAATCCATGCCGTCAATATTAATGTCATCCAAGCGGCCCACAAACGGCGAGATGAAAGTTGCACCAGCTTTGGCCGCAAGCAATGCTTGGTTGGCGCTGAAGCACAACGTCACATTCACCATGGTGCCTTCGGAGGAGAACACTTTGCAGGCCCGCAAACCATCCACCGTGAGCGGCACTTTGATGGTTACATTCTTGGCAATTTTGCGCAGCACATTGCCTTCTTTAATCATGCCATCAAAATCCAAGGCTGCAACTTCTGCACTCACCGGTCCTTCCACGAAGCTGCAAATCTCAGCAATCACTTCTTTGAAGTCACGGCCCGATTTGGCAATCAGCGAAGGGTTGGTCGTAACACCATCGAGCAGCCCCATGGACTGGATTTCTTTTATTTCAGCAACTTCGCCCGTATCAGCAAAAAATTTCATGGTTCAAGTCCTTCCAATGAGAGTTTCGAGTTTATGCTTTATATCGTGAATGGGCCGCGTGCCCAAAGTCCTATCGTCCAACATGGTCACAGGCGTTGCTAAACGCAAGCTGTTGGTGCGGAACACCGCGTCGGCTAGAAACACATCTTCCAAAGTCACTATAGCCTCAATCGGTTTTAGCTGCATTTCATGTGCGTGGTGCAAAAGTTTGGCTCGCGCGATGCCACACAAAATACCTTGGTCAAAACGCGGCGTGATCAGTCGGTCGCCTTTCACCAAAAAAACATTACCAATCGTAGTGCAGGCAACATGCCCAGCCGCGTTCAGCATCAGCGCGTCATCGGCCCGATCAGTCACTTCCCGCGCTGCCGCTATATTATCAATATACGAGAGCGTTTTGAGCCGCGATGAAGGTGCGGTTTCGTTGCGCCGAACAGTTGACACCGCGAGTGTGATCGACGTGGGGTGAGAGGGATCAAATGCCGATAGTGTGATGAGCAAACTGGGAGACTCGCCAAATCCCGTGAGTGCCCTTGGCATCACAACGCCGCGCGTAAGCGTGATGCGCATGACGGCTACATCAAATTTATTTTGCGCCAAAACTGTGGCGACACCATCATGTATTCTCGTGAGATCAAAACCGATACCTAATTCACGGGCGGCACCTTCCATGCGGGCCAGATGTTCCTCCAACCACACGGCATGATCATCATAAACGGCGATGGTTTCAAACACACCATCGCCCAAGGTCAGGCCGCGATCTGCTGGATCAAGCTGAAGTGGCCCCTCAATGATTGCACCGTTAAACCAAACCACACTCATGCCACATGCCTCAAAAAATTTCGCAACAGATCATAGCCATGTTCGGTGAGAATTGACTCGGGATGAAACTGCACTCCGAATGTGGGGTGAAACTTATGTTGCAATCCCATTATTTCACCATCATCGCTGCGGGCTGTAATTTCCAAATCTGTATTTTCAACACGGTCTACAATGAGCGAATGATAGCGGCCCGCTGAAAAGCGCTGCGGCACATTTTCAAAAATACCTGTGCCTGTGTGGTCAATTTCTGAACTGTCGCCATGCATGGGCTTGCGGGCGCGCTTCACTTCACCGCCAAAAACTTCACCAATCACTTGGTGGCCTAAACAAATTCCAAGTATGGGAAGTTTGCCCGAATAGTCGCGCACGATTTGCATTGAAGCCCCGGCCTGTAGGGGTGCACAGGGGCCGGGGGAAATAACAATCGCCTTGGCATTGAAATCAGCAGTCACCACTTCATCATTTCGCACGACCTTTGTGCGATGCCCCAGCTCTTCAAAATAACGCGCCACGTTAAAAACAAAACTATCATAATTATCGACAATCAGAATCATGGCTGAAAGGCCTCCATGATGCGTTTGATTTTGGTGAGGCTTTCTTCATATTCTGCGGCTGGTTGTGAGCGCGCCGTAATGCCGCCGCCGCCCGCCACATGCGCTTTGCCATTCGCAAATAATGCAGTGCGAATGGCTATATTGAAATCACAGGCACCATTGAAACCCAGATACCCAATCGCGCCACAATAAACGCCGCGGGCCTGACCTTCCAATTCTGCAATAATTTCCATGGCGCGAATTTTAGGTGCACCCGTAATCGACCCCCCGGGGAAAACTGCGGCGAGCACATCAACCAGATCCAGCCCTTCGCGCAAATCACCCTGCACCACTGAAACCAGATGATGCACATTGGCATAAGACTCCAAGCCGCAGAGCACCGGAACTTTCACTGTGCCGGGTTTCGATATGCGCGAGAGATCATTGCGTAACAAATCCACAATCATCACATTCTCAGCGCGGTCTTTGCGGCTGGCTTGCAATTCCACAATCAACTCAGCATCACGCGCCTCATCCACATCACGCCGCCTCGTTCCTTTAATGGGTCGCGCTTCAACGCGTCTGTCGTTACAATTGACAAGACGCTCCGGCGAGCTTGAAACAATCTGCACATCGCCATAATCAAGGTGGGCCGCAAATGTTGCAGGGTTCATGTCGCGCAAGCGGCGATAGAAGGCGTAAGTGTCAAAACCTTCTGGAATGTCGGCCACGAAACATTGCGTGATATTGGCCTGAAAAATATCGCCCACCAAAATATAGTCGACAGTTTTTTGCACGGCGGCTTCATAAGCATCTCGCGTGAAATTGGATTTCCAATTTTCAATCACCGCCGAACCATAAGTGCCAACTTTATGCTTCAATAGTTTTTCTAACACATCAGCCGCGGCTTCGGACTTCGAAACAATCCAAGCCCTCTCCTGCAAATGATCAAAGCTGATCACCGTGTCATACACATGCAAAATCATGTCGGGACAAAGGGGAGTAAACTCAGGCACCTTTGAATGGGCTTCAAGCGTGCGGCCAAATTCGTATGAAATATATCCAGCCAACCCGCCTTGAAAAGGCGGCAAGCCTGAAACGTGTTCCTGAGCCCCCGCTTGCAACACCTGCCGAATATCGTCGAGCGAAGCGTTCTTTAAAGTGGCTGATGGATTGCATGCTAAATAAGAATAGCGGCCCAAATGCTCATGCCGCATTACACTTTCAAGAAGCGTCAGGTTCTGCTCACCTCGCAACCGTGCCGCAAGGGAGGCGGGTTCCAAATACAAGATTTCACGAACAAGGGGTTTCATTGCAAAATATATAGGGCTGGATGCAATCGACTTCAAAGTCTATTCGTGACGCTATGAACCCCGATTCCGTCATTGCAGATGTGCTGCTGCCACTGGCCCTGAACAGCACCTATTCTTATAGCGTGCCGCTAGGCTTGGCTGTGGTTGCTGGCACTTATGTTGAAGTGCCGCTGGGACCGCGCAGTGTGATTGGTGTGGTGTGGGAGGTGAGGCCCGCTGTGCCCACCAATATGAAGATGCGCGATATATCCCGTGTCTTTGATATGGTGCCAATGAGTGAAACTCACCGTAAGTTTATCGATTGGTTGGCGGCTTATTATTTAGAGCCGCCCGGCAATGTTCTGCGCATGGTGTTGCGCGTGCCTGCTGCTTTTGAGGAGGCCAAGCAGAACATTGCCTATAGTGCCAGCGCAACAAAGCCAGCAAAACTCACTGCCCAACGTCAGCGGGTTTTAGAAGTTGCATCCCAAGGCTTTGCCATGCGGGCTAGCGAATTGGCTGAAGCGGCTGGTGTTGGCGTGAGTGTGGTTAAAGCTTTGGCCAAGGCTGGTGGTCTTGAAGAAGTGGCCTTGCCTTTACACCGTAATTTTACCCCCCCAGATTTGAATGCGGGTGGCCACCAATTGAGCAAAGATCAGTCGGCAGCTGCAGCAAGTTTGCGCCAAGTGATAGCAACGCGAAACCACAAGGTGATATTGCTCGATGGTGTTACGGGCTCTGGCAAAACCGAAGTTTATTTTGAGGCTATGGCTGCGGCCTTGGCAGCAGGCAAACAGGTTTTGCTTTTGCTGCCTGAAATTGCTTTGACAGCACCCTTCATTGCTCGTGTTGAAACCCGCTTTGGCTGTGAGCCTGCACAGTGGCATTCAGAGCTGCGCCCCCGTGAGCGTGAGCGCGTGTGGCGTGGTGTGGCTGAGGGCAAGGCCCGCATTGTGGTTGGCGCACGCTCGGCGCTGTTTCTCCCTTGGCCTAAGCTTGGTCTCATTGTGGTCGATGAGGAGCATGAGAGTGCCTATAAGCAAGATGAAGGCGTGCCTTATCACGCGCGAGACATGGCGGTGCTTTATGGCGCAATCGGAAAATTTCCAATAATCCTCTCTTCAGCCACGCCATCTTTAGAATCACTGGTGAATGTTGACCGCGAACTTTACGCTGTGGTGAAACTGAAAGACCGCCATGGCCGCCCAGAGCTGCCAGAAACCACCCGCATTGATATGACGCGTGAGAAATTGGATTCGGGCACGTGGCTTTCATCACCGTTGGTCACAGCGGTGGCGGAAACTCTTGCTGCTGGTGATCAAGCTTTGCTGTTTCTCAACAGGCGCGGCTTTGCGCCCTTAACACTGTGCAGAAGTTGTGGGCACCGCTTGCATTGCCCTGATTGTGATGCGGCATTGGTGGAACATCGCTTTCGCCGCCAACTCATGTGCCATCATTGTGGCCACCATGAACCAGTTCCCAATGCTTGCCCTGAATGTGGCGCAGAGGGCGACATGGTGCCGGTGGGCCCTGGCATTGAACGCCTCGCAGAAGAAGCCCTAAAGCTTTTTCCCGAAGCACGTGTAGCGATTTTATCAAGTGATCTTTCGCGTGGGTTAAGCCTTCGCGAAACGTTGCGGGGTGTTGAACAAGGAGAGTTCAATCTGATCATCGGCACGCAGCTGGTGGCCAAAGGCCATCATTTTCCGCAGCTCACTTTGGTGGGTGTGGTGGACGCTGATTTGGCGCTGGAATCATCGGATCCTCGTGCAGGCGAGCGAACCTGGGCCTTATTAGCGCAAGTGGCGGGCAGAGCGGGGCGGGGCGCAAAGCCGGGTAAAGCTTTGGTGCAAACTTATTTGCCCGAACACCCCTTAATGAAAGCGTTGCTCAAAGGCGACCGTGATGCCTATCTCAATACTGAAAAACAAATCCGTGAAAACACTACACTGCCCCCTTATGGGCGATTGGCGGCCATTATTTTATCGGGCCCCGATGGTGCGTTGACCGAGCGTTTCGCCAGAGCCATCGCCAATGCGGCACCTTTGGCGGAAGGCATAACAGTACTTGGCCCCGCGCCAGCCCCCATTGCGATGGTGCGGGGCCGCCACCGTTGGCGCTTGTTGGTCAAAGCCAGCCGCGATGTGAATATTCAAGGGTTTCTGCGCGAGTGGTTGAGAAACGTGAAGCCCAAAGGTGCGCTCAAAATGCACATCGATGTGGACCCTTATAATTTTCTATAGAAACCGCCACTCCATCACATTCTTGTAAGTTTCACCAGGCCTTACAACAGCGCTTGGAAAATTTGCGTGGTTGGGTGCGTCAGGATAATTTTGCGGCTCTATGGCAAAGCCTTGTGAGGGTTGCAGGGTTCCTGATTTAGCAGGCACTGTGCCATCCCAGCGAATGGCTGTATACATTTGAATGGCGCATTCCGTGGTCCATACTTCCATGGTGCGGCCTGACTTTGGATCACGCAGCGTGAGGCCATGTTTCATGGTGCCGCGAGGGCCATCCAAGCAGAAACAATTGTCATAGCTTTCCGCAATTTTTCGTAATTTTCTAAAATCCCAACGCGTTCCCTCAACATTGCGAATTTCTCCGCTGGGCAACAGGGCTTCACTTAATGGCAAATAGGCAGATGCATTGATTTGCAATTCATTTTCGAGAACAGAACCGCCACCCGCCATATTCCAATAAGCATGATTGGTGAGGTTCATGATTGTGGGCTTGGTGGTTGTGGCTTCGAGTTCCAGCGACAACACATTGTCCTTCAATTTATAAATCGCAGTGGCGTCTACAGCACCCGGATAGCCTTGATCACCATCGGGCGAATGCAATGTGAACCAGATGGAGTAGTCATCAGCATCGACTTCCCATTTGCGAACTGCAAAATTATCGGGCCCGCCATGCAATTGAAAATTGCCCACATTGGGTGTGACTTTTACAATTGCGCCATCTAACGGAAACTCCGCATTGGTAATGCGACCCGCATAGCGCCCGGCCACAGCCCCTGCATAAGGGTCGCCGGTTTTTAAATCAAAGCCCAGCACATTGCCCTGCACCACATCAACGCCATCAACAATTAATGACTGCAATCGTGCGCCCAAGGGATCAAAGATTGCGTGAAGGCGGTCGTTACGAAGTTCAAGCATTAATGATTATCTCTCGGAATGCCCATGGTTTTGGCAATGCGTTGGAATTTGGTTGAACCCTTGATAATCATGCCTTGGGCCAATTGCTCGGTGGTGTTGCGGAAAATTTCTTGCCACGGTGTTTGTGATGGCGGCACCTTATATCCCCCCGCTGCTTCAAGTTCAGCGCGGCGTTTGGCAATCTCCGCGTCAGAGATCAGCATATTGCAGGCCCCTGTGTTCAGATCGATTTTCACACGGTCACCATTGCGCAAGATAGCAAGGCCGCCGCCCGCGGCCGCCTCTGGTGATGCGTTCAAGATTGATGGTGAACCCGACGTGCCAGACTGTCTGCCGTCACCCACGCAAGGAAGGGAGCGAATGCCCTTCTCCAACAAATACGTGGGTGCGCGCATATTCACCACTTCGGCTGCACCGGGATAACCCAAGGGGCCAACACCACGAATAAACAGAATGGTGTTTTCATCCACATCCAGTTTCGGATTATCGATATTGGCGTGATAATCCTCAGGGCCATCAAAAACGATGGCCTTGGCTTCAAAGGCATTGGGCATTTTTGGGTCAGACAAATAACGCGCGCGGAATTCATCAGAGATCACGGATGTTTTCATGATGGCGGAATCAAACAAGTTACCGTGGAGCATTTTGAAGCCCGCATTTTTCTTGATGGGCTCATCAAATTCTTTGATCACCTTGCGGTTCCACGAGAATTTATTTTTGCAATTCTCGCCAATGGTTTTGCCATTAGCGGTGAGGGCGTCCTCATGAATTTTTCCGGCTTTAATCAGCTCTGCAACAACGGAAGGCACACCTCCGGCTCGGTGATAATCTTCACCGAGATATTCACCCGCTGGCTGTAAATTTACCAGCAGGGGTAAATCATGGCCGTGCTTTTCCCAATCGATCACATCAAGTTCAACGCCCAGCAACCGTGCAATGCCGTTCAAATGATTGGGCGCATTGGTGGAGCCGCCAATGGCGGTGTTCACCGCGATGGCATTTTCAAAGGCTTTGCGTGTCATGATTTTGGAGGGTGTTAAATCTTCCCGCACCATTTCCACAATGCGCTTGCCTGTTTCATAAGCAATCTGGCCGCGCTCACGGTAAGGGGCAGGAATTGCGGCATTGCCCGGCAAACACATGCCTAAGGCTTCAGCCAAGGAATTCATGGTTGTGGCCGTACCCATGGTGTTGCAATAGCCAGCCGATGGGGCAGATGAGGCCACCAAATCGACAAAGCCTTCATAATCGATTTCGCCGGTGGCAAGTTTTTCACGCGCCATCCACACGATGGTGCCAGAGCCTGTGCGTTGGCCTTTATAATCGCCATTCAACATGGGACCAGAAGAGAGGGCAATGGCTGGGATATCAACTGTGGCTGCTGCCATCAAACAGGCGGGCGTGGTTTTATCGCAACCAATGGTCAGCACCACGCCATCCAGAGGATAGCCATAAAGCACCTCAACAAGTGAGAGATAGGCGAGGTTACGGTCTAGCGAGGCCGTGGGGCGTTTTCCAGTTTCTTGAATCGGATGAATGGGGAATTCCAGCGGCACGCCACCAGCAGCAATAATGCCATCACGCACGCGTTTAGCCAATTCAACATGCGAACGATTGCAGGGTGATAAATCCGACCCGGTTTGCGCAATGCCAATAATCGGCTTGGCCCCCTGCAACTCTCCGCGGGTGAATCCGTAATTCAGATAGCGTTCCAAATAAAGCGCCGTCATGTCTGCATTATCAGGGTTATCGAACCAATTTTGCGAACGAAGTGTGCGGGGCTTATGCGGTGTTTTGCTCATGTTAAACTCTCAAACCATTTGTCATACATTTAATAGCCTCAGAACCGCGCTTCGTCCACCACCATCAAAAATTTGACCATTTGAACAAAATCGGTCATCATTCGATTCTGACCGAGGGAGAGCATTCATGGCACCAGCTAAAACTCCAGATATCTCAAGCAAGCGTTTGAGCAAGACAGATTACGCTGCTAATTTCTCTGAGTTGCATCCTCCCCTTTCTCCGCATGAAGCACTAGTTGAATCAGATCGCTGTTATTTCTGCTACGATGCGCCGTGCATGAACGCTTGCCCCACGTCGATTGATATTCCGTTGTTCATTCGTGAAATTCAGGCAGGCCACCCAAAGTCTGCGGCTAAAACTATTTTCAATCAAAATATTCTGGGTGGAATGTGCGCGCGCGTTTGCCCCACTGAAAACCTGTGCGAAGAGGCTTGCGTGCGTGAAAAGGCAGAAGGCAAGCCTGTGAAAATTGGCATGTTGCAGCGCTTTGCAACTGATCAGGCGATGGAAGAAAAGCATCCCTACACCCGCGCCAAATCAACCGGCAAAAAAGTTGCTATTGTTGGTGCTGGTCCCGCGGGCCTTGCCTGTGCGCACCGTTTGGCCATGCATGGTCATGAAGTAACGATCTTCGAAGCGCGCAAGAAGTCAGGTGGACTTAATGAATATGGCATTGCCACCTATAAGGCTGTGGATGATTTTGCGCAGAAAGAGGTGGATTTTATTCTGTCCATTGGTGGCATTGCCATCAAACATAACATGATGCTGGGCAAAAAGTTGAAACTCAAAGACGTGCAGCGCGATCATGATGCGGTGTTTCTGGGTGTGGGCCTTGCTGGCGTTAATGCGTTGGGTGCCAAGGATGAGGATGCTGATGGCATTGAAGA
This sequence comes from Hyphomicrobiales bacterium, assembly GCA_025359215.1. GTDB lineage: Bacteria > Pseudomonadota > Alphaproteobacteria > Rhizobiales > Aestuariivirgaceae > Aestuariivirga. The sequence goes on from JANYHE010000043.1 coordinate 19,770, forward strand.
TGCAGTCAATTATATTTCGGAACTGCGCCAGGCCAAAGATGTGGCTAAACTTGCCGTTGGTCGTAATGTTCTGGTGATTGGCGGTGGTATGACGGCCATTGATGTGGCTATCCAATCTAAGTTGCTGGGTGCTGAAAACGTTACTATCCTCTATCGTCGCGGCGCTCCTCACATGAAAGCTAGCACCTACGAGCAAGATTTGGCGCAAACCAAAGGCGTGAAAATTATGCATTGGGTTGCGCCTAAAAAAGTTCTGGTCAAAGGCGGCAAAGCTGTTGGCTTGAAATGTGAATACACTGCCCTGAAGGGCAAAACCCTCGAAAGCACTGGCGAGACTTTCGAGCTTGCTGCCGACATGATTTTCAAGGCGATCGGCCAAACCTATATGGATGTGTTGGGCGGAACACTTGCACTGGATCAAGGCCGCATTAAAGTTGATGCGGAAAAGCGCACATCTGCCGAAGGTATTTGGGCGGGTGGCGATTGCGTTGCTGGAGGCAAGGATTTGACGGTGGCCAGTGTCGATGACGGCAGACGTGCAGCTGAATCAATTAATCAATTTTTGAAGAGCTAAAACCATGGCAGACCTTCGTTCAAATTTTGTTGGCATTAAATCTCCCAACCCATTCTGGCTCGCCTCCGCCCCACCCACCGACAAAGAATATAATGTGGTGCGGGCATTCAAGGCGGGCTGGGGTGGCGTGGTTTGGAAAACACTCGGCGAAGATGGCCCTCCCATCGTTAACGTCAATGGTCCGCGTTATGGTGCAATCCATGGCGCGGACCGTCGGTTGCTCGGTCTCAACAATATCGAGCTCATCACCGACCGTCCTCTCAATATAAACCTTCAGGAAATTAAAAAGGTGAAACGCGAATGGCCAGATCGGGCCATGGTCGTTTCCCTCATGGTGCCTTGCGAGGAAATGCCGTGGAAGAATATTCTAGCCCGCGTGGAAGAAACTGAAGCCGATGGTGTGGAGCTGAATTTCGGTTGCCCGCATGGCATGAGCGAGCGCGGCATGGGTGCCGCCGTTGGTCAGGTTCCTGAATATATTGAAATGGTGGCGCGCTGGTGCAAGCAATATACACGCATGCCGGTGATCGTAAAACTCACACCTAACATTACAGATATTCGCATGCCTGCGCGCGCCGCCTTAAAAGGCGGTGCAGATGCTGTGTCGCTGATCAACACCATCTCATCGATTATCTCGGTAGATCTTGATAACATGGCTCCAATGCCTACTATTGACGGCAAGGGTTCTCACGGCGGTTATTGCGGCCCTGCTGTAAAACCTATTGCTCTCAACATGGTGGCAGAAATTGCGCGCGACAGAGAAACGCACGGCCTACCTATTTCTGCAATCGGCGGCATTACAACGTGGCGGGATGCTGCTGAGTTTATTTCAATGTCAGCAGGCACAGTGCAAGTGTGCACAGCGGCCATGACCTATGGCTTCAAGATTGTTGAAGAAATGATATCTGGCTTGGAGCGCTGGATGGACCAAAAAGGCTATGCAATACTGGAAGATTTCCGCGGCCGCGCTGTTCCCAATGTCACCGATTGGCAATATCTCAATTTGAATTACATTGCCAAAGCCAAAATTGACCAAGATGCCTGCATCAAGTGTGGTCGTTGTTATGCCGCCTGTGAAGATACGTCTCACCAGGCCATCATGAAAGAGAAAGATGGCAAGCGCCATTTTGAAGTGATGGATGATGAATGCGTGGCCTGCAATCTGTGTGTTGAAGTGTGCCCGGTTGAAAACTGCATCACCATGGAGCGCCAAACAACTGGCACAGACGCGCGCACAGGCCGAAAGATCAGCGATGATTATGCGAACTGGACACAACACCCCAACAACCCCATGAGTGTGAAAGCCGCCGAATAGAATTCGCCTCCTCTTGATCTGTATCAAAGCAATCCCATATATGACCGAGCAAACTGTTCACCAGCTATGGAGGACTAATATGGCCTATAAAACCATTCTTGTTTGTCTCAATGAAATATCAAGACAGCCCCAGCTTATTGCCGTCGCTCGCCAACTTGGTATAAAATTTGGTGCGCATATTTCTGCACTTTATATCATCCCCGGCGTTCAGGTTTATCCTTCAGCAGGTTACGGCGCCGGACCTGATATTTTTGATGGCACCCGCGTGTTTTACCAAAATCGATTAGAAAAAACCCGTGAAACATTTGAGGCAGCAATGAAGCTCGACAAGCTTTCATTTGATTTACATGTTGTTGATAATTCTCTTCCGCTCATCACCAATGCTGTAATTGAAAATTGTCGTAATGCGGACCTTGTTGTCATCTCGGCAACCAGCCCAGATGCTGAAGAAGGCGTGGAACAGGATTTTGCCGAACGCTTTGTTTTGGCTGCAGGTCGACCCGTTTTGGTTCTACCATTCAAGGGCGAGACTACACTCAATTTTGATAGCATGATGGTAGCTTGGGATGACAGTCGCGAAGCCGCACGGGCAACATTTGACGCCTTGCCATTCCTGCAAAAATCTAAAAAAACGCGTTTGGTTACCGTCGATGTTTTGGTGGGTGGCGCATTACCGGCAGGCAGCATCGCTGAAACTCTGGATCGACATAATGTGAAAACGGAGATCACCAATGTGAGCTCTGACGGACTTTCAACGGGCGATACCTTGCTGAGAGCTGCGAAGGACTATGGCGCTGACCTCATTGTTTTGGGGGCCTATGGCCATAGCAGATTTTCTGAAATGATCTTTGGGGGCGCAACCCGCCACATTCTTAAAAATCTGGATCGTCCAGTCTTGATGTCTCACTAAGGTGTTAGACAGCGCGGCGCAGTTTCACTTTGACGGGGGGAGCTTCGGGTTCCTTATCGTCGACTTTGTCCATCTCTGTTGCTAGTGCACTCAGACAATCGACCAGTGTTCTTCTATCGCCAGCAGAAAACGAGGCTAACATTTTTTTGTCTATGTCTTCAGCACCACCTTGTGCCGCTTTCAAAGCTTTTTTTCCAACAAGGGTGAGGCGAATGGCATTGGTGCGGGCATCTTCTTTGGTGCGTTTGCGCTGTAAATAACCTTGCGCCATTAAACGCGAAACCAGATCTGCCAAAGTGGAACGATCGATACCTGTTATCTTGACCAGCTCAGTTTGGCTTTTGCCTTCATGCGTATCCACCGCCAGCAATACTGTGAACTGCCGATGTGTGAGCCCTGACTTGCCAACTTCATCCATATAGAGATGAACCGAATATTGCACAGCGCGCTTCAACAAATGTGAAAACGAACGCGTAAATTGTTTTGTGTCCCTTGGACCCGACATAATTTTCCCTGCTCCCTCCAACGCCTTCCCCTCTGGTTAGCATTGGTCACTTCCATGTTGCGTCACGGAATAAATTTCTCTGCTCTTCTAAAGCCTGCGAGTCCTAGCGAGTCATTGCCAAACCAGCAAGCGATAATTCGATCGATGCCTAAACTGAAAAAACATAAGATGAGTTCTGCTATCAATGCAAGACTTGACATCCATAAAACTATTCAACAGTACACGGATCATCAGTCTGCGGAGGGTATTTTGGGCTTGCCTTCTTCATCCAGCATGTGTTTTGCCATGAAGGGCGCATTCGCAACTGCAAACACGATTGTTAAGCCGAGCAAGCCGAAAGCTTTGAAGGTTACCCAATATTCGGGCGTGAAGTGCCGGATGATCTCATTGAGAACAGTCATGGCCGCAAAGAAGAACCCCCAACGAATTGTCAGCGTGCGCCAGGCTGAATCAGGCAGCTCCATGGCTTGACCCATGATATTTTTAATAAAATGCTGTTTGAAAAATAATCCTCCAAACAGAACCAAGGCAAAAAGTGCATTGATAATTGAGACTTTAATTTGCAAAAAGAAGGGGTCTTTAAAATAGAGTGTGAGCGTGCCGAACACGCCGACAATGGCCGCAGTGACCAAAAGCATTTTAGCAACCTTGCCTGTGAGAATGTACGTAACAATAATTGAGATTAGGGTCGCCGCCATTAAGACGCCAGTGGCCCATAAAAATTTCTGATCATTGCTGCCTTTATAAAACCAGTTGGTTAGAAAGAATGCAGCAAGCGGAAAGAGATCAATCAGAAATTTTCGGCCTTGGCTTAATGGTTGCTCAGTCATCAGTCTTCAAATCCTGCTATCGCGCGCGAGAAAGCTTGCGCATCAAAGGGCTGCAAATCATCAATGCTCTCCCCTACACCAATGGCATGAATGGGCAATTTGAATTTTTCAGCAATAGCCACCAAAATGCCCCCGCGTGCTGTGCCATCAAGCTTGGTCATAATTAATCCCGTTACACCGGCCACTTTCGTAAACACATCAGCTTGGGCCAAAGCGTTCTGCCCTGTTGTGGCATCAAGCACCAGCAGCACCGCGTGGGGTGCTGCTGCATCTTGCTTTTTGATCACACGCACCACTTTATCAAGCTCATCCATCAGATAGGCTTTGTTCTGTAATCGCCCGGCAGTATCGATGAACAATATATCGGTGCCATCTTCACGCGCCTGTTTCATCGCATCAAAAGCAAGCCCAGCGGAATCAGCGCCAATGGGGGCTGATTTTGTAACCGCGCCCACGCGCTTTCCCCATATGGTGAGTTGCTCAACGGCTGCGGCGCGAAATGTGTCACAGGCCGCAAACATCACTTTGAAACCTTCACCCGCAGCTATCGAGCCCAGCTTGCCAATGGTGGTGGTTTTGCCGGAACCATTCACACCCACCACAAGAATAACAAATGGCTTTTCCGATCCAAAATTAAACGGCACCTCAACGGGCTTTAAAACCTTAGCCACTTCAGAGGCCAGAATCTGTTTTACTTCTTCGGGATCAATTTCCTTGTCATAGCGGCCATGAGAAACCGCAGCGATGATGCGCTCTGAAACTGTGATGCCAAGATCGGCTTGAATCAGCGTGTCTTCAAGCTCCTGCAATGTCTCCTTATCAAGCTTGCGCTTGGTGAAGATCGCGGCGATGGAGCCTGTGATATTTTTAGAAGATTTTGAAAGGCCCGCTGTGAGGCGCGACAACCAACCAGTGCTGCGGGGGGCGGGTGTTTGAAGAGCCGGAACAGGAGTTGTTTTTGGCTTAGCCGGCAGCGCTGGGGCAAGCGTGGTAGTGGGGGCAGGTGTTGTTGTAGCTATTGGCGCAAGCTTTTTAACTTCTCCCTCCCCCTTGTGGGGAGGGCGGGGTGGGGGTCGCTCAGGTCTAGCAGTGGAGCGACCCCCACCCGAAGGCTGCTTTGCATCCTTCGACCTCCCCACTGGAGGGAGGTTCGCAGATGCAGAAGCTTGCTTTTTTGCAACAGTCTTCTTGGCAGGTGGTGGCGCAACAATTTTGGCCTTAGGTTGTGCTTTGGCAGCAGGCTTGGCCTTTTCAACTTTCTTCGGTTCAGGTTTTTTGGGGGCCTTCGATTTTAACTTTGGTGGCGCAATTTCTACGATAGGCTCTGGTGCAGGCAGCGCAACTTGCGGCTCTTCAACAACCGCTGCTTCTTCAGCGGGCTTACCTGTTATGCGGTTAAAAAGTTTTTTGAAAAATCCAGCCATCACAACCCTACATGTAAATGCGACGCCGATGCTGCCATCACACGCGCCTTGACCACGGCACCGGGCATCATGGCTGTTTCAAATTTTGCCAGCGCAAAATGTTCGGTGCGGCCTGATTGTGGTGTTTCAACCAGCACTTCACGAGAAGTGCCGACTTCAGCTGACAAGAAATTTTGCAATCGCGCTTCGCCCTTAGCCCGCAACAATGCGGCACGACGCTTAATCACGGTTTGCTCGACCATTGGCATTTTTGAAGCTGGTGTTCCGGGGCGTTGTGAATAGGGAAACACGTGCAAGAATGTGAGGCCACACTCATCAACAATCTTCAGCGAGTTTTCAAACATCGCATCTGTTTCAGTGGGAAAGCCCGCAATAATATCAGCCCCAAAAACCATGTCCGATCGCTTTGAGCGCAACAGGTTACAAAACTCAATAGTGTGTTCGCGGCTGTGCCTGCGTTTCATGCGCTTCAAAACCATATTATCACCTGATTGAAGTGATAGATGAAGATGCGGCATGACGCGCCTATCGCCTGTGATCACTTCAACCATTTCATCATCAGCTTCAATTGAATCAATTGAGGATAGGCGCAAACGTTTGAGATCATGCACAGAATTCAAAATGCTAGCCAACAATCTGCCCAGCTTTGGTGCGCCTTCAAAATCAGCGCCCCAAGATGTGAGATCTACACCGCTCAAGACAACTTCGCTGTGCCCGCCCGCCACCAAGCGCCGCACCTGCTCCACTGCATCAGCAATCGGCACCGAGCGCGAATTGCCCCGGCCAAAGGGAATGATGCAAAACGTGCAGCGATGGTCACAGCCATTTTGCACTTGAACAAAGGCCCGCGTGCGTCCTGTCAATTGCTCAATCATTGAAGGCCGCGTTTCCTTGACGGCCATAATATCAGACACATCAACACGAGGCCGATTAGACCCGGCTAGCCAACTGGAAGCCTGCAACTTTTCTTCATTGCCCAAAACGCGCGAAACTTCAGGCATGGCTGCAAACATGTCGGGATCAGTTTGTGCCGCACAGCCAGTTACAATAATTTGTGCTTCTGGCTTTTCTTTATGGGCTTTGCGAATGGCCTGCCGCGCTTGGCGTGTGGCCTCGGCTGTTACTGCGCAAGTATTAAAAATGATGGCATTTTTCAAACCTGCTTTTTCAGCATGGCCACGCATAATCTCAGATTCAAATGTGTTGAGACGGCAACCAAAGGTTTGAAGTTCAGTCACGAGAGAAGCCCCTCAGGCAACACACCGTCAAATTCATAAGTCACAGGCCCAGTCATCAGCACATGGCCATCGTGCTCACGCACACTCATAAATAGATCGCCACCGGGAAGAGTGACCTTACAGGCAGCATCAATAATTTTAATGCGGTGGCCTGCGGCCATCACCGCGCAAGCCGCCGTGCCGCAAGCCTTGGTTAAACCCGCACCGCGTTCCCACACTTTCAGTAAAACATGATCGCGAGCCACAACTTTTGCAAAAGAAATATTGGCGCGTTCGGGAAACAGAGGATGGTTTTCCAACATCGGTCCAGCGCGGCCCAAATCCACCACATCCAAATCATCAACCCAGAAAACGCAATGCGGGTTACCCACGTTTACAACCGATGGCGAATGGATCAACGGATGATCAATTGGTCCATATTGTAATTCGATATGGCGGGTATCGGCAAAGGGCTCTGAAAGCGGAATATCTTTCCAACCAAATTTGGGCAGGCCCTGATCGATGGTCACCAACTTATCGCCTGCTCTACTAGCAATCAGCATTCCGCCTTTGGTGTCAATCGTGGCGCTTCGTTCGCCTGTCTCATCAAAAATCAAATCGGCGATGCAGCGTGAGGCATTGCCGCAGGATGGCACTTCACCGCCTTCAGCATTCCAAATGCGCATCCTAACATCGGCCCTTGCTGATTTTTCAATGATGATCAATTGGTCACAGCCAATGCCGGTTTTGCGATCAGCAATGGCGCGGGCCTGCGTTTCAGACATCGCAATGGATTGGTTGCGGGCATCGAGCACCACAAAATCATTGCCAAGACCGTTCATTTTGCGAAAAGAAAGGGACATCATGAGGGGCCTTATATGGGCAAAGTGATGAAAAAAGCTAGCCGCTAGAAATTAATCATGGCAAAGTGAGCTATGGCCTCATCACCTTCCAATCGCATCAACCCATGGATCGTCGTGTGGCTGTGCTTTGCCACGCTCTCCATTGTCATGTCGGCTCGTCAATCTGTGTCGATCATGACTGAGGATTGGGTGCGAAACTTAGGCTGGTCAAAAACCTTTATTGGCTCTGGCCAATCGGTGGCTTTCATCGCCATGGGCATTTTTTCACCTGTGGCCGGTAACCTCGCTGATCGGTTTGGCGCACGGGCCATGCTCACGGCAGGGCTGATCACAGTGAGTGCCAGTTTTCTGGCCTTTGCAACGTTCCCCATCGCCGGGATTTATATCATGGGTTACGGTGTGTTGGGCGGCATGGGCTTTGCCACGGCCAATTCGCATTTGGTGTCCACGGCACTTGCTAAACTTTTTGAAGAGAATCGTGGCCTTGCGACTGGCATTGCCAATTCTGGTGCAACTGCCGGCCAGTTCATCACTGTGCCACTTCTCACTTTGAGCCTGGGATATTTCTCTTGGCGCTGGGCCATGTTGGCTGTGTCTATCACCTGCGCCGTCATGGCCGTGGTGATCTGGTCTATGCTGAAACCCACAGCCGAAGAAGCTGCAGAAAGAAAAGTGACCATTTCGGAAGAACCTTTAAGCACTCGCCTCAAATTTCTTCTGACCAATTCCACCTTTCATATTTTGTTTTGGAGTTTCTTTATTTGCGGTGTCACCACCACAGGGGCCATTGAAACCCACTTCTTGCCTTATGCGGCCTTTTGCGGTTTTCCGCCGGTGCCCGCCTCTGGCATTTATGCCCTGACGGCAGCGCTTAATTTTTGCGGCATGTTTGCATCGGGTTATTTGACCGACAGGGTCAATCGTCCGCTGCTTCTAGGCTCAATTTATCTCATGCGGTCACTATCATTCATCGTGCTCATGCATGTGGGCACCAGCTATGAACTGATGTTTTTGTTCGCAATCATTTATGGCATTTTTGATTATTCAACTGTGCCCCCCACCGCAAGCTTGGCAGCTTCGCATCTTGGCCTCAAAATCATGGGCCTTGCCATGGGTATGATCTCAGGGGGCCACGCGCTGGGCGGAGCCGTTGGCGCATTTGCTGGCGGATATTTATTCGATGTTTTTGCGCGTTACACTGAAATGTGGTGGCTGGCCTTTGCGACCGCAGTTGTAGCAGGGTTGATGGTGTTTATTATCAGCGAAAAATCAAACCGCTCAGATGCAGTTTTAGCAGCCGCGCATTAAGCAGCGATTTGGTTCATGTGCTGCATAGCGCGTGAAACCGTGTCCAGCAGTTCTTGCGGCTGCACGGGCTTGCGCATGAATTCAAACACTTTGAGATTGGCCGCACGCAACTGGGTTGAGCGTTCAACATCAGCGGTCACCATCACATAGGCGGCTTTTGATCCCATGATTTGAAGTGTTTCGACAACATCCAAACCGTTTTTGACGCTGCCTAAGCGGAAATCGAACAGGCCCATGGCGAATGTTTGATCGACAGCAAATTCTACAGCACTTTCAGGGTCGGCAAAGCCTTTAACCTTGTAACCGCAATCAGCCAACAATTCGGCGACACTGGTGAGCAGGTCCACATCATCGTCGAGGATCAGGATATCAATGTCTTTTTTTGCGCTGGTCACGGTTAAATTCCTTTGAATGAAAATTACCCGCGAAAGATTGCGAACTGTTTAAAACATTGCCTAAAACTCGGCGTGTTGTTTACGGATGGTTAATTCAGCTGTGAATTGAACGGCCCATCACAGCCATGGCCGCTTCCTTCACCGCTTCAGACAATGTGGGGTGAGCGTGACAGGTGCGAGCGAGATCTTCCGATGATCCACCAAACTCCATGAGAACAGCAATTTCCTGGATCAGTTCACCGGCTTGCACGCCTACAATATGAGCACCCAAAACCTTATCGGTCCTTGCGTCAGCCAGTATTTTCACAAACCCATCCGTTTGTTGATTTGCCTTCGCGCGGCCATTGGCGAGGAACAGGAATTTACCCGCCTTGTAATCAACGCCCGCAGCTTTGAGTTCGTCTTCAGTTTTGCCCACGCTTGCCACTTCAGGCGAAGTGTAGACCACGCCGGGAATCACATCATAATTCACATGTCCTGCTTGGCCCGCTAGAATTTCGGCCAGTGCCACGCCTTCATCCTCGGCCTTGTGGGCGAGCATGGGGCCTTTGATCACATCGCCAATGGCATAAACGCCAGCGAGCGATGTGTTGTAGTGATCGCCCACTTCGATGCGGCCACGCGGATCACGCTTAATGCCAGCTTCATCACAGCCCAGACCATCGGCATAGGCATTGCGACCAATGGCAACCAGCAAGATATCTGTGGTGAGCGTTTCCGCTGTGCCGCCCGCTGCTGGCTCCACTGTGAAAGACACATCTGTGTTCGAAGCCGTAGCACCTGTCACCTTGTGGCCTAATTTGAACGCAAGCCCCTGCTTTTCGAGAATGCGCTGCAAAGCTTTTGCCGCATCCAAATCCATGCCCGGCAAAATGCGGTCGAGATATTCAATGACTGTGACTTTTGAACCTAACCGCGAGTAAACAGAACCCAGCTCCAACCCAATCACGCCCGCACCAATAATGGTCAGCGTCTTTGGGACTTCTTTCAGTTCAAGTGCGCCCGTCGAAGACACAATGCGCATCTCGTCAATCTCAACGCCTTTGAGTTTGGCCACATCAGAACCGGTGGCGATGATGATGGATTTGCTTTCAACAATCTGGCCAGCAACGTCAACTTTGCCGGTGCCCAGAATTTTTCCTGTGCCTCTGATCACATCGACTTTGTTTTTCTTCAACAGAAAATCAATGCCCTTGGTGTTGCCATCAATGGCTTCCTGCTTGAAGGATTGCATCTTCGGGAAATCAATATGCGAGACTGAGACAATGCCCATTTTGGCAAAACTGTGTTGGCTCTCGGCAAAGAGTTCGGAGGCATGCAGCATGGCCTTGGACGGGATGCACCCAACATTCAAGCAGGTGCCGCCGTGGGTGGCGCGCTTTTCTATAACAGCCACTTTCAAACCCAGTTGCGCCGCCCGAATGGCGCAAACATAACCGCCGGGACCCGTGCCGATGATGGTGACGTCGTAGGTCATGGTGTAACTCATCCTTTAGTTGGGATTGGATTCTGGCGTAGCTGTAGAACTGAACTGATATTTGACATCGCTAAAACGATCAGCTGCAAAACAATAAAAAATGCGGGCTGGCTTTGAACTGGCATTGAGTGTTCCGTGTTCGGCATTGCCGGGAACGAAAATAGACGTGTTTGGCGTGACGCAGTGCTTAATGCCATCAATGGTTACTTCTAATTCACCCTCAAGCACAAAGTAAACTTCTGCATGGCTGTGGCGGTGAGGTGCCAACGTTTCTCCCGGCGCAAAATATGCGATACCCGTTGAGAGAGTATCTGTCGGTGCGACATCAGCGGAAATCATCGTCCGCCATAAACACGTGCCATGTGCCGGGTCATCCCACCCTTCGAGTGGCAACGAGGGTTCATTTACAACATAAGCTTTTGACATTGGATCCTCGCAAGTGTGCGCTGTTACAAATCCAACAATGCGCGTTGTGGATCTTCCAAAGTTTCTTTCACACGCACCAAGAAGGTGACGGCCTCTTTACCATCAACAATGCGGTGATCATAGCTGAGAGCCAGATACATCATCGGGCGGATCACCACTTGGCCATTCATGGCGATGGGGCGCTCTTGAATTTTATGCATGCCTAAAATGCCAGATTGTGGCGCATTCAAAATAGGCGTGCTCATCAACGAGCCATAGATGCCGCCGTTGGAAATTGTAAACGTGCCGCCTTGCATATCGGCAATTTGCAATTGGCCGTCGCGGGCTTTTTTGCCGTAACCAGCGATCGTTTTCTCAATGCCCGAGAACGACAACATATCGGCGTCACGCAGCACAGGCACCACCAAACCCTTATCGGTGCCCACGGCCACACCCACATGATAGTAATTTTTGTAAACCATGTCTTCGCCATCAATCTCAGCGTTGACAGCGGGCACATCTTTCAAGGCTTGAATGCAGGCCTTCACGAAGAAGCTCATGAAGCCCAATTTCACGCCGTGTTTTTTCTCGAACACATCTTTGTATTGGTTGCGCATGGCCATCACGTTGGTCATGTCCACTTCGTTGAAGGTGGTGAGCATGGCGGCGGTGTTTTGCGCATCTTTCAAACGCCGCGCAATGGTTTGGCGCAGCCTCGACATTTTAACACGCTCTTCACTGCCAGCTGCGGCAACGGGGCGCGGCGCTGGTGCAGATGCTGCTACCGGAGCAGCTGGCTTTTCCAACGTGGCAATCACATCGCCCTTGGTGATGCGGCCATCTTTGCCAGTGCCTGGAATTTCAGCGGGGTTCAAATTGTTTTCGACCACGGCTTTGCGTACAGCAGGCGATAATGGAATTTCAGCAGCTTTTGCTGGCGCAGGTGCTGCTGCAGCGGGTGCAGCCGCCTTAGGTGCTTCAGTGGCGCCGACCGCCCCTTCAGCAATGGAACCCAACAGCGCACCAATCACCACGGTGGTTCCCGCTACTACGTTGATTTTTTCTAGTTTTCCTGAGGCAGGCGCAGGCACTTCAACGGTTACTTTATCTGTTTCCAGTTCCACCAAAGGCTCATCAGCTTTCACACTGTCACCTTCATTTTTAAACCATTTTGCGATGGTTGCTTCAGTCACAGATTCGCCGAGAGTTGGCACACGAATATCTTTGCTCATTTTGCTATTTCCTTATGCCATCGCTTCGTCGAGGAAGGCTTTGAGTTCTTTCAGGTGGCGGCTCATCAAGCCTGTGGCCGTGGACGCTGACGCAGGACGACCGACATAACGGGGCCGTGGATTTTTCACTTTGATGAAATCCAATACACGTTCTAAATTGGCTTGAGCAAAAGACCATGCCCCCATGTTGAGCGGCTCTTCCTGACACCACACAAATTCTGCTTTGGGAAAACGCGCCAATTCCTGGGCCAATGCTTTATGTGGCCAAGGGTAAAGTTGTTCGACGCGCAGCAGATAAATATCATTCAGCTCGCGCTTTTCGCGCTCTTCATAAAGGTCAAAATAAACCTTGCCCGTGCACAAGATCACACGCCTGATTTTATCATCTTTGACGAGTTTAATTTTTTCGCTTTTCAAGAATTCAGCGTCATCCCACAACAAGCGGTGGAAGGTTGATTGCTCGCCCATTTCTTCCAACGTTGAAACACAGCGCTTGTGCCGCAACAAAGATTTTGGCGTCATGATTACCAGCGGTTTTCGGATGTCGCGCTTGAGCTGACGGCGCAAAATGTGGAAATAATTGGCGGGCGTGGAGCAGTTTGCCACTTGCATATTATCTTCTGCGCAAAGTTGCAGAAAGCGCTCTAGACGTGCCGATGAATGCTCGGGCCCCTGACCTTCATAACCATGTGGCAGCAGGCACACGAGGCCCGACATGCGCAGCCATTTGCGCTCAGCTGATGAAATGAATTGATCGAAAATCACCTGCGCGCCATTGGCAAAATCGCCAAATTGCGCTTCCCACAACACCAGCGCGTTGGGCTCTGCGAGAGAATAACCATATTCAAAACCGAGAACCGCTTCTTCAGACAACATCGAGTTGATGACTTCGATTTTTGTGGTTTGCTCGCGTACCAAATGATTGAGCGGAGTATAGCGCTTTTCCGTCACTTGATCGACCAGCACGGCATGGCGCTGCGAGAAGGTGCCGCGTTGCACATCTTGGCCGGAAAGACGGATTTTGTAACCCTCTTGCAGCAACGTGCCGTAGGCCAAACTTTCAGCCGAAGCCCAATCTATACCAGCGCCCTCGTCAATCATTTTGCGCCGCGCATCAAGAACACGGATCATGGTTTTGTGCGGTGTGAATGATTTAGGCAGTTTGGTGAGCTTAAGCCCCATCTCCTTGAGCTTCTCAAGGGGATAACCCGTCTGCCCACGCCGCGCATCATCTTGATCAGCGGCGGCCTTCATGCCCGCCCAGCGGCCATCCAGCCAATCGGCTTTGTTGGCTTTATAATCAGTAGCCACCGACAAGGCGTCATCGAGGTTCTTGCGATAGGCCGCTTTCATCTCATCAAATTCTGCTGCGGTGATGGTGCCATCAGCAATCAACCGCGCGCCATAAAGGGCCACTACATTTTGATGGGCACCGATTTTCTTATACATGAGTGGTTGCGTGAAACTGGGTTCATCGGTTTCATTATGGCCAAAGCGGCGATAACAGAACATGTCGATCACCACGGGCTTCTTAAATTTCTGGCGGAATTCCATGGCGATTTTGGCAGCAAACACCACCGCTTCAGGATCATCACCATTGGCATGCAAGATTGGCGCTTCAATCATTTTAGCAATGTCGGAAGGGTAGGGCGAAGAACGCGACCACAAGGGCGATGTGGTGAAGCCAATTTGATTGTTGACGATGAAATGAATTGAGCCGCCCGAACGGTGGCCCTTCAAACCGGAAAGACCAAAGCATTCCGCAATCACCCCTTGACCCGCAAAAGCGGCATCACCATGGATGAGCAAGGGCAGCACGGTGGTGCGTTCCTTATCACCTTTTTGATCTTGCTTGGCGCGGGCTTTGCCCAAGACCACGGGATCTACAATTTCCAAATGGGATGGATTGGCGGTGAGTGAAAGATGCACAGTGTTGCCATCAAACACCCGGTCTGATGACGAGCCCAAATGATATTTCACATCGCCTGACCCTTCCACATCATCAGGTGTGGAGGAGCCGCCTTGGAATTCATGGAAAATTGCCGAGAACGGTTTTGACATTACATTGGCCAAAACATTCAAGCGCCCACGGTGTGCCATGCCGAACACAATGTCTGTGACACCCAGTTGGCCGCCGCGCTTGATGATTTGCTCTAACGCTGGAATCATCGCTTCGCCGCCATCCAAGCCAAAGCGCTTGGTGCCCACATATTTCACATTGAGGAAGCTTTCAAAACCCTCTGACTCGATGAGCTTATTGAGGATGGCTTTTTTGCCTTGCGGCGTGAACGTGATTTCTTTGTCGGGCCCTTCAATGCGTTCCTGCACCCAAGCCTTTTGGTCAGGATCAGAGATGTGCATGAATTCCACACCCAAAGTGCCGCAATAGGTG
>JANYHE010000046.1 GCA_025359215.1 Hyphomicrobiales bacterium
ATCGCTTTGTCACTATTCTGGGTCGCGTTAAGCGCTTCTCAAAAATTGCAGGTGAAATGGTTTCTCTCACGGCTATTGAAGTTAAATTGCAAGCGCTCTACCCAGATTTGGGCCATGCTGTTGTTGGCATTCCCGACAAGAAAAAGGGTGAGCAACTTGTCATGTTTACAACGCTTGATAGGCCTGACCGCAAGAAAATTGCTGACGCTCTGCGCAGCCAAGGCGTCGCGGATTTGATGATCCCCAAGACTATTTTTCAGCTAGATGAATTGCCGATGCTGGGGTCTGGAAAAACCGACTACGTTGCCTTAACACGCATGGCGAAAGATAAAGTGCCTGAATGAAACTTGCTAAAATTGCCAATCGCCTCTCTGGCCTAGGGTCTGAAAAATGGGCCGTGCATCAAGAAGGTAAACGCCGCGCTGCGGCCGGCGAACCGATGATATTCTTGTCGATTGGCGAGCCCGACGCAAGCCCTCCTGAAGCCATTCTCGAAATTGCAAGAAAGCAAATGCGCCCCGGCCGCCTTCACTATTCACCAGGCCAAGGCGAACCTGTGGTGCTTGAAGCCCTATCACGTTTTTACACAAAACAAACGGGCCGTAGTATTGGCGCTGATCAATTCCTATTTTTGCCCGGAACCCAAACCGCACTCTTCGTGGCCTTCACTTCGATTTTAAATGAAGGCGATGAGGTGTTATTGCTCGATCCTTATTATGCCACTTATGAAGGCGTGATCGCAGCACCCGGCGGAGTTCCGGTGGCTGTGCCGCTTGATCCTGATAACGGCTTTCACCCCAATTTAGCAGCTTTAGAAGCGGCCATCACACAGCGCACCAGAGCTTTGCTTTTAAACTCTCCCAGCAACCCCACCGGAGCCGTGTTCACGCGTGATGAAGTTGCTGCCATCGGCAGGCTTTGCAAAAAACACGATCTTTGGATTGTGTCCGATGAAGTTTATGCCAGCCTCGTTTATGGCAACAATGTTTTTACTTCGCCGTTCTTCGACAAAGATTTGGAAGACCGCACCATCGTGACGTCTTCCATTTCAAAGTCGCACGCCATTCCGGGCTTTCGCTGCGGCTGGATTGCTGGATCAGCTGAATTTGCTGCCGCTGCGCTTTCTATCACTGAGACAATGTTGTTTGGTTCACAGTCTTTTTTGCAAGACGCAACAGCCTTTGCCCTCGACACGCATTTTGTTGAGTTAGACACTATGCGTAGTGCCTATCAAACCCGCGCTAAAGTTTTGATCGGTGGTTTGAAGTCCTGCAAAACTGTCAGCGCAAGAATGCCAGAGGGCGGCATGTTTGTGATGATTGATGTGCGCAAGTCAGGCCTATCTGGCGAAGTGTTCGCGCGAAAGCTGATGCTGGAGCACAATGTTGTAACCATGCCCGGAGAAAGTTTTGGGCGCTGCGGTGCTGGTCACTTGCGTGTGGCTTTGACCGTTGATGAAACTCAAATTGCCGAAGCCGCTCGTCGCATCGTCACATTAGCGAACAGCATCCACTAAACCAGCCTCACACCCACCATCTGCTTGATCAGCGGCGGCGATTAGATCGGCAAGTTTAGTGCCTGTCGAAATATTGCCCTTTAAGCTAATCGTCAGTTCACTGATCATCCCATCCTTACTGCATGACATGTGCACACGAGCACCAGCACCTGCGCCATATGCTACATCAAATTTGGCACGCAGGTCTGCGGCTTGAATGGTCTTGCCAATATTCTCGGCCATAAATTTCTGCACGGCTGAACCATTCACATCATTAATCAAACGAATTTCATCACTGAAATATTGGTCTGCATTAGCCCCCGGATAACACGTGCCATGTTTAATCCATTCATGGCGTTCTAAAACTGACTGAGTGCCCGGCATCATCTTGTCCAAGGCAGCCTTTGTTGCGGCACTCATTTGTGGTGCAGGCAGGCTTTCCCACTGGTGCTGGTCATCAAGCGCTGCTGTGGCGCGGTCCACGCCACAAAACACATTGCGCCTCGGTTGCGGCCATAATCCATGCAGCGAAAAATGTGAAGCCGCATAGCTGGCAGCAGTTTCACTTTTGCATTCAGCTTTGTCTTTCATCGCTTCGCAGAATGCAGGCTCCCAACTGATGGCAAACGCATAATAGGGAACACCACCTTTTGGCCCCTTGGGTTTTGGCTTGGGTTTTACAGTGCCTTTTGATGTATCAACCGCAGCACCTCCGCCAGCTGCAACGGTGCTGGTTACAGCACCATCAACAGTTCCACAGTCAATTGCCACCCAACGCTGCGCAGGATTAGCGCCAGGCACGTCCACCCAATAATGCGAAGCTTGATCCTTGTTTTTGCCGATTACGTGATACGATTTTCCCGCCTCAACTAAAACATCGCCGGGATTGGTACCTTTTTTGATGGACTGCACCGCAGGGCAGGCTTTGCTGGCAACAAACTGCCCATCCATTTTCACTTGTGCAATGGCAGGTGTGAGCACACTGAGCGAAAGCAAAGCGGCGAGTGATAAGAGTTTCATTTTAAAATTCCTCAGCGCCAAGCGAGCGGATGGCTGGCCAAGGCTTTATCAATTGTTAGCAACTTCATACCCTCCACCGCACAAACACCCAAGAGCAATCGATCAAATGGATCATTTGTAATGGGTTCAAGTCCGATTTGGGCGAGGGTATGTTCCACTCGTACGGGAAGTATCGTTATGTTTTGATCGTTAGCCAGGTCCTGCAATTGTTCCACAGGCACTGTAAGTTTAAGTTTTCCAAGGCGATACTTGATTGCAATCTCCCATATCGTAGCAACACTGATACGGGCGTTAGCTTTACTTTTTACACAGTTGAGAATGGCCGGAGGAAGTGAAAGATCAACTTGCCCAAGGACCGACAGAAGTATGTGCGTATCGAGAAGAATCACTGTGGGTCAGATGTAGGAGTAATGAGAAAGTCTTCTGGCAGAGGATCGTCAAAGTCTGGAGAAATGTAACTTACCACTTTCTCAATACCATGTTCTTCCATCCAGCGCTTGCCTGCTTCAAAATCAATTCCGCCTTTCCCACTATGGGGCACCAGTTCCACCACTGGTTTGCCATGTCGCGTGAGTATAACTTTCTCGCCCGCTTCGGCGCGGTGAAGCAGTTCTGATAATTGGTTCTTCGCATCCTTGACTGAAATATACATATCAAGAAATGTAGCTACCGGTAGCTACTTTGTCAATTATTCGTCCCGGCGATAGCTGATAATGCTCAAATATCGAGCGGGCAGCTTTTTCAATTCATCGGGCCCATGCGGCGCATCGGCATCGAAAAACAGGGCGTCTCCGGGGTGCATGTCATAAGTCTTGTCGCCATGCCGATAGACCACATTTCCTTCCAACATATAGAGAAATTCCAAGCCGGCATGTTGAAACGTGGGAAACACATCAGACTCGTGGCTGATGGTGATCATGTAGGGTTCCACCATAATCGGGCCATGATGAGCACTGTGTCCGAGCAACTGATATTGATGGCCAGCCCGTGTGCCTTGGCGCTCAATTGTAAGACCTTGGCCCGCTTTCACAAATGTCGCATCGCGAATTTCCTCAAAGCCCCGAAACAGCGCAGTAACCGGAACCTGCAAAGCTGTGCTCAGCGCCTGCAGCGATGAAAGCGAGGGTGAAGTTGCGCCGTTTTCAATTTTAGAAAGCATGCCCGCCGACATGGAAGCAGCCTTGGCAAGCTCAGCAATGGTGAGGCCAATTTTCTCGCGAAAGTTCTTCACCTCACGGCCAATGGTTTCTTCCAAAAGCTTGCTCGGCGGGCGGCCACCACTGTGCGGCTCCTGATAGGGCATGACCTCTGGCTTGTTCTGAGCGCTCTTGTCCAATTGATTTCCTCCCCTCAACAAAGACATAGGATGAATACGAAATAGGCTCAACAGCCAGTTTTATAGGTTAAACCCTATTAATGTTCAAACTTTATTGCAATTTGCAATAAAAATAGGTAACGTCCTATTATGGACACCATTGCACAATCATTTCTTGATGAAATCGAAGCCTTTTTGGCGCTATCCGGCACCGATGCGACAGCGCTGGGCAAGCAAGCCTTGGGCGATCCGTCCTTTGTGTTTGATTTACGTAAAGGGCGTTCGCCCTCCACGCGCACCATTGAAAAACTTCGCAGCTTCATCCGCACCACCACCCATCTGGAGGCAGAAAAGCCCATGATCCCAGCGCACCGCATGACCCATTTAGAAAAACTTGAAGCTGAATCCATCCACATCATCCGCGAGGTGGCTGCCGAATGCGAAAAGCCTGTGATGCTTTATTCTGTGGGCAAAGATTCCGCTGTGATGCTGCATTTGGCCATGAAGGCGTTTTATCCGGCCAAGCCGCCCTTCCCGCTCATGCATGTCGATACGCGCTGGAAATTTCGCGAGATGATTTCAATGCGCGACGAGACGGCGAAGCGCTTGGGCCTTGATCTGATTGTTCACATCAATCCTGAAGGCATTGCCAAAGACATTAACCCCTTTGATCATGGCTCGGCTCTTCACACACAAATTATGAAAACCGAAGGCCTGAAACAAGCTTTAGACAAATATGGATTTGACGCAGCTTTTGGTGGAGCGCGCCGTGATGAAGAAAAATCCCGCGCCAAGGAACGCATATTCTCCTTCCGCGATACCAAGCATCGATGGGACCCGAAGAACCAACGCCCCGAATTATGGAACCTTTATAACGCCCGCAAAAACAAGGGTGAGTCCATCCGCGTTTTCCCGCTGTCCAATTGGACCGAGCTTGATATCTGGCAATATATCCACCGCGAGAATATCCCCATTGTGCCGCTTTATTTTGCAGGTGAACGCCCCGTGGTGGAGCGTGACGGTCAATTGATCATGGTGGATGATGACCGGATGCGCCTGCTTCCGAACGAAAAACCGATAATGAAAAAAATCCGCTTCCGCACACTGGGCTGTTACCCACTGACCGGAGCCATTGAATCCAACGCCACCACATTGCTCGACATCATCGAAGAAATGTTGGTGGCCACGAGCTCCGAACGTCAAGGCCGCGTGATTGATAAAGATCAATCGGCTTCGATGGAAAAGAAGAAGCAAGAGGGATATTTCTGATGACCCGTTTCGTTGAATTCCAAGGCGGCGATGTCGATGCCTATCTCGCTGCGCAAGAAAATAAAGACTTACTGCGCTTCATCACCTGCGGCTCGGTTGATGATGGCAAATCCACACTCATCGGTCGCCTGCTCTATGAATCAAAAATGCTGTTTGAAGACCAGCTTTCAGCACTGGAAGCCGACTCCAAAAGACTAGGCACCCAAGGCGGCAATTTGGATTTTGCTTTATTAGTGGATGGCCTTGCTGCAGAACGCGAACAGGGCATCACCATTGACGTGGCCTACCGCGCCTTTGCCACATCCAAACGCAAATTCATCGTGGCCGACACACCAGGCCATGAACAATATACGCGCAACATGGCAACAGGCGCATCAACCGCCGAACTTGCAATTATTCTGATTGACGCGCGCAAAGGCGTTCTAACCCAAACCCGCCGCCACACATTTATTGCCACTTTGCTTGGCATTAAAAACCTCGTGGTCTGCATCAACAAAATGGATTTGGTGGGCTACAAGCGCGAAACTTTCGAAGCGATTGAAGCTGATTACCGCGCTTTTGCTGCCAGCATTGGCGCAAAAAACATCACTTGCATTCCGGCGTCTGCTTTGGTGGGTGATAACATTATTGATCGCTCAGCCAATATGGGTTGGTATCAAGGGGCAACATTGATGGGCCATCTTGAAACGGTTCCCGTGGGTGATGATCAATCGGCCAAGCCGTTCCGCATGCCTGTGCAATGGGTGAACCGCCCTGATCAAAATTTCCGGGGCTTTGCCGGCACCATCGCCAGCGGCACATTAAAGCCCGGCGATGAAATTCGAGTGTTGCCATCTGGCAAAATCTCGAAAGTCACGCGCATCGTCACCTATGATGGTGATCTTTCGGAAGCTGTGGCCGATCAGGCCGTGACGATTTCCTTCGCCGATGAAATTGACGCCAGCCGCGGCGATGTGATTTGCGCTGCAAAATCTCCTCTGGAAGTCTCCAGCCAGTTTGAAGTGGAAGTGCTGTGGATGGGCGATGAGGCCATGCTGCCCGGCCGCCCTTACGTGATTAAATCCGGCACTAAAACCCTGCCCGGCACACTCGATAAGTTGAAATATAAAATCAACGTCAACACCATGGAACATGCTGCTGCTGAAACTTTGACGCTGAATGAAATTGGTGTGTGTAATTTAGAACTTGATGGCCCCCTTGCTTTTGCTCCGTACACGGAGAATAAAACGCTGGGGTCCTTCATCGTCGTTGATCGCTTCACCAACACCACGGTGGGCTTGGGCCTCATTCACTTTGCGCTGCGCCGTGCGGCCAACATTCATTGGCAAGCCATGGATGTGAACAAGTCTTCACGTGCGGTCTTGCTGCGTCAAAAGCCAACGGTGCTCTGGTTCACGGGCCTCTCAGGTGCGGGCAAATCCACCATCGCCAATCTGGTTGAAAAGAAGCTGCATTCCAAAGGCCAACTCACTTATTTGTTGGATGGCGATAACGTGCGCCATGGCCTGAACCGTGATCTGGGCTTCACTGATGCTGACCGTGTGGAAAACATTCGCCGTGTGGCCGAAGTTTCAAAACTGATGACCGATGCGGGCCTCATCACACTCGTTTCCTTCATCTCACCCTTCCGCGCCGAACGCCTGATGGCGCGCGAAAGTGTGGGCAAAAATGAATTCGTCGAAATCCACATCGATACGTCACTAGACGAAGCCGAAAAACGCGACGTGAAAGGCCTCTATGCCAAGGCCCGAAAAGGTGAGCTTAAGAACTTCACAGGCATTTCGTCGCCCTATGAAGCGCCAGAAAATCCGGAGCTTCGCATCGACACAGCAAACCTGAGCCCCGAAGAAGCCGCCACAGAAATTGTGAAATTCTTAGAGCAAAAAGGCAGATTGGCAGCGACATAGTTGGCCACTGGCCAAGTACAAACAATCGTGGTGAAGTGGCGAGATGAAACCTCTCGCTTACCTCAAAGTTCTTGATTTCACCCGCGTTCTCGCTGGCCCTTACTGCACAGCCATGTTGGCAGACGATGGCGCTGATGTGATCAAGGTGGAGCCGCCCGCAGGCGATGACTATCGCCATATTGGCCCTTTCTTGAAAGATGGTGCGAGCAGCCTGTTTGATAAGGTCAACCACGGCAAGCGCAGCCTCACTCTTGATTTGGCCAATGACGATGACCGCACCATTGCATTAGCCCTCGCAGGTAAAGCTGATGTGTTGGTTGAAAATTTCAGGCCGGGTGTGGCCGCTAAATTGGGCGTAGGTTTTGAAGCCCTGCACAAGCTCAACCCCAAACTGATTTACGCCAGCATCTCAGGCTTTGGCCAAACCGGCCCAATGGCGCATCGCCCAGCCTATGATATCATCATTCAAGCCATGAGCGGCATTATGACAGTGACGGGCGAACCCGATGGTCCACCCACTTTAATTGGTGAATCAATCGCAGATGTGACGGCGGGTGTGTTTGCCACCAACGCCATCCTCACCGCTCTCATTCAGCGCGGCATTACAGGCCACGGCCAACATCTAGATATCAGCATGTTAGAATCAATGCTCAAACTTCAGCCCTTGATCGCAGCTCGCCTTCACGCCACAGGTAAAACGCCAACGCGTGTTGGCAATCGCCACGGCATTTCAGCGCCCTTCGGCGCTTTTCAGGCACAGGATGGCACTTTCGTTCTGGCGGTGCTGAACGATAAACTTTTCAAAGCCATGGCAGAGGTAATCGGTCAGCCCGCAATAATCGCTGACCCACGTTTCGCCACAGACCCACTTCGATTTGAACATGAAGCTACACTGCGGTCCCTGATTCAAAATTGGTCCCTGCACCAAACAGCCGCGCAAGCTGTTGAAGCACTCATGAAAGCGGGTGTTCCTGCGGCCGAAGTGCTAGATGCAAAACAAGCGCAAGGCCATGCGCGGTCCCCTAACAATCTTGCGCCCGCACCGAAACTGGATGAACATGGACCTGCAATTCGCGCCAACCCAACAAATGCTTGGAACACTTTATGACACGCTTTCCCGCTGAACTTCTCGATTCTGCTGTTCTCGATTCTATTGCTGAGTTTTGCAAATCTGTTTTAGCACCAGAAGCAGCAGCAACTGATAGGCTCGCGCGCTTCACAACGCACCACATGAAGGCGTTGAGTGAGATGGGCATTATGGGCATGAACGTGCCCTCTGAATATGGTGGCATGGGTTTGGACGCGGCCACACTTCTTGAATCCATGGCCATGATCTCCGGCACCTGTGCTTCCACAGGGTCCATGGTGTCTGCCCATTTTCTGGCGAGTGACTCCGTAAAATTTGGTGGCAATGAAGAGCAGAAGAAAAAATATCTGCCAAAAATGGCCAGCGGAGAATTGTTTGGTGCTTTCGCATTGACCGAGCCCGGTGCAGGTTCAGACCCTGCCAGCATGACCACGACCGCCACGCGTGATGGCGATCACTACCACATCAGAGGCACCAAGCATTTCATTTCTAATGCAGGCGCTGCCGATGTGATTGTGATCTATGCCAAGACCGACACCGCTGCGGGCGGCAAAGGCATTTCTGCGTTCTTGGTTGAACGTAAAAATGGCGGTGTGATCACAGGCCAGGCCGAACCCACCATGGGCCTTCGCGGCGCTCATGCCTTTGAGTTGAGCATTGATGCAAAAGTTCCAGCGGCCAATCGCTTGGGCGATGAAGGCACAGGCTTACGCACAGCGCTAAAAACCTTAGACGCAGGCCGCATTGATATTGCCATGTGCAGCGTGGGCATTGCTGAGGCTGCATTCAGGACGGCACAAGAGTGGATGAAGACTCACAGAGTGGGCAAGACCTCCATTTCTGATTTTCAGGGCTTGCAATGGATGCTGGCTGATATGGCAACTGATATTGCCGCAGCACGTGGCCTGTGTTTGGAAGCCATTCGCATTCGCATGAAAAACGAACGCTATTCCCATGAAGCATCAATGGCAAAACTATTCGCTTCAGAAATGGCAGGCCGCGTAACAGACAAAGCCTTGCAGATTCACGGTGGCTATGGTTTCACATCCGCCTATCCGCTGGAGCGTTACGCGCGCGATGCCCGCGTAATGCGGATTTATGAAGGCACGTCAGAAATTCAACGCAATATTATCGCGCGCAGCTTGCTGGCGTAACAGCCCTCTTTTGCTCTATCTGGCACCCTCTCCCGCGCTTAGAGCAATGTCCGCTTGGCTTGATCCAGAAACCCTCTTCTCCCTCCCCTACTTCAGGGGAGGGCGGGGTGGGGTTGGTTCGACAGGCCCCAACAGTTTTGAGCACATGACTCGCGGAAAGCACCCCAACCTACCCTCCCCTGAGGAGGGGAGGGAGAATTCAATTTAGTTCACACTAAGTCGATTGCGCCCTAAGCGTGAAAGAAATTAGCCGAAGGTCGGTCGAGAGCCGTCGCGTGACAATAAAAAACTAGCCCTTCAACTTCGTCCAAATCTTGTTGTAAATCTCAATCACAGCGGGATCACAGGGCGGCACAAATTCTGCAGCCGGGGCACCTGCGGGTGGATTGATTTCGGGGGCGGATTTGAAATCGGCATCCAAAAATTCGTGGCTGCCCATAATGCCATTATCATAACGCGCGAAATTAGAAATCATCGCGGCATTTTCTGGGTCCAAGCTGTTCCAAAACTTCATCATGGACCCGGAAAATGCCGCGATGATTTCAAACTTTGCCCGTTATGATAACGGCATTATGGGCAGCCATGATTTCTTGGATGCTGATTTCAAATCCGCCCCCGAAATCAATCCACCCGCAGGTGCCCCGGCTGCAGAATTTGTGCCGCCCTGTGATCCCGCTGTGATTGAGATTTACAACAAGATTTGGAC
>JANYHE010000037.1 GCA_025359215.1 Hyphomicrobiales bacterium
TGCTAAGCGTGCAGTGTTAGCAGCCGGCGCAGAAGAGCGTCCACTGGTGTTCGGCGGCAATGATGTGCCGGGTGTGATGTTAGCTTCAGCCATGCGCCACTATGCCAATCGTTATGCAGCTGCGGCTGGAAAATCAATTGCCCTATTCACCAACAACGATTCCGCATTGCGCACCGCGCTCGACATGCAGGCCCACGGTATCAATGTCGCCGCAACGATTGACACGCGCAAAGGTGGCCGTATTTTGAATGTCAAAGGCGGCAAAGGCGTTGCAGCAGTGGACGCTGGCGGTCATTCTATTCCCTGCGATGCGGTTGCCATGTCTGGCGGATGGAGCCCCATCGTAAACCTGATGTGTCACCGTGGCGCCAAGCCCATTTGGAACGAGTCCATAGCAGCCTTCACGCCGCCCGATGTGGGAACAGAATTCACGGCGATTGGAAGTGCAGCAGGCCATATGTTGCTCTCTGAATGTTTAGCAGACGGCATTCACGCCGGTACAATGAAGGGTCGAGTTTCAGCTCCCCCAAAATGCCGCGACGAAGCCTTCGCCATTCAGCCTTTCTGGTGGGTGAAAGAATCCACTGGAAAAGCTTTCATCGATTATCAGAACGATGCCACGGCCAAGGATCTGCCTTTGGCCGCACGGGAAGGTTATGGCAATGTTGAGCTCGCCAAACGTTACACAACAACAGGCATGGCCACGGATCAAGGCAAGCTGGGCAATGTCAATGCTATCGCCATTCTGGCTGAAGCTTCCGGCAAGTCCATTTCCGAAATGGGAACGACAACCTTCAGACCGTTCTATACTCCTGTATCATTTGGGGCGTTCACGGGTCCATTCACAGGCCATCATTTCCAACCCGTGCGCAAAACACCCTTGCATGATTGGGCTGTGGAACAGGGCGCTGTATTCGTGGAAACAGGCCTGTGGATGCGTTCGTCTTGGTTTCCCAAAGCAGGTGAAGATTGGTTAGCGGCAGCGTCACGCGAAGTGAAATCGACCCGCGCCAGCGTTGGTCTTTGTGATGTATCAACACTTGGCAAGATCGACATTCAAGGCAAAGATGCGGGCGCATTCCTTGATAGGCTCTATTGTAATACATTCAGCACACTGAGCATCGGCAAAGCGCGCTATGGTTTGATGTTGCGAGAAGATGGCATTGTCTTTGATGATGGCACCACCTCCCGCCTTGCCGACGATCATTTTGTGATGACCACCACCACCGCAAATGCAGCACGCGTTATGAGCAACATAGAATTCTGCCATCAAGTGCATTGGCCTGAGCTAGATGTGCAATATGTTTCGGTGACAGAGCAGTGGGCACAAATGGCAATCGCTGGTCCTAAAGCGCGCGCCACGCTGCAAAAGTTAGTTGATCACCTCACTCTCAACGATGAAACTGTGCCTTATCTGGCCGCCAAAGAAATCACCATTTTGGGCGGCGTCGAAGCACGGTTGTTCCGCATTTCATTTTCTGGCGAGCATGCTTATGAATTGGCCGTGCCTGCGGATTTTGGCAATGCGGTGGCAAGGGCCATCATGCAAGCCGGTGCAGAATTTTGCATTGTGCCCTATGGCGTGGAAGCGCTTTCAATCATGCGCATTGAAAAGGGCCATGTCGCGGGTGGTGAGCTTAACGGCACCACAACGGCTGCGGATTTGGGCTTGGGCAAGATGATGTCCGCCAAGAAAGATTTTATTGGCCGCGTTATGGCGCAGCGTCCGGGAATGATTGATCCAGCGCGGCAGTGTGTGGTTGGAATCAAGCCCGTAGACCGCAGCATGAAAATACGTTCCGGTGGGCACCTTTTAAAGCAAGGCGACGCGCCTTCAATGCAGGCCGACCAAGGTTACATCTGTTCAGTGGCGTGGTCGCCAATGTTAAATATGTGGCTGGGTTTAGCACTGCTTTCAAATGGACGTGCCCGCATGGGCGAAATTGTAAAAGTGTTCGACGGTTTGCGCGGCCATCATTATTTGGCTGAGATTTGCGATCCTGTTCATTTTGATCCGAAGAATCAGAGGCTCCATGCTTAGAACCTCAGCTTTAGCCACGATAGCAAAGTCGGGCCGCTTTGGTGCCGATAAGGGCGATCCCGGAGTTGTCTTATCCATCATCCATCCTGTCGCGATGGCCATGGTTATTGCCCGCAAGGGGAAAGCCAAAGCCTTGAAAGACAACTTATCTGTCCTGAAAAAGGTCGAAGTATTTTGGGCAGGTCCCGACCAATATTATGTACAAAATGCTCCGTATACGGAGTTAAAGAAGAAACTTGAGGGTTTGGCTTCAGTTTCTGATCAAAGCCATGGCCGCGTTGTCATGCGCATCTCTGGCCCTAAATGCCGTGCTCTGTTGGCAAAAGGCACCCCTGTTGATCTTCATGCCGATGAATTTGCCATTGGAAAATCGGTATTGACCCAGATGGCGCATGTATCGGTGCACCTCACACGCGCGGGCGAAGATGAATTCACACTTTCAGTTTTTCGAGGTTTCTCAGAAAGCTTCTGGGAATGGCTCACCAGCCAAGCCGCAGAATTCGGATATCAAGTCTCATAAAAAATGCCGCCACTCTCAAAAAGTGGCGGCAAATTGTTCGCGGAATTATGCTGGAAGTTGGAAAAACCAGTTCGCAACCAGCACCACAACAGCACCAGCAGCGAGAGCCAAGTAGGGCAACATGCCGGCTTTCTTCTCGCCCATATCACCATCTTTCAACCCCAGTGCTTCAAGTGCACCAGCCGGGAACTTCCCACCGTCTTGAATGTAATGACGATAGTAGAACACTGGAATAATGAAAGCGGCAAAAATTAGGCCAGCCCACAACGCGTTGGAATAGCCCCACACTTTTGCACCGGCACCAAGGAACAGCGCATTGACAAAAGCGAGCACAGTGTTGAGACCAATGAGAGCCGAAGGGGCTTTCCAAGGTCTTGAAATGTGACCGGAGTCAACGCGGTGGATCCATCCAGCATTTAAATTCAAGAAATTGAAAATGATGTAGCCCACGTTTGAAATTGCAAGCACATAGAAATAACCTGAAACGTCAGAAGCAAGTGCAAGCAAGAATAAGTTAAACACAAAATCTGTCCACATGGCTTTGCTGGGTGCGCCGTGTGAGTTAACGCTGCTGAGATAGCGGGGTAACCAGCCATCCTTTGATCCCTGATAAAGGGTGCGTGAAGAGCCTGCCATTGCTGTCATAATAGCAAGGAACAGCGCCATGATCATCAGGATCACGAAGATTTGCGTAACAATCGGGTGCCCACCCACCATGTTGCCAAGGGCAGCAGCAATGCCCGTGCCATCAACTATGCCAGAAGCAAGCATACCTGATTGGCCTAAAACACCTTGAAAAGCGAAAGGCACGATGAAGAAGAACACGCAGCACAAAAGCCCCGAATAGAAAATGGCTTTAAATGTGTCAGTCTTCGGATTTTTCAATTCGCTTGTGTAGCAAACAGCAGTTTCAAACCCATATGTCGACCATGCAGCGATATACAGAGCACCTAAGAACAACGTCCATCCGCCAATGCTCCAAGTTCCATCAACGCCAGAATAAGCTGCGGTTGGCGGCAGAAGGCCAGTTACGTTCGTTGAACTAATTGCGCCCGTAAGAATTGGCACAAGGCCTACGAGCAACAACGGCACCAACACAATGATGGCAAGAAGTTTTTGCGCACTAGCAGTTGATGCAATGCCGCGATGTTGAATAGCCAGCATCAACAACATGAGCGCAGCGCCGATCAGGAATGTGGCATTGAAGTGTAATGCGCCAAGGCCAGGGATTGTTATGTTAAAGAATTCCCAACCGCGAATAGCAGGTGTGCCCGCTGCAGTGACAGCAGCAATGGCATCAGCCGCCACTTTCCCTGCATGGGTGGGATCAGCCAACCAAGCCAAAACTTCAGGCGATGTGTCGACAAAAAGTGGAATAGGGAAAAGCGCGTTGAGAATATAGCCAGCAGCAATGGCGCAACCCAGAGACAGAACTGGGCTCCACGCAAACCAATTGCACCACACTGAAAGTGGCGCGATGAATTTAGAATAGCGCAGCCAAGCTGTTGCACCGTAAACCGATGCACCGCCTGATTTATTGCCAAACATGCCTGCCATTTCAGCGTAAGTGAAAGACTGCAAGAACCCCATGATCATGGAAATAATCCACACCACGAAAGCCAGCTTGCCAGCAACGCCCGCAATGCCGCCAATTGAGAAAAGCACCAGAGGCGGCACGCCTGCGGCCACCCAGAAGGCACCCTTCCAGTCTAACGCGCGGACCAGCCCGCCCGAGTTTGTTTCAGATGACATAATTGTTCCCTCCATATGTCCCATGTGACAAGAATGGAGTTTCCGGTCTAACGCCGATTTTGTCTCACCCCTTCTCAGGAAACATTTGTGAATGACATTATATCGACGGTCAAGCAAAACTGTGGAATAATACCTAGCATCATGACTCTATTTGTTCCTCAAAACCGAAGTTTCCCCCCAGCCAGCCGCATATTGCGGCCGGGCGAAAGGGTATTGCCACCTAATGTTGAGCGTTATCCCGTTGCTGGGGGCAGTTCTCTCCTTTCCGACATCAAAGCAGGCGATAAGTTTGTTTTGACTGATCTTGAAGGCGGGCAGGGTGTGGAACTTGCTTTTTGCGATTCCAATGGTCGAATTGATCTCGCTGCGATCAGCGCGAAGGCAGATGGGACAGGTGAAGGCCTTAAAGCCATGGTGCTTGGCGAAAACAACAGTGCGATTCGCATGCGCGGAGGTCTGAAACGCCGGAACATTGAGCTGGCACAAATTCAAACCACATTTCTTTTTGGTCAATCTAGCCCCGCTGGCAAGCGTGCCGAATTTACAGTTCAGAACGATGGCGTGTTGATCGTTTCTGTGCCCGCCTTAGACATGAGCCCCGACGCTCAAGACACCGCAACGAGCATCGAATTGCGCATCACACGCGCCACACCCAAATTAAAAGTCATCGGCGATGATTTGCCTGAACCTCTGGCTGATGTTTTGCAAGACATTCGCATTCGGGCCGCCACGGCTCGCGGTTTTCATGTGAAGGCTGGCGAATATATCCAGATTATCGATGTTTCTGGCCGTCAGATGACTGACTTTCAATGTTTTTCATCGCGCAAGTTAGATAAAGGCATTGAACATGCGCTGGACGCCACTATCACCCGCACATTAACGGGCCGTGCCTATCCAATTCCAGGGCTGCCGTCTAAAGCATTTGCGTTGGATTTCGAGCCGCTCATCGAAGTGGTGCAGGACACATGCGGGCGGCACGATGCTTTTGCCACGGCCTGCAATCCACGCTTCTATGATGATATGGGCTATCCCGGCCATGCCAATTGTACTGAGAATTTCAACTTTGCTTTAGACACATTTGGCGTTGCCAAACGCAAAGGGTGGGAAGCGCTGAATTTTTTCTATAACACGCATATGGACCACTCTAATGTCATTGTGTCCGACGAAGCTTGGTCGCGAGCTGGCGACTATGTTTTGGTGAAAGCGCTCACCGATTTGGTTTGTGTCACCTCATCCTGCCCCGATGATATTGATCCCGGCAATGGCTGGAATCCAACCGACATTCATGTGCGCGTCTATGGCGCGGAACAAAAATTTCAAAGAGCAGTGGCAACCCGCATGACCCCAGATGCAGACCCCGTGATGACCAAAGAAACCGCATTTCATTCTTCGTTTTCAAAACTCACCCGCAACTACGGCGAATATCGCGGCTATTGGTTGCCAAACCGTTTCAACAATGATGGACCCATCGAAGAATATTGGGCCGCTCGCGAAAAAGCTGTAGTGATGGATTTATCGCCTTTGCGCAAATTTGAAGTGACAGGTCCAGACGCTCAAGCGCTGCTGCAATATTGCATGACACGCGACATTAGCAAGCTCTCCATCGGCCAAGTGGTTTACACCGCCATGTGTTATGAAAATGGCGGAATGATTGATGACGGCACAGTTTTCAGACTTGGCCAAAATCTGTTCCGCTGGATTGGTGGCGATGATTATTCCGGCGCGTGGCTGCGCGAGCAAGCCGAGAAGATGGGCTATAAAGCCTGGGTGCGATCATCAACGCATCAATTGCATAATATCGCCGTGCAGGGGCCAAACAGTCGCGAAATTCTGAAGGAAATTTTATGGACTTCACCAGCTCAAACCAACATTAGCGAACTTGAGTGGTTCCGGTTTACAGTTGCCCGCATTGGCCATTTTGAGGGTGTGCCATTGGTCGTTTCACGCACGGGTTACACTGGTGAATTGGGCTACGAAATTTTCTGCCACCCAAAACACGCAAGCGAAGTTTTTGACGCTGTGTGGACAGCGGGGCAAAAACACGGGCTAAAGCCTTTGGGTCTTGAAGCGCTTGATATGCTGCGGATTGAATCTGGATTGATCTTCGCCAATTATGAATTCAATTCTGAAACTGATCCGTTTGAAGCAGGCATTGGTTTCACAGTGCCGCTTAAATCAAAGCTTGATAATTTCGTCGGCCGCGATGCTCTCCTTCAGCGCAAAGAGCATCCGCGTCGTAAACTTGTGGGCCTTGAAATTGAGTCAAATGAAGCCGTTGGCCATGGGGACTGTGTTCACATTGGCAGGGCGCAAGTGGGAGTGGTGACAAGTTCATGCCGTTCACCTGTTCTGGGTAAGAACATTGCTTTGGCCAGAATGGATACGTTGAATAGCGCTCTAGGCACTGAGGTGGAGATTGGAAAACTAGACGGACATGCCAAGCGATTGCCAGCGAAGATCGTAAAATTCGCACATTACGATCCGGAAAAGACTAGGCCGCGGAGTTAGTCGAAGGGACCTCATCCGCGCCTTTGGCGCACCTTCTCCTAATGAGAAGGGCTAAATCATCTGGGTAGCAGCTAAACTTCACCCTTCCCCTGTGGGGAAGGTGGCGCAACGCGCCGGATCAGGTCCCTTTCTCACTTCACCTGCAAATAGGTCTCCAGCGAATCATCCATCGCTTCTAACCATGGCGTGTGATGCACAGGTGACATGGTGCCCGTCACGATGCTACGATAAGCTTTGTTGCGATAGCCCATAATGTCATGGGCCTTATCGTGTTCCCATTCCACCAGTGTGCGGTTGATGGCTTCAGTGTCGAGCTTGGGATAATCAGTGGCGGCGATGAGCTCCTTTACATAGTCGCCTTGGAACTGAATCATCTGTTCATCATTTTCCAATTTCATTTCACGCTTGCGCCATGCTTTGGAATTTTTGGTCATGTCTGCAAGCTTCGGAACTTTAATGCGGCCCAATATAACATCACGCACATACCAAGCTTGCGCGTCAAACATGTTGAACGTGTAAAACTGATCTTGCATTCCCATGTAGGAAAGTTTTGGATTCTGTTCCCACAACACACCCTTATAAAGATCAAGCGGCCACAAGCGATTGGCCGTTTTTAGGCGCAGATCTTCTGCAAGGAATGGAAAGTGATGTTGATAACCAGTGCAGAGGATTATCGCGTCAACATCCTTTGTCGTGCCATCTTTGAAGTGCGCAGTCTTGCCTACTAGCTTTTGTAACAAAGGGCGCTGTTCGAAGCCTTTGGGCCAATCAAAATGCATGGGCTTTGAACGGTAAGTGGCCGTGACGGACTTCGCCCCATATTTCCAACATTGTGAACCAATGTCTTCAGCCGAATATGAACGGCCAACAATCAAAACATCTTTGCCTTTAAATTCCAATGCATCGCGAAAATCATGCGCGTGCATCACGCGGCCATTGAATGAACGAATGCCTTCAAATTCTGGCACATTGGGCGTGGAGAAATGGCCATTGGCCACTATCACATGATCAAATTGTTCGGTGTACATCCTGTCTTTCACACGGTCATGCACCGTCACATTGAACAGTTTCTTTTTCTTGTCCCACTCCACCATGCGAACAGGAGTTGAAAACCGAACCCATTTGCGAACCTTGGCTTTGACAACGCGGCCCTTGATGTAATCCCATAGCACCGCGCGCGGCGGATACGATGGAATGGCTTTGCCAAAATGCTCTTCAAAAGAGTAATCGCCAAATTCCAAAACTTCCTTTGGTCCATTTGACCAAAGATAACGATACATCGAGCCATGGACGGGTTCGCCATGTTCATCCATGCCTGTGCGCCAAGTATAATTCCACAAGCCACCCCAATCGCTTTGCTTTTCAAAGCAAACGATTTCTGGATTCGTGGCCTTCTTTTTAGCGGCGGACTGAAAAGCGCGCAGCACTGCTGTGCCCGATGGGCCCGCACCAATAACGGCTACTCGTGTCATATTAGTTCCTCTTTTTTATTCTGGAAAAATACCGGAGCTGGTTGCAGCGCCATCATCATACTTTGAAAGCCACTCGACAGTCGTCGGGCGAAACCGTGTCAGGCCTTTGTAATCAGCAAGCTCGGTAGGCAGATCACGCAACACCCTGTGGAAACGTCGTGCCCATTTTGGCACCGTCACAAGCTCATCCATCTTCAATAAATAACACCGGATCACAAACAGCATGGCATTGCTGCGGGGCAAGCGCCAAAGGCTTTGCAGCTCGCAGCGCAGATGCACTTTTTCACCCACATTTTCAGGTGTCACAGTCATGCGATCCGTGCCCCATTTATGATAATTCTCGGGGCTGGTATCAAGACGCGGATTAATCGTCATGGTCCAATTCAATCTCCGCACAGGTTTGCCTTGTTGCAAGTTGAGCAGGAATTTCAGGGCACGATCAAACACACCCATTTGATGGGCCAACGGCACTGGGCCGTGCCACTCCATGAAATTCATGCCGATGTCAAAATCCAGCGACCAATCGGCCTGCGTGGTCACCATCCCTGCATCCATCCACAAATTTCCATCGCGCTGATCGACGATGCAAAAATCACCCTGCGCCTGCCGCGTGATATATTCCATCGGTTCATAAGGGAGCGTGGAAGGGTCCCCGAACGTAAATTTCTGATCTATGCCAAGCGGACGATTAATCCAGTGCCATTGATCACTATTTTTTGTGAGAGAAAAATGCTCAGGATATCCAGCGGCCTGCTGCTCCATGAGAAGTTCAAGCGTATCCCATTGGGCAGCCATCATGTGGGGCAAGGCTTGGCAACGCAGCGGATCTTCTTTTAAAACCAGCGCACGATCCCGCATCTCAGAAACATAATGCTCATCCACATCAATCATGTGTTCAAAGGCATAGCCCTTAGGGCCTGCTGGCACATGCGGCTCCATGTTGACGGCATACATGTATTTGTCTTCGTGAAACGGAAACGGAAAGCGCTTAATGTTGTCGGGGCTATTGCGATAGGTGAAATCACCCCTGAAAGTTTCCTGCTTGAATTTAATGTTCATGGTGGTTCCTCACAGATCAAGCGAAATAGCTTGTCCTTTCACACGCGAAACGCAAATCATAATTTTTTTACCCGAAATTTTGTCTTCAGGCTCTAGATAAATATCATGATGTTCAATGGTGCCATCACAGGCCAGAACAGATGTTTCGCATTGCCCACAAGCACCCCCTCGGCACAGGTAAGGCGCATCAACCCCTGCTGCTTCCACAGCTTCAAGAATGCTTTGATGGGTACCAACAGTGATGGTTTTATTTGAGCGTTTGAGTTCAGCTTTGAAAACATGCCCGGGAGGAGGGGCCAAGAATCGTTCTGAATGAAGATTTTGCTTTGGCCAACCCAATGACGTTGCTTTACCTAGAACTGCATCAATCATTCCAGATGGTCCACACACATAGAGATGTGTGCCGAGCACCTGATTAGAAAGTATGGCTTCAGTCGGAATGAAAAGTTTTTCTGCATCAACATAAATTTTAATGCGGTGGTTGCCATAGCGTTCACTCAGTTCCCGCCAATAGGCACCATGATTGCGGTCACGCACCGCATAATGCAATTCAAACTGCGAGCCATCGCGGTGCAGCTGGTCCATCATCGCTATGAATGGTGTGATGCCAATGCCGCCTGCCATAAAAATATGCTTGCGACCGCGCACATCATGGGGAAATAAATTGACCGGTTGACTGATAGTGAGTTGATCACCCAGCTTCACGTGTTCATGCATGAAGGCAGAGCCACCACGTGATTGTTCAACCCGCAGCACTGAAATTTCATAGGCAGTTTGGTCATGCGGTGAAGACATAAGCGAATAAGGGTTGCGCCGCAAAATGTCACCATCGCGCATTGCAACTACGATATGAGCACCACCCGAAAACACCGGCAGGGGCGAACCATCGACACGTTCAAACCGAAAGCGTTTCACTTTTTCGGCAACCTGATCAATCGCCGCAACCCGCACATTCATCTCTGTGTTTATG
This sequence comes from Hyphomicrobiales bacterium, assembly GCA_025359215.1. Taxonomy (GTDB): domain Bacteria; phylum Pseudomonadota; class Alphaproteobacteria; order Rhizobiales; family Aestuariivirgaceae; genus Aestuariivirga. The sequence continues at coordinate 10,323 of JANYHE010000037.1, forward strand.
CTCATGGAAACATCTCTACAGGTGGTGGCGCGGTGCCGGGCTCTTCAGCATCGATGCACACGCCTTGAAAAGCAGCAAGCCGGCGCGAATAGTGATCGCGCACCAAAAGATTCAATCCACAATGACTACATTGAAAAGGGCTGGTCTTCACACTTTCAGTGATGCCCTTGCAATGCACACATTGCACCCGCCGCGCTGTGGAACCGCGATGCTCTGTGCGGATGGAATTGAAATCAATGCCTTGGTCCAAGGCCACTTTCATCGTCTGGCCGATGAAACCTTCCGTGCCCGACAGATAAAGCCGTGTGCCCATTTTTGCATTGATAAGATTGACGCGCAGCCGATTGAGCAAAACGGGTATGGTGGGGGCCGACCACATGTCTTCGGCCGCGACATTCGGCAACTGGCCCACACAGAGAATATCTGAGGATTTCAAAAAGTCGGATCCCACCGCCTTCACTTGATCCAAAAGCGCCTCGACACCTGCGCCCTCAAGCGCAAATAAATGCCTGCGCGCATTCGGATCAATATCAAGCCCAGTATAAACAGGCCTGCTCTTTATGCCTTGAACCAGCATTAGCCAACCGCGTTCCGCTTTGTCTTTTCAGGATCATCGAAAGTAATTGTGTGAGCGATTGCCTTTGCCTTCACTGTTTTGCCCCGCACTTCCAACGCAACACCCTGCTTAGCGCAATCCACATCAAGCCTTGCAATTGCCATCGACTTTTTTGTTAGCTTTGAATAGCATGGGCACGTGATCACACCCACGCGCTTATCACCCTGATAAACTTCATCACCTAAATCTGTTGGCCCATCGGCATCAACAAGCAGGCCAAATATTTTAAAGCGCTCCTTGCCTTTCAATCGACGATGTTCCTCGGCACCACGGAACCCAGTTTTATTCGGGCTAACGGTGAAGCTTAATCCCAATTCCCAAAGTGAATCACCGGGCGGTTGATCAGCGAAGGGATACATTTGCGAATTGTCAAAAGGGTAAAACAGCAGATAACTTTCCACCCGCAGCATATCGAGAACGCTGAAGCACACAGGTATAATTCCCATGTCTTTGCCTTCATCCAAAATGCGGTCCCAAATCATGCCAGCATCTTGCCCGCGCACAAAGAGTTCGTAACCGCGCTCACCTGTGTAGCCCGTGCGTGAGATCATCACGGGAGCGTCAAACAGTGTTGTTTGCATGTGATGGAAATATTTCAAGTCACGAATGCCGGGAACATGCTTTGAGAGATATTCGACGGCAAGCGGGCCTTGCAGAGAAAGATCATGAATATCATCATCAAACAAAATTGCGCAGTTGCGGCCAGCAGCTTGCTTTACTAATTCTTCATGCGCAGTGCCGGAACCATGCACCAACATCCAAGAGTTTGGTCCCGTGCGATAAATCACGCAGTCATCCGTAAACATGCCACGGTCATTGAGCATACAGGCATAGACTGATTTTCCGGGATAGACTTTAGTCATGTCCCGCGTGGTGCAATATTCTAAAACGTTAATGGCGTGGGGCCCGACCAGATGAACCTTCTTCAGCCCAGAAACATCCATAAGGCCCGCCTTGGTGCGAACGGCGATATGTTCCTGATAAATATCTTTGTCATAAGTCCACGCCGTGCCCATGCCGCTCCAGTCTTCGAGCTTTGATCCCAAGGCGCGGTGACGATCACCGAGAACCGAAAATCTCCAAGACAATGCCATGGTGGCCTCCTTATAAGTTTCCTAAGCGGAACTAATTGTTCACCACTGTAACGCAGATTTGTCCATGTGCAAGATAGATATTGCAGTCTTGAACCAAAATAATCGCAAGCTTAAGCGTCTTCAGCAATGTCTTCTGCCCAAAGTTCTGGCTTTTCCCTGATGAAACGCTCCATCAGCGCTGTGCAGTCTGGATCATCAGCAATAATCACTTCGACGCCCTTGGAGCGTAGAAATTCCTCGTTGCCGCCAAACGTTTTGTTTTCGCCAATCACCACCCGTGGAATGCCAAATTGTATGATAGTGCCAGTGCACATCATGCACGGGCTGAGTGACGTATAAATCGTCATGTCCTTATAAGTTTTCTGGCGACCAGCTTTGCGAAGCGCATCCATTTCGCCATGCGCTATAGGGTCTCCCCCTTGCACACGTTGGTTGCGTCCTTGCGAAACCAACACATCGCCCCGCGCCAACACTGAACCAATGGGGCAGCCTCCCTCATCAAATCCGGCCTTAGCTTCATCATAGGCAAGACGAAGGAATTTCTTATCAGTGGTAGATAGCATGGGCATAACCTCTTTAGCGTTTGGACCAGAATTCTTCTTGAAGTTTAGCGGCTTCATCAGCCAGCAACGGGCCAACAATTTCAGTGTGGCGTTGACCAGCAGAAAACACAACATGACAAGGGAGATCAAGCGTCGGGTTTTCTTCGTGATCGCCAGTCTGAATTTTTAAATCTTTTTCTGTTTGACCAAACACAACGCGTCCAATGCCTGCCCAATAAATGGCACCCGAGCACATGGCGCAAGGTTCAGCCGATGTATAAAGTGTGCAGGTGGCCAAATATGCCACATCATATTTTTTAGCAGCTCTAGATGCCAAGATCCGTTCCGCATGGGCCGTGCGATCACCACCTTCAGAGGTGTAGCCGTTGCCCTGTTCCATCAGAACAGTGCCATTTGCATCAGCCAAGATCGAGCCAAATGGATGATCCCCACCATCGCGCGCCTTCCGGGCCACATCAAACGCCAAACGCAGCAATGTTTCATCGTTAGCTTTCATAGGTTCCATCCCTCTATCCACTGTTCATATTGCCACAACGCTTCGCACTTGCAAAAGATTTCAGTTTGAGCATAACTGCACATTAGGACGAGGCCGCAGAGCTTTGCCACATGGGAACTGAACGGCGGGGATGATGGCAGATACGTATGCACGCTTGGAATTGCGTGACATCAGCAAACGGTTTCCAGGCGTGTTGGCCAATGACAATGTGAGTCTCACGGTCATGCCAGGGGAAATCCATGCTTTGCTGGGTGAAAACGGTGCTGGCAAATCGACTCTGGTAAAAATGATCTATGGCATCATGGCTCCTGATTCAGGGCAAATCCTGTGGGATGGCCAAGCCGTGCGGATCCAAAACCCTAAAGCAGCTCGCAAACTGGGCATTGGCATGGTTTTCCAGCATTTTTCGCTGTTTGAAGCGATGACTGTTTTGGAAAATATCGCCTTAGGACTCGATACTAAGGTTTCCCGTGCCGCCCTTGAAGTGGAAATCCTCAAGGTCATGAACACTTACGGATTAACGCTTGATCCGAAGCGCATCGTATCCACACTCAGTGTGGGTGAGCGCCAGCGCATTGAAATTGTGCGGGCCCTTTTGCTCAACCCAAAACTCTTGATTATGGATGAACCTACCTCGGTTTTAACCCCACAAGAAGTGGGCCAACTGTTTGAAACTTTGCGAAAACTTGCGGCGCAAGGATGTTCGATTCTCTATATTTCCCACAAACTCCATGAAATTATTGCCCTCTGTGAAACTGCCACTATTTTGCGCGGCGGCAAATTAATAGCCACGTGTGACCCACGCAAAGAAACCCCGCGCAAACTTGCTGAAATGATGATCGGCGCAAACCTGAAAGAAATTTCTAAAGTTGCGGGTCGAACATTTGGCGATGTAAAATTTGCGGTTAGAAATCTCACGCTTCCAAAAATTGGTGATTTTGGCACGGCACTCAACGAGATCGAGTTTGAAGTGAAGGCCGGAGAAATTTTTGGCATTGCTGGCGTCGCGGGCAATGGCCAAAATGAATTGCTGGAAGCTTTGGGTGGTGAAGTTCTGGCACATAGCAATGACGCAATATCCATAGCAGGGGCAGGCGTTGGTAAGTGCGGACCTACTGAAAGGCGGGCATTTGGTTTAGGCGCCGTACCCGAAGAGCGAAATGGCCATGCCGCGGTGTCTGATTTTTCATTGCAAGACAATGCAGTGCTCACTGCGCGAAACCGCATGAACATGGTGTCTGCACAGCTGATCGATCCATCGGCTTCAAACGCATTTTCGCAAAAAGTGATCATGAGTTTTGGAGTGAAAGCGCAAGGCACGAAGGCAACAGCGGGTTCACTCTCTGGTGGCAATTTGCAAAAATATATTATGGGCCGTGAGATATTACAAAATCCGGTCGTGCTCGTGGTCAGTCAACCCACCTGGGGCGTGGATGCTGGTGCAGCTGCAGCCATCCGTCAGGCTATTGTTGATTTGGCGGCTAAAGGCTCTGCCATGGTTATCATAAGCCAAGATCTCGATGAATTACTGGAGCTGTGTGACACTTTATCAGTGATCAATCTTGGCAAATTGTCCAAACCACTCAAAGTAGGCGAGGTTTCCGTCGAGGAAATCGGCCTCCTTATGGGTGGCATTCACGGCGAGGTCCAGCATGCGCATTAAACTTGAAAAGCGCGCCGAACCCAGCCGCTTTATGCTTTTTGCAACACCAGTTGCGGCCGTAGTTTTTACAATCTTAATTGGAGCGGTACTATTTGATGCTCTAGGTTATGATGGCCTTGGCACAGTGAAAGAAATCTTCTTCACCCCGATTCTGGCATCTTACAAATGGCAAGACGTTGCCACCAAAGCAGCCCCTTTAATTTTGATCGCACTTGGCCTATCACTCGGCAACCAAGCCAAGGTTTGGAACATTGGTGCTGAAGGCCAATATATTGCGGGCGCACTGGCGGGGGCGTTGGTCGCTTACCTAACACCGGGTGTGGCCAGCCATTGGATCATAATCCCAATGGTTATTGCAGGTGTTTTGGGAGGAGCTGCGTGGGCAGCCATTCCGGCGTTCCTCAAAACCAAACTTAATGTCAATGAAGTGCTGACCAGCCTTATGTTAGTGTACGTGGCTCTGCAGCTGTTAAGTTATCTCGTCACAGGCCCTTGGAAAGACCCGAACGGCCATAACTTCCCGCAAACGGCACCATTCACCGATGCTCAATTATTGCCCCATTCAATCGCCGGAACTTTCATTCCACCCGGCCTCGTTATCGCATTCGTTTTGATGTTGGCTTTCTGGCTTGTCGTTTCGCGCTCGGTCTATGGCTTCCAAGTGCGCGTGGTGGGGGCAGCCCCCAGTGCAGCGCGATATGCAGGTTTCAGCGCCAATGGCACTGTGTGGAGCACTCTTCTGATCAGCGGCGGCATGGCAGGGTTAGCAGGCATATTGGAAGCCACCAGCCAGTTGGGCCAACTCAATTTGGGCTTCCCTTCAAACTATGGTTTCACGGCCATTATCGTATCATTCCTGGGCCGATTGCATCCCGTTGGCGTGTTTATAGCGGGCATCGTTTTGGCTATCACTTATGTGGGTGGCCAAGTGGCCCAAACCACGGTGCACGTGCCATCCGCCTCTGGTGGCATTTTTCAAGCGCTGATGTTGTTTTTAATTTTGGCAGGTGATGTGTTGGTGCGTTATAGATTGGTGTTGAAATAATGACAATGGATTTTATCATTTCAGCAATTGTCACAGTGGTTGGCATTTCCACCCCAATATTGCTGGCTGCCACGGGTGAACTGGTTGTTGAAAAGAGCGGTGTGCTCAATCTCGGTGTTGAAGGCATGATGCTCATTGGTGCCATCACGGGCTTTGCCGTCACCTTCACCACGTTTAATCCATGGCTTGGTGTAATTGCGGCTGCTGCGGCAGGGGCCGCCGTGTCAATGGTTTTTGGTGTGCTGGTGCTATCTCTGGGGTCTAACCAGGTGGCAACGGGTCTCGCATTAGCAATTCTGGGGATAGGTCTTTCAACGCTGATTGGCGCAGGTTTCACCGGCATGATCGTGCCGCAATTCAGTTCGATATTTCCGAGTGTATTGTCACACGATCCATTCTGGCGTGTCATCTTTGGTTATAGCCCCATGGTCTATATCGCATTAGCCATAATATTCGCCGTGGGTTGGGTGCTGAACTACACCCGCGCCGGATTAGTTTTGCGCGCCGTTGGCGAAAATGATCTTTCTGCCCATTCCATCGGTTATTCAGTGATTGGCATTCGTTACATGGCCATTGCGTTTGGAGGTGCTATGGCAGGCATTGCGGGCAGTTATTTCTCGATGGTCATAACCCCCATGTGGGCTGAACGCATGACAGCGGGCAGGGGTTGGATTGCGCTGGCGCTGGTGGTTTTTGCCGGCTGGAAAGCGGGTCGACTGGTCATTGGCGCATATTTGTTTGGGGCTCTCATGACGCTGGAGCTTTATGCCAAGGCTTCAGGCTTCCAATTTTTGCCATCTCAATTTTGGGCCTCCATGCCCTACATCATGGCCATCGTTGTGTTGGCCGTGATATCTTACCGGGATCGGACGGGGAGCGAAGCACCAGCTTGCCTCGGAAAACCGTTCCTTCCCAATTCGTGAAACTAAAATTTTAACAGGAGAAGACGATGACACTTATGAACAGACGTAATTTTATTAAGACCGTTTCAGCCACGATTGCTTTGCCAGCCATGGCAGCCAAGAGCTTTGGTGCAGACACATTGAAAGTGGGCTTTGCCTATTTGGGCCCAGTAGGAGATTTCGGCTGGACTTGGGCTCACGATAAGGGCCGCAAATTTATGGTCGATCAACTTGGCGGTAAAGTTGTGGGTGACTATGTTGAGAACGTAGCCGAAGATGCTTCTGCCGTTCCAGTTATCCGTGACTTGGCACAATCGGGCCACAACCTGATTTTCACAACATCATTTGGCTATATGGATCAAACAATTCAGGTTGCTAAAGATTTCCCAAAGGTGATGTTTGAGCATTGCACAGGTTTCAAACGCGCTGACAACGTTTCAACTTATAACTCGCGCTTCCATGAAGGCCGCGCCGTTCTGGGCACCATCGCAGGCATGATGACCAAGACTGGCACAATTGGCTATCTCGGTTCATTCAAGGTTCCTGAAGTTGTGATGGGCGTGAATGCGTTCACACTTTCAGCACAAGCAGTGAACCCCAATGTTAAAGTGAAATTAGTGATGATCGACTCTTGGTTCGATCCTGCCAAGGAAGCTGCCGCCACCGAAACTTTGGCCAACTTGGGTTGTGATATAATTACTTCTCACACAGACAGCCCCGCTACCTTGCAAGTTTGCGAGCAAAAGAAGCTTTATGGCTTCGGCCAAGGCGCTGATATGTCGAAGTTTGCGCCGAATGCACATTTGACTGCGATTGAAGATATCTGGGGACCCTATTATCTGTCGCGCGCAAATGCGATGTTGGATGGCTCATGGAAGTCCACCGACACATGGTGGGGCTTCAAGGAGGGCTCAGTGGTGATTTCACCTTACAATGCTGCAATGCCTAAAGAAGTGGCCGCCGCTGCTGACAAAATTCAAGCTGGTTGGAAAGATGGCAGCTATAACGTGTTCACGGGCCCAATTGCCGATCAATCGGGTGCTGAAAAAGTAGCCAAAGGCGTTGTCATGGCCGATGGTGACCTTGCGGGCATTGATTGGTTCGTAAAAGGCGTTGAAGGCGCATAATATAATTAAATTATGGCATTGGTCGGTTTCTTAGGCGACCGACCAATGCCCTAGTACTTCGCAATCATCTGATAACCGCGCGGAAAATAGAGGCGCACAAAAGTCACCTGCACACCTGCGTGCCACGTGCTCCGTTCAGCCAAAAAAATGGGATCACCATCAATCGTCTTCAAGTGTTGAGAAATCGTGTGGTCAGCATTAGTGGCACCAAAGCGAACTTCAGCGTTGGTGTAGGGCACTTCGTTAACCAGCCATTCATTGGGCCCAATTTTAGAAAAATTGGCATCCTCAGCCCGCGGCACTGCAAATAAATTAATCCACCTGTCTTCATATTGATAGGGCGCACCATCAGCACTGTGCAAACATCTGACATGTCGCACGGGTGATGCCACCTGAAGATCCATTCGCACTTGCAGCCAATGCGGCGCAGCCATCACTTCGCTCGAAATTAATTGATAACGATATTCAGAGCCCCTTGATTCCACCTCAACACGAACCAACGGAATTTCAAATTTCACCTGCCTAATCGGCGCAAGTTTCACATGGCTGCCGCCCTTGCGCCTGCGCTCAATAATGCCATCATCGGAAAGCTCTTGCATGGCGCGATTCACAGTTGCGCGTGAGCAACCAAACGTGCTGGCCAGTTCCACTTCTCCGGGTAATTGCGTTCCCGGACCCCATTTGTTATTGCGAATGCGCTCAAAAACTTCGCGCTTAACATCCCGAAAGCCAAACTTTTCAGGAGCAGCGGTAGACGTAGTTTTATGACTAGACATAATAATTTTATTCATGCTGAAGCAAGCAACGCAGAAATTGCATTTCGATAGTGTGCAATTATTTCACCTCGCGCAATATGCCGTCCATTCTGCACAGAATGTCTGCCTGCCGACCACACATCAGTCACAACATTGTCTTTGGCCGCAAACACAAACCCATCTAGAACCTGTTCCGTCGAAAGCGCGCATAACGCGGGCAAACTCGTATCAATGGCAACCAAATCTGCAAGTCGGCCCACGCTGATATCACCAGCATTTCGTCCCAGCGCCTGTACACTGCCGCGCGCAGCCCCAGTGTAAAGTGTGTGACCCACCGATCCTTGATCGACAACCAACACATTGCGCGCGATGTCTCGCAGGCGCTGCGAATATTCAAGCGTGCGCAGTTCTTCCACCAGTGAAATGTTCACATTGGAATCGGAACCCACCCCAAACGCGCCACCAGCATTGAGATAAACCTGTCCATTAAAAGGTCCATCGCCCAAGTTGGCTTCAGTTATGGGGCAGAGGCCAGCCACCGCACCTGATTGAGCCATGTGGAGTGTTTCGTCGTCAGTCATATGCGTGGCATGAATGAGGCACCAATTTTTATCCACGCCGAAATTTTTCAACAGCCAATCCACGGGTGTGGCCCCCAACCAACTATGAATATCTTGAACTTCTTTGGGTTGTTCAGCGATGTGGATGTGTATGGGAGTATTGATAAAATGAGGAATTAATCTAGCAAGATCGGTGGGTGATGTGGCCCGCAAAGAATGAGGCGCAATACCCATCCTTGCGTCAGACGGAAGATGAGCAAGGCCGGAGCGAGCCTTTTCAACCAACTCTAAAAAGTTATCGACATCATTGCCAAATCGCAACTGGCCATGCGCGAGTGGCACCTCACCTGCACCGCCATAAGTATAAAGCACTGGCAAGTGCGTAAGACCAATTCCAGTTAACGAAGCAGCCGCAAAAATGCGTTTCGAAAGCTCCGACTGATCAGCATAATGTTCGCCCCCGCGTTGGTTATGCACATAGTGAAATTCACCCACAGAAGCATAGCCCGCCTCTTGCATTTCCATAAAAACCAAAGCTGCGATAGCCTCGAGCTGTTCAGGTGTAATCTTATCAACAAAGCGATACATCAACTCGCGCCAGGTCCAAAAGCTATCGCGCCCTGCTGCGCGAAACTCCGTCATGCCCGCCATTGCACGCTGAAAACAGTGGCTGTGGAGATTTCCTAAAGCCGGCAACAGCGTGTCGACTACTTGGTCATTCGAACCTGCCTTTGAGCCATTTTGAATTGAAGTTATTGTGCCGTGTTCAAAATCAATTCGAACATTCTCCCCCCAACCTTCCGCCAACAATGCACGTTTCGCAAAAATCAAAATGGATGGCTCCTCATTTTTATGTATAGACATAATAAAGTTTAATCTGTAAGATGCAAGTTATATTTCCCTCATTGAGTTAAACAGTCCTGTGTCAGATCAAGTTCTCTCCAACCTCCGCATCGCCACCATGGTTGAAGGCTATGGATTGATTGATGATGGCGCGGTCGCGTTAAGCAATGGGCACATTTCTTGGGTCGGCCCAAGCAATGAACTGCCCGCAGAATTTAAGAACTTCGCAAAGACCTCACTTGAAGGTCGCCTCATGACCCCAGCATTGATCGATTGCCACACACATATTATCTTCGGTGGAAATCGCGCCAATGAATTTGAAATGCGCTTGAACGGCGCTACTTATGAAGAACTCGCTCGCGCTGGCGGCGGCATTATTTCAACTGTCAAAGCGACACGAGAGGCATCGCAAGAATTTCTTTTGGAATCCGCACTGCCACGTATTGATGCGATGATTGCTGAAGGCGTTACTGTAATCGAAGTCAAATCAGGTTATGGGCTTGATCTCGAGACTGAGCTTAGAATGTTACGTGCCGCCCGAGCAATCGCCCAACACAGACCAGTTCGCATCACAACAACTTTTCTCGGCGCTCACGCTGTGCCTCCGGAATATAAAAATCGCGCCGACGACTATATTGATCAAATCTGCATTCCGGCTTTGCGCGCGGCTGACGCAGAAGGCTTGGTTGATGCAGTTGACGGATTTTGTGAGAACATTGCGTTTTCGCCCGCACAGATTGCGCGCGTTTTTGATGTCGCGAAGCAACTTAAACTTCCTGTGAAGCTGCACGCCGAACAATTATCAAACATCGGTGGGGCAAAGTTGGCAGCAAGTTACGGCGCATTATCTGCCGATCACATTGAATATCTGGATGAAGAAGGCGTTATTGCTCTGGCGAAATCGGGTACAATAGCCGCCATTCTGCCAGGCGCATTTTACACACTACGTGAAAGCCAAGTGCCCCCCATTGATGCCCTGCGCCGTCACAATGTTCCCATGGCTTTGGCCACCGATTGCAATCCCGGCTCTTCACCCATGACATCACTTTTGCTGGCCATGAATATGGGCTGCACTCTCTTTCGGATGACACCATTGGAAGCCCTTAAAGGCGTGACGATCAATGCTGCACAGGCTTTGGGCCTGAAAAACTGCGGAACACTATCCGTTGGGAATCGTGCTGATTTGGCAATTTGGAATATCCAACACCCCGCCGAACTCGCATACCGGATCGGCTTTAACCCTCTCCACACAAGAATATTTGGAGGTCAATCATGACCGTGCTGACATTAACGCCGGGCAAGGTCACATTGGCTGACTTGTCACGCATCTACTGGGACGAGGTTTCGGTTGAGTTAGATCCTATTTGCCATTCAGCGATGCAAGCAGCTCAAGCGAAAATCGCAAGTGCCGCGGCGGGCAATGTGGCAGTTTATGGTGTGAACACTGGTTTTGGTAAATTGGCCAGCGTGAAGATTGAAGCCAAAGACACGGCCACCCTGCAGCGCAATTTAATATTGTCACATTGCTGCGGTGTTGGCGCGCCCATTTCGCGCCGTCACACAAGGCTCATGATGGCCTTGAAACTTCTCAGCCTCGGTCGTGGCGCTTCCGGGGTGCGATTGGAATTAGTGAAACTCATCCAAGATTTGTTGGCCAAAGGGGTAACACCCTTAATTCCGGCGCAAGGCTCCGTTGGTGCATCGGGCGATTTAGCACCGCTGGCCCACATGGCCGCAGTGATGATGGGCGAGGGCGAAGCAGAATTTGAAGGCGTAATTTTTTCGGGCAGGGCAGCTTTGACGAAAGCGGGTTTGCATCCGATTGAGTTGGGACCCAAGGAAGGTCTAGCGTTGATCAACGGCACGCAATTCAGCACGGCCTTTGCGCTAGCGGGCCTATTTGGAGCATGGCGTGCGGCACAAACTTCGCTGGTCACATCTGCCATGTCCACCGATGCGATCATGGGTTCAACGGCTCCATTGCAACAAGAGATTCACGCCCTGCGTGGCCATGCAGGCCAGATCGATGCTGCAAACGCGATGAGTGAACTTTTGGCAGGTTCGCAAATTCGCGAAAGCCATTTAGTCGATGATGCGCGTGTGCAAGATCCTTATTGCATTCGCTGTCAACCGCAAGTGACGGGCGCAGCAATGGATGTGCTGCGAATGGCGGCGCGCACGCTTGAAATTGAAGCCAATGCCGCGACAGATAACCCACTGGTTCTGGTGGATGCCGATATGATTGTATCAGGCGGAAACTTCCATGCTGAGCCTGTTGGTTTTGCTGCGGATATGATTGCACTGGCGATTGCCGAAATCGGAGCCATTGCACAGCGCCGGGTCGCTCTGATTGTCGATCCTGTTTTAAGTTTCAAATTGCCCCCATTCCTATCCCCCAATCCCGGCTTGAATTCAGGCTACATGATTGCAGAAGTCACAACCGCTGCGTTGATGAGTGAAAACAAGCATCTGGCCAATCCGTGTGTGACTGACAGCACCCCCACCAGTGCAAATCAAGAAGATCATGTGAGCATGGCCGCCCATGGCGCACGTCGCCTCGGCCCCATGGTTGAAAATCTCAATCGCATTCTGGGTGTCGAACTTCTCTGCGCCGCGCAAGGCATTGGGTTTCGTGCACCACTTGTGACCAGTGCGCCCCTTGCACGTGTTGTGATCAGACTCCGCCAAGACGTGGCGGCATTAGGTGAAGACCGTTACTTAGCACCAGATTTGGAGCAAGCCGCAGTTTTGGTTGCTAGTGGTGAAATTACCCGATCCACACAAACCATACTTCCCAGCCTCAACGCATAGTTTTACATTTCATTTTGGATCAAGATCATGAATAATCCCAGACACAATCAACGCGATGTTTTCCCCGCCACCGGCCCAGAGATCACTGCAAAGAGCTGGCTGACTGA
>JANYHE010000050.1 GCA_025359215.1 Hyphomicrobiales bacterium
TGCGTTTTGACCAAGCTGATCTTTGGCTGTTGCATCAGCGGCGTAATGGTGGGGGCATCGGCGGTGAGAACGCCGGGATCAGAAAGATCAATCACATGGGTGCCATCAGGGGCCGTGCCGTCGGCCGTGGCGGTGTTGACAACTTCGCCCTTATCCATGTCGGCTTGTGTGATGGTGTAGACGCCTGTGAAATGCGTGGCTTCCACAATGTTTGGTGCAAGCGAAGGCAAGGCAGCGCCGAGCACTGTGATTTTCGGATCGGTCACGATCACATTCGTCAGTGTTTGGTTGCCCACGTTTTTGACGCTGAAGTTATAGGTAATGGTGTCGCCCACATCATTGCGGCCATTGCCATTCACATCGGTGACTGCATTGAATGTTTTCAGCAGCGCGATTGCTGCTTTTGGTGCCAAGCTTACAGTGGTGGGGTTATCGCCTGTCAGGCTGTTCGGGTCTGACAGATCGGTGGTGGTCACCAGTGTTGGCGACAAGCTGCTGACGGTGGCTTGGTTAAGCACCTTGCCTGCATCAAGATCAGCCTGCACTAGCACATGCGTTGCTGTGAACGCTGTTTTGGTAATGCCGGGAGCGAGACTTGCAATCGGAGCGCCTGTCACTGCGGCATTCGGATCGGTGACGTCGATATTATAAAGTGTCACGTTGCCTGTATTGGTGATGTCAAAGCTGTAAGTTACGATATCGCCCAGTGAGGCCACGTTATCGGCACCCAAATCGGCATTGCCAGATTTGATCAAGGCGATAGCGGGGGCTGGTACAATTGGTTGGCTGTAGCTCTTAACTGACGTGAGCGTTTGATCGACAAGATTCTTCGCCGTTGCGGTTGCCGTGTTGTTGACCACACCCGCATCAATGTTGGCTTGGGTCAGTGTATAAGTTGCAGTGAAGGTGGTCGATTGACCCGCTGCTAAATTGAGAACAGTAGCAGGTGAAATGCTGGCTGAGGCAAAGCTGTCATAAGCTTTGATGCCGGAAAGCGGCATTCTATCTTTCAGGTTTTGCGAAATGCGTGTGCCACGAACATTCGATGACACGGTGGCGGGCGCCACAATTTCACCTGAGATGATTTCATCATCGGTCACTTCACGGGTGTAAATGATGGTGGCGGTGTCTTGTGCGTTTGGCGCTAAAATATCGAGGCTGTCACCATAAGCAACCGCGTCGGGCTGACCAACTGAAATAGCCGTCAGTGGAATATCGCCTGTATTATAGAGGCGGTAGACGAAGCCAATTTTATCGCCTGCCTCGACCGTGTCGCCCGTGCCCGACATGCGCACAAGCTCACGCTCGACATTCAAGTTAGGCAACACAAAGGGCTGAGCAGGAACAGCGGCTTTTGCATATTGCTGAAGCAAAGCAGCAGCATCCACTGGCGCATCCGGCAATGCTGCTGTGGTTATTGGATCGACTGGAAGTTGGGCGGCATCCAGCATAGCAATCATGCGCTGTTGACCCGCCAAGCTGGCGAAATTCACCAACGGATCAGACACTGAAACATCGTGCAGCGGTGTTGGGCCAGTGTTGGTTACTATAAAGCTATAAGTGATGGTGTCGCCGGCGTCAGCGCGGCCATTGGGGCCTAAATTGAGCACACCTGTTTTTGCAAGTGACATGGACGACACCAGATTCAGTGGTGTTTTTTCAATGGCGCTGGCCGAGGCATTTTGGCCGCTGGCCGCACGGCCATTGGCAATAGCAATATTGTTGAACAGGCCTGCTGTTATATCACCAATGGTTAAAACGTGAGTGGCCGTGAAGGTGGTGGTGTCAATTGCACCGGGCGCCAGCGCAGGAATGGGCATGCCTGTGAGAACTGCAAATGGATCATTGATCCCCACATTTTGCAAAGTGACATTGCCAGTGTTTGTAATCGCGAATGTGTAGGTGATGGTATCGCCGGGATCGGCGCTGCCATCGCCGCCATCATGCAAGGTGCCGGTTTTGACGAGCTTCAAGGCTGGCAGAGCTGGCGTGACACTGACGCTGGCGGTGGCGCTGCTTTGAATTTGAACGCCGCCTGAAATACCGGTGGCTTTAACGGTATTCGTGATGACGGCTTTGGCAGCAGTGACCTCCAAGCAAGCCAATACGCCAGCCACGAGAGCTGTGGTCAGCTTGCGCTGCCACGACCCTTGGGCCTTTGTATATGGTTGCTTGTTGATCATGCTTTCAGATTTTTTTCGTTACTGCAGATTGTCGACGTCAGATTGCGTGACGGTGTAGGTTGCGGTGAAGGTGACAATGTCGCCCGGTGACAGCACGCTCCATGTGCCATCGTTTGCGGTGGCATCAGTGGAGTCGCCTGCCGGGGCTGCATCTGTTGAAAGGATTTCATTTTTCGGAAGCGGTGCTGGGCCGGATGCGTTATGCGTATCCACCAAATTCACTGCTGTGATTTTTGTGTTTCCGGTGTTTTTGGCGGTGTAGGTGTAGGTGATCACATCGCCCACCTTCAGATTGGTGGTCTTGTCGGCCACCTTGGTGACAAGGATTGTGGAAACCACATTCAACGGAACGCTCTTGGTGTCGGTCGCTGAAACATTGGTGACCGTTGGGCTGCCTTGAGGGTTAGTGTAGATGCCTGATGCGGTTGCCGTGTTGTGCAAGTTGCCATCAGGAATGGCACCGCCGCCATTGGCGTTAATATCAGCAGCTGTGATCACATAGCTTGAGGTGAAGGTTACGGAATCGCCGGGCTTCAAAATGTCCCATTTGTTATTGACCACAGCGTCGGTCGAATCGAGCAGCGGGGCCACATCAGTTGTAAGTGTGGGGTTGGTTGGCGCTGGTGGTGTGCCTGCGCCGTCATGCGCATCGGCAACACCCACGCCAGTGATCGTGACGTTACCGGTGTTTTTTACAACATAGGTATAATTGATGGTCTCGCCTGCATCGCCTTTGCCAGCAACACCACCACCGATATCAACCAGCGTTGGCGTTTTAACCACTGTGAGCTTCGGCACAGCAGGAGCCACGGCAACTGTTGCGGATGCTGTGTTTGTTACATTTACACCCCCGGGTCCTTTGCCGGTGGCTGTCACGGTGTTGTTAATGGTGGCAAATGCAGGAAGCACTTGCAGCCCGACCACGGCCAAGGCCATTGATCCGGCCGATATGCGGCGCAGCTTTGAGGTTTCTGATTTTCTAATCTGGCGCGCTGACTCGCGGAGAAGTGCACGGCCTTGTGTTTCGATATTGCGCTTATTGTCCATTTTTGAACCTCATTGAATTTATGTGAACGCGTTGCTTTTGGGTCATTGCAGGTTGTCCACATCAGACTGCTTGACGGTGTAGGTGGCGGTGAATGTGATGGTGTCGCCGGGGGCCAGATCGCTCCACAGGCCATCATTGGCCGTGACGTCGGTTGAATTGCCCAGTGGCGGATTATCGGTGAGTGTTTCTGAACCCGGCACAGGAGCAGGACCTGCCGCATTGTGCACATCGGCCAGTGTAATATTGTGGATGGTCACATTGCCATCATTGGTGACTTTGTAAGTGTAGGTGATCACATCGCCTGCCGCGACATTTGCTGTCTTGTCGGCGGTCTTGGTGACCAGCATGTGTAAATTCGTTGTGACGACTGGCACAGACACCAGCAGAGATTGAGCAGAAACTGGATTTCCTAAATAGGTGCCGTTGACGGTGGCTTGGTTGTCGATGCCAGCAAATGCGAATTTGTTTTGGGCGAAAATTGCCCCCATAAAAACAGCAGCAAACCCAAGGGCTTTGAGGGCCCCTGGGAAAGCGTTGTTTCGAATATGGAGGTTGAGCTTTTTCATCACTTAGAGTGTCAGCGCATGATGTGTGTTCATGCGCCGACCCATTGTTCCGCTTAGCCGCCGTCCACTTCGGCCTGTGTGACCAAGTGGTGATAGGTGAAGGTGACTGTCGCACCCGGCTGGATTGTCGTCCAAATACCGTTGTTGAGCGGCGATGTGGTATCGACAGAGCCTGCCATTGGGCCTGCTGTGGTGAGGGTTTCGTTCTTGACAGTGCCAGCGGCCAAGTTTGCACCTTCGTGCAAGTCGGTGATGCTGATGCCTGAAATTGCCACGTTGCCCGTGTTGGTAACAGCGTAGGTGTAGTCGATGAACTCGCCCACTTCGGCCTTGCCAGCCACAGTTCCGTTGGTGTCGTCGAGAACCTTGGTTTTGACCACGGCCAGTTTTGGTGCTGCGGCGATTGTTGTCGTCGCTGTTGCTGGAGTGATTGGTGTAATTGTCACGTTGCCTGGCGTTTTGCCGGTTGCACTTGCAGTGTTGGAAACACCATTGGCGATGCCCGCTCCACGATAAACATCGAGAACTGACAAGCTATAGGTTGCTGTAAACACCTGGGTTGCATTGGGTGCCAAGGTGACTGGCGCAGGTGAGAAGGCACCCAAAGTGCCAGTGCCCGCTATTGAGTTGAAGGTTGGACCAGCATCGGTTGGTGCCACCGCTGTCAGCGTCACGTTACCTGTGTTTTTCACAGTGTAGGTGTAGGTGATTGTGTCAGGGGTTCCGCCGTTACCATCCACGATCAAGGGATCTGTGCCGTTTGCAGTTGTTGGCAATGCCGCAGATTTGGTGACCGTTAAGGCCCCAGCCGCGGTGACAACGGGCACTTGAACCAGCGACGATGAAGCGGTTACGGGGCTTACCCCATAAGTACCATTAACCGTCGCTGTGTTGTCGATGGTTGCGAGTGCGGGTGTTACCTGAGCTGCAAACACCATCAGTGCGGTGGTTGATGCGCTAAAGCGCCTCAGAAGTTTGTTTTTCCTGATGTTAAAATCAGGGGGTAATTGGTCTTTCATTTTAGTGCTCCATTTCGAAATTTTAAGTGTGTTTGAATTTTGAATTTCATGACGGTGGTCCTTCGCGCTTGCGGTGCTTTCGCCGTCGCTTTCGTTGCTTGAACAGGGTGTGGTGTGGTTTCATTGCCGGACATCCACGGCTGGGTGGGTTGAGACGAACGTTGCAGCTGCTGAGGCTCTGCCCGCATTTGTCCAGCTGCCCGTAGTTGTCTTTGGAATTTCAGAGGGGATGGGAGGTGTTACAACGGCCGAAACGTGATCTATAACCGAGGCCAAGCGCAAACCGGCCTTGCGCATTGCTTGCGCAGCCGTGGCTATGAACCCTGACTTTTGGTTGACCTTGAACAATGAGCACCCGCATGAATTGGAATCAGAACACAAACTGACAGCCAAGACTCAAGTGAGCGGCAACGGCGCTAAACCTCATTGGCAACACACCACAAAGATTCGCGCAAAAAGCGCGTAAAACCTGTGAAAGTGTTAATCAGGGCTTAAATTTGAGTGGTTAATGAATACTTAAATTGTGGGGGCTGCTGTGTGGAATTGGGACAATTCATTTACCATTCTGAAGGTTGGTCTTAATGATTGATAAGACTTGAGATTTATGGACACAAATTTTTGATTTTTTCGCCTAAAATGGGACAATTTTTAAGACTTCGTTAACCTTTTGGGGCCGCAAATTGAGGCGGAAAATCGCACAAAATTATGCCAAATTGAATTCAGTTGCTAGGACTTTATATTGATGATAGGCTTTTAACGCTATTTTAAAGCGCGCTAGAGGCCTTCGCAAAAGGTGCCCGCTAGTGGGGTAGCGCTCGACGGTTTAGTGGGCTGGTGCGCTTCGCACACGCTAACTGTTGATGAGTAATGGTACCACCACCCCGGCTCGAACGGGGGACCTCTAGATCCACAATCTAGCGCTCTAACCAACTGAGCTATGGCGGCAACCTGGCCTGCTCCTAGCGCTTGAAGCGAGAAATTTCAACACGCATTTGGAAATTCCTGCAAATTTGCACCGCTTTGTTGCGGCGCAGCATAGTCCTGATGTCGAATTGCGTGGATTTGGTTAGCAAAACCTTAATGAAAGGTGGACGGATTGGCTAAAACTTGATTAGTTCACATTTTTAACGTTACCACAGGACATTGCGTTTTGACCGACCAAGCCGTGCAGACTTTGGAAGATTTGCGCCATGCCAGCACACCCGCTTGGCTGTGGGACGGTGCGCGTGGCCGCATCGTGTGGGCCAATGCTGCTGGAATTTCCAAATTTGACGGTCAGTCCGTGTTTGATTTGATCGACCGCAAGTTTGACGCCAAAGAACCTGGCATAGAGCGCATTTTTGAACTGACACAGCAATTGCAACAGGGCGAGCGGCAAAATGCCTTGCTGCATTTTCCCTCCACCGGCCAAACTGTGCCACTGGATTGCCAGTGTTCGCTGCATGCCTTGGCCGATGGGCGCGCTGGTGTGCTGGCTGTTGCGCGGGCCCCTGAAATTCAACCTGAATCCCAGATTTATGCCAAGGCCTTTGCACAATTGCCTTTGGCTGCCGCGTTTATTGCCCAATCTGGTTTGATTACGCATGAAAACAAATCAGCACAGGAGCTTTTCGACGCGACTGATCTGGCTGGGCTGCTGCAAAATTCTGATCAAGCCGCAGAACTGTTGCAGCGCCTGCAGCATACAAATCTTGTCAGCTCCATAGAAAAGATTGCTGGGCATATTGGACAACGCGAAGTGCGCATCACGCTGCAAAGGCTGGCTGATACTGAGGAAGCATTTGCCGTTATGCTGCTTGAAGACATTACAGATCGGCGCAATGCTGAGCGGCACTTGAATTCTGCGCTTTTACCGAAAGCGAACTTAGCGCCAAACGATGCGCAGGCATTCGAGATTTTAGCGCGAACGCTTAAAGCTGCAACACAGGCCGATGTTTCAGTTGCCAAAATTGAAAAGCCAAAAGAAATCATTGCCCCGCCGCCGCCTGAGATTCCTAAAACCATTCGCGATGCTTTGGAGCAAACAGGGCAAGCCATTGCGATTATCCAAAAAGGTGCAGGTGTGTTTGCCACCACAAAGGCAGCACAAATGCTGGGCTACGATTCCGTCTCAGCGCTGTTCAAAGATAGAACTTTTTGGGCCAATTTGACGGCCGGAACTTGCGAGAATTTGCAAGTTAAAATTTCCACGATTCCTTGGATCAATGGGCCGGCACAACAATTTGTGTTGAGTGCTGCCCCAGTGAGTGCTGCCATCTTGCCACCGCCTGTGATGAGCCCTGATGTTTCAATCGCAGAGACGCCACAGGTTTTAAACGTTGAAGAAACCGTTGCTCCTTCCAGTGGTGAGGATGACCTCAAATCCATTCTCGATGTGGCATCAGACGGCATTATTACGCTGAACAAGCAAGGCCATATTCTGAGCTTTAGCGCAGGGGCCGAAGCTATTTTCGGTTATCGCATTGCTGAAGTTTTGGGCAAGCCCTTCGAAGAATTTTTGGCACAAGACAGCCGCAAACTGCTGCGCGATTACCTCTCGGGCCTTGATGGACCGGGGCTTGCTGCTGTGTTTAACGATGGCCGCGAAATCACCGCCGTTGTCAAGCAAGGTGGAACTGTTCCGCTGTTTTTAACCTTGGGCAGAATGCAATCGTCGAAGTCTAAGGCTGCGTTTTGCGCGGTGGTGCGTGACATCACAACATGGAAGCGCACAGAAAAAGAATTGCGTGAAGCCAAAGAAACAGCCGAAGAAGCCAGCCGGCAAAAATCAGATTTCCTGGCCCGCATCAGCCATGAGCTGCGCACGCCTTTGAATGCCATCATTGGTTTTTCCGAAGTGATGCGGCTGGGACAATTTGGTGATATTAAAAATGAAAAATATCGCGGCTATGTGAATGATATTCACAGCAGCGGTGGGCAGCTTTTATCGCTAATTAATGATCTGCTTGATCTTTCGAAGATTGAAGCTGGCAAGATGGAACTCAATTTTACGGCCGTAAACATTGTCGATGCCACGGAAGATGCCATGCGCCAACTCCAAGAGAGTGCCACGCGTGGCCGCGTTCTTGTGCGTAAATCATTCCCCGATAAATTGCCGCGGGTGGTGGCTGATTTGCGGGCCATGCGGCAAGTGATGCAAAATATTTTATCCAACGCCATAAAATATACCAATCCGGGCGGTCAGGTGATCGTGTCGGCGCATGTTGCTAAATCGGGTGAACTTGCGCTGCGCATCAAAGACACAGGCATTGGCATGAATGCCAACCAAATGAAGGATTCATTGGAGCCTTTTAAGCGGGTGGAAACATCGGGCCGTGACACCCAAGGAACAGGACTAGGCTTGCCGCTGACCAAGGCCTTGGTTGAGGCTAACCGTGCAAAGTTTGACATCTCCAGCGAACCCGGCCAAGGAACATTGATCGAGATCACTTTCCCAACGACACGTGTCCTTGCTGAATAAAAATCATCATCTTTTATGGGCCTTTGCTGCCCTTGTTTTGGCCCTGCCCTTGGCATTGCCCTTGTTTAGTATTGTCGTTTTGGCACTGAGCCCCAGCGATAATATTTGGCCGCATCTGATTGCAACTGTTTTACCGAATTACCTTGTGCAAACTTTTTTGTTGCTGAGTGGCGTGGGTCTATTGACGTTTGCAATAGGGGTTGCACTTGCTTGGGTTGTGACCTTTCATGATTTTCCGGGGCGCGCTGCAGTGTTGTGGATGGCGCTGCTGCCCCTGGCCATGCCCGGTTACATTGTGGCTTATACCTATGTTGATTTTCTAACTTATGCAGGTCCGTTGCAAACGACATTGCGCGGTATGATGGGATGGACAAAACCCGGTGATTACTATTTTCCAGATATCAGATCCTTGGGTGGGGCCACTGTCGTTTTAAGTTTTGCACTTTTTCCTTATGTTTATCTCACATCAAGGGCCGCATTGCTGAAGCAATCGATGGCGCAAATTGATGTAGGCCGCACTTTAGGAAAATCGCCCTTGCAAGTTTTTTTTGGCATTGTTTTGCCTCAAGCTAGGGCTGCTATTGTTGTAGGACTATCTCTCGTGCTGATGGAGTGCTTGAACGATATTGGTGCAGTAGGATTTTTTGGCGTGCAAACATTAACCCTCGGCATTTATTCTGCATGGCTAGGGCAAGGCAATTTAGGGGGTGCGGCGCAGCTGGCGTTCCTTGTATTATTTATCGTTCTTGCGCTTCTATTTATTGAACGACGTTCGCGCGGCAATGATCAGCGCCTGCATATTTCACATCGTCCGAAACCGATTATCCGTGTTCGCCTTAAGGGTGTGCGCGCTTGGCTGGCACTTGGCTTTTCTGCTTTGCCTATTGTGATCGGGTTCGTGTTGCCTGCGTTTATTCTTTTGCTGCAAGGACTTCGCCATGCTGATGTGCTCTATTCTCGAGCATTCTTGGATGCACTGGGCCATTCTCTGTTGATGGCCGGACTTGTTTGCGTTTTAGCTTTAATCGCGGCATTGCTCTTGGCCTATGCCAACAGAGTGACGCAATCTCAATTCATCCGTTTACTGACTAATTTTGCCACGCTTGGCTACGCCATTCCAGGGACAGTGTTAGCCATTGGTGTGATGGTGCCGCTAGGCCATTTTGATAATTGGCTGGACGCCTGGATGCGCAACCATGTGGGACTTTCGACGGGCTTGCTACTTTCAGGAAGTATGACAGCCTTGAGCCTCGCCTATGTTGCTCGTTTTCTGATGATTGCATTTGGCACGCTTGAAACTGGGCTGCAAAAAGTGACGCCCAATATCGATGCCGTGGCGCGAACACTGGGACGCAGCGCAGCGCGCGTTTTCTTGGATATTCATCTACCACTTCTGCGCCCCGCAATAATGGCCGCAGCGCTTCTTGTGTTTGTGGACGCTATGAAGGAACTGCCAGCAACCCTTCTTTTAAGGCCCTTTGGTTTTGATACTTTGGCCACTGCCGTTTTTAGTTTGGCGTCGCTTGATAAAGTAGAAGAAGGCGCTGTGCCCGCACTTGCCATTGTAGTGGCAGGTCTTTTGCCGGTAATCTTGCTCTCACGAAGTTTGCGTGACCCTGCCATTAAACGGCCTTGAGTGTGATTGAAACAACCCCCTATGAAACGGTTTATTCTCCATCCTACTACCCTCATCTGCTTGATTTTAATTGTTATTGCAGCAACTTGGCTGATTATTTTGCCGACACAACTGGCTGGCAAACTAAAGCAGATTGTTGAAATGCGAACAGGGCGTAGTTTTGATATTGCTGGCGGCTCTGGCTATCGGTTTTCACCGCAATGGGGACTGGAAGTTTATGATATCACATTTTCTGGGTCATCAGCGTTGGCTGAGCCAGTGCTCAAATCCAAAGTGATGTTCATTCCTTTATCGATCGGCGTGCTGCTTGGCGCTGTGAATGCTGCATCTCCTTTTACGTTCAGCCAAGCCGATGTGACCGTAGCCTTCAATGAGCAGGGGCATGCCAATCTATTGATCAATCAAAATCCAGAAGCCGGAAAAACTGATGTGAATGCGCCAGAGCAATTGCCTGTTTCCGTCAATATTCAATCAGGCACATTTCACTTCAGTGATGCGCGCGACGGCACTTCATTTGTTCTGCCGCAATTTTCTGGAGTGTTTGATTTCAGTGCAGATGGTGGCTTGGTGATGGTTGGATCAGCCGAAATCAATGATCGTCATGCCAATTTTTCTGGAACCGCAAAGTCATTGCCAAGAGCTATAGAAGAAGGCTCACCGTTGGATTTCAATCTTGATAGCGAAGGCCATGCCTTTTCATTTTCAGGACGCTTAGCAACCACAGGTGCACTGAATTTGGCAGGCCAAGCCACTGTTGAAACATCTGATGCTCAGAAGTTATTTCACTGGCTGGGTGTTGATTTTGAAACACTACCGGAAAACTTGAAACTCTCGCTTGATGGACCTCTTGAATCGCAAGGTTCAACATTTGCGTTTAAAAAATCGTCGCTGCAAATCGACAATTTAAGAGGCTCTGGTGATGTGTTGTTTTCAACGCCAGCTGGACGGAAAAATTTAGCGTTGCAGCTGGATTTTGAATCGTTGCCCATCAAGATTGGTGATAGCAAGGCGGCGTGGAGTGAGGTTCCTTTTGTTGTCGCCGCGCTGCAGAATTTTGATGCGCAGTTTCAAATATCCACACCAAAGCTTTTGATGGGCCTTGCAAATTTGGGTGGTGCCAAATTGGAAGGAACTCTCAAGAATGCGGTTTTTTCTGCCAGTTTGAAAACAGCGTCTTTTAATCTTTCCCAGTTGAAACTTGATGCTGCGCAATTGTCTGTTGCACTTGATGTGACACTATCTACAATCAATGCCGATGCAAAAACATTGTTGGCTGCATTAACGGGGCAGAACAAATTAAGTGGTGCAATGACTTTGACAACAAGCATCAAGGCCCAAGGCAAAAGCCAAGCTGAAATGGTTTCCACTTTGAGCGGCGACGTGGATGCCACCTTTGAAAAGGGAGCATTTGCCACTAATATTGGAACGACTGAATTTAAGCAAATGGCTGCTCACGCATCACTTCAAGATGGCATTGCAACTTTAGCGGACACTCATTTTACAATTGCTGATCAGGTGGTAAATGCGACGGGTGAAGTTGATCTTTTGCGAAAGACTCTATCGATCAGTGCTGAGCCAATTGCTCAGCAGAAAATTCTGTTGGATGGGGCTTGGAATGATCCAAAAATTTCGGCAATTGCGCCAACACTGCATTAGGGACACACTGGGCTTATGATCAAAGTGCAACAAGCTGCGTTTGATGTGGGTGCAGAACTCGCGGCACTTAAAGCTGGCCGCACCAGCATTGGGGGATCAGCGCTTTTTGTGGGTTCGGTGCGTGACATTTCAAGTGGCGCGCATGTTTCGGACATGACGCTGGAACATTATCCCGGCATGACGGAAAAAGCATTGGCCGATATTGAAACGGAAGCGTGCAAACGCTGGCCGCTTGATGCTTGTTTGATCATTCATCGTTATGGCACTTTGCGGGCGGGCGAAAACATTGTTTTGGTTATCACCTGTTCACAGCACCGCGAGGCCGCCTTTGCTGCTTGCGAGTTTTTGATGGACTGGCTGAAAACCAAGGCACCATTTTGGAAACTGGAAACTGGCTCAGAGGGCACAAACTGGGTTGAAGCAAAGGACAGCGACAATGCGGCCGCATCACGCTGGACATTACCAGAATAAATCAACGCCCTTTGGTTTTCTTCTTTGCCGTTGGCTTTTTAACCGCCGGCTTTTTAACCGCAGGTTTTTTGGCAGCTGGCTTTTTAGCGATAGTTTTTTTAACAGCTGGTTTTTTGACTCCGGCCTTTTTGACGGGTGCCGCCGCACTGCTTGATTTGATCAAGTTTGCGAATTTCGTAAAAAATTGGCCTGCGAGAGATTGTGCCGTTGCATCAATCAGTCGCGAGCCCAGCATGGCCAGTTTGCCACCAATTTGAGCATCGACCGCATAATCCATTTGCGTTTGAGTGGCGCTGATCGCTGTGAGCTTCACTGTTGCCCCGCCTTCCGCAAAGCCTGCAAAGCCGCCTTGGCCTTTGCCTGAAATCCTGTAGCTTTCTGGTGGTTTCAAATTTGATAGTGTCACCTCACCAGCGAATGAGGCTTTCACTGGACCAACTTTCACAACAACCGTGGCCTTCATTGCCGTGGGCGACGTTGCCTCGATAACGCTGCACCCCGGAATGCATTGCTGCAAAATTTTAGGATCATTGAGGCCTTTCCAAACGGCTTCACGAGAAACATCGATGACTTGGCTGCCGCTCATTTTCATTTTTGATTTCCTTCAGTTTTCGAAATCCAATTTTTTGGATCATGCGTTACGTTGCGTGGTGATGCAAGTGTTGCGGCCAATTCTGCCAAGCTGTTTAAACTATGCACAGCGCGAAACTCATCCACAAACGGCATGATGGCGCGAATGCCTGCGGCCTTGGCTTCAAACCCATCAAAGCGCAAAAGCGGATTGAGCCACACGATGCGTTTGGTAGAACGACGCAAACGCTGCATCTCGTCATGCAAGACCGATATATCATCGCGCTCCAAACCATCGGTCATGAGCAGCACATGGGCACCACCTGCTAAAACGCGTCTGGCCCACTTAAAATTGAATTCATGCAAAGCTGTGCCAATACGCGTGCCACCCGACCAATCGACCACATGTGCTGAAACTTTGGCCACCGCTTCATCGACATCGCGCCGCTGCAAATCCCGTGTCACATTGGTGAGCCTGGTGCCAAACAGAAACACTGTAACGCGGGTGCGGTCATTCGATAGCGCATGGAGAAAATGCAGGAAGATCCTACTGTAATTGGAGCATGAACCCGAAATATCACACAGCACCACTAGCGGAGGCTCGCGCCAGCGTGGCTGTTTGCGTGTCAAGGTGAAACCACCGCGCAGGGCCTCGCTCAGGGTGCGCCGCATATCAATGCGATGGCCACTTGCTGATTGCTGAAAGCGCCGTGTGCGAATTTCAATGGGGTTGAGCCGCAACTTGGCAATGGCAGTTTTAGCTTGTGCCTGTTCAGCCACTGACATTTGTTCAAAATCTTTGGTGCGAAACACCTCATCGACAGAGGCTGTAAACGTAGCATCAATATCCAGCATGTCGTTCTTTTGTGCTGGTGCAGTTTTCATGTGATTTTTATCAAACATGGCTTCAGCCAAACGCTTGAAACCTGCTGGCTTGGGCTTGTCTTCAGCTTTGCGGGCAATTTGATGATACATCAGCTGCATGAGCTGCTCGAGCATTTTTGGCTTTTTCCAAAACACGTGAAACGCCTGCTCAAACACTTCGCGGTGCTCCCGTTTTTTCACGAACACAGCATGAAGTGTCCAATAAAAATCTTCGCGTTCACGCAGGGCTCCGGCTTGGGCGGCATCCAGCGCATCAAGAACGGCGCTTGGCCCCACGGGCATTCCAGCCTCGCGCAAGACACGCGCAAAATGCATGATATTTTCGGCAAGCTTACCGGAGGGTGCGGAGTTCATCGCGCACCTGATCGAGAATGCGTTTTGCGGCGGAGCCTTCCATGCGGGCAATATCATCTTGATATTTGAGCAAGACTCCCAGCGTGTCATTCACCACTTGTGGGTCCAGCGTTATGCAGTCGAGCTCATGCAAAGCCGAAACCCAATCGAGTGTTTCTGCAACACCGGGGACTTTGTAAATGTCACCGCCGCGCAAGGCCTGCACAAAGGCCACCACTTCTTTGGCCAGTGCTTCTGATGCATTGGGGCGCTTGGCTTTGATGATTGCCAGTTCGCGTGCCGCATCAGGATAACCCACCCAATGATAAAGACAGCGCCGCTTCAAAGCATCATGCACTTCTCTGGTGCGGTTTGATGTGATGATAACGATAGGGGGTTCAGTGGCTTTGATGGTTCCGAGTTCCGGAATGGTGATTTGGAAATCCGACAGCACTTCGAGAAGATATGCCTCAAAGGCCTCATCAGTGCGGTCCAGTTCATCAATCAGCAAGATGGGTGCGCCAGCCTCATCGCTTTGCAAGGCTTGCAACAGGGGGCGGCGGATCATAAATTTTTCTGAGAATATGGATGACGAAAGCTGATCGTGGTTCACAGCACCCGTAGCCTCGGCCAACCTGATCTCTATCATCTGAGCTGCATAATTCCACTCATAAACAGCAGAGGAAACATCCAGACCTTCATAGCATTGCAAGCGGATGAGCTTGCGGCCCATTGA
Organism: Hyphomicrobiales bacterium; assembly: GCA_025359215.1. Classification (GTDB taxonomy): domain Bacteria; phylum Pseudomonadota; class Alphaproteobacteria; order Rhizobiales; family Aestuariivirgaceae; genus Aestuariivirga. The sequence goes on from JANYHE010000050.1 coordinate 14,564, forward strand.
AGCGGCGAGCACTTTTGCAATTTCAGTTTTGCCAACCCCTGCTTCACCTTCAAGAAAAAGGGGACGGCCCATTTTGAGCGCGAGGAACACCACTGTGGAAAGATCGCGGCCTGCGATATAGCCTGCAGAAGCGAGAAGGTTTGCTGTGGCATCGATGGTGGTGGGAAGTTTCACTCATTAGCTCCAAAAATATGTCATCCCGACGAAAGTCGGGAACCAGGAGGAGCGGCACTGTGCCAAATACTTTACACTTGAGCGGAACTTCTGGGTCCCGACTTTCGTCGGGATGACGGACAGACAAGGGCCTGCAAATACGACTTGCAGGCCCAGATTTTTTACTTTGCAGCAGCCACGGCCCTGCCCGCCAGCACGCTGATCAAATGCGCGCGGTATGCTGCTGTTGCATGCATATCGGTGAGCAATCCGTTCGGCTTAATTTTAACGCCTGCAATGGCTTTGGCAGAAAAATCCTTGCTCAAGGCTGCTTCAAGATCAGTGGCGCGAAATGCTGAAGCTGCAGCACCTGTCACGCCAACGCGCACTTTGCCCTTGGCATCTTGGCTCATGAACACGCCTGTTAACGCATAGCGCGATGCGGGGTTGGGGAACTTCTGATGCGCAGATTTCTTAGGGATGGGAAAGTGAACGGCGGTGATGATCTCACCATCCTTCAAGGCTGTCTCAAACATGCCTGTGAAGAATTTATCGGCCTCAATCTTGCGCTTGTTGGTTTCAATGGTTGCGCCAAGACCCAGACATGCTGATGGATAATCAGCGGCGGGATCGGCATTGGCAATTGAGCCACCAATAGTGCCTTTGTTGCGCACATGAACACCGCCAATTTTTCCAGCCATTTCCCACAAGGCAGGAATGACTTTTTTTATGTCTTTGGAAGTGGCTACCTCCATGTGAGTGGTGCCAGCTTTGATGGAGACGGCTGTCTTTGACACTTTAATGCCAGAAAAATCCTTTATTGCTGTGAGGTCAACAATATCGGTTGGGGCTGCAAGCCCTTGTTTCATGGTGGGCAGCAGCGTGTGGCCGCCCGCCATGTATTTTCCATCTTTGGCTTTTTTTAGCATGGCAACGGCCGCTGCGGTGGTGGCGGGGCGATGATAATTGAAGTTTTCCATTTGTCTTCTCCCTTGGCTTATTCAGCAGCTTTTTTCATGGATTGCATGGCCGTCCACACTGTGAGAGGTGTTGCCGGCATTGGCAAATCGCGAACGCCAATGGCGTCCGTGATGGCGTTCATCACAGCGGGTGGTGCGGCAATGGCCCCAGCCTCGCCACAGCCTTTTATGCCCATAGGGTTGGTTGGGCACGGCGTGCAGGTGAAGCCCAAGCGGAAGTTTTCAATGTGGGGCATGTTGGCAGCACGCGGCATGTTATAATCCATGAAGGAGCCCGTGAGCAGCTGGCCTGAGTCTTCATCATAGATAGCGCCCTCAAGAAGCGCTTGACCAATGCCTTGGGCCACACCGCCTTGCACTTGGCCTTCGACAATCATCGGATTGATGAGATTTCCGAAATCATCAACGGCGGTGTAATCGGCCACTTTGGTAAGGCCCGTATCCATATCCACTTCCACTTCACAAATGTGAACGCCAGCGGGGAACACAAAGTTTGCCGGATCATGGAAGGCTGATTCCTTCAACCCAATTTCAATTTCTGATGTGTTGAACTTGTGACCCAGATAAGCTTGCAGTGCCACTTCACCAAAGGCCATTTTTTTGTCGGTGCCTTTTACGGTGAATGTTCCATCCTTGAATTCAATATCGTCAACTGAAGATTCCATGCAGGCCGCCGCAACGCGTTTGGCCTTGGCTTCAATTTTATCCAAGGCTTTGGAGATTGCATGCATTCCCACAGCACCTGAGCGCGAGCCATAAGTGCCCATGCCCATTTGCACTTTGTCAGTATCGCCATGAACGATGGACACAGAATTAATGTCCACACCCAGCTTGGTTGAGACCAATTGAGCAAAGGTGGTTTCATGGCCTTGGCCGTGACTGTGCGACCCTGTTAGAATCTCGACAGTGCCAATGGGGTTGACCCGCACTTCAGCCGATTCCCACAAGCCAACACCTGCACCGAGTGAGCCTACAGCTGCTGAAGGCGCAATGCCGCAGGCTTCGATATAAGCAGAGAAGCCTACGCCGCGTAGTTTGCCATTTTTGGCGGATTCGGCTTTGCGCTTGGAGAAATTTTTATAATCAGACATCTCCAAAGCTTTATCGAGTGCGGCTGCATAATCACCTGTATCATAGCACATGATGACCGGGGTTTGATGCGGGAAGCTGGTGACAAAGTTTTTGCGGCGGAATTCTGCGGGGTCTTGTTTCAGTTCGCGTGCTGCAGTTTCAACCAAACGCTCCACCACATAAGTGGCCTCAGGACGGCCCGCACCACGATAAGCATCAACCGGGGCCGTGTTGGTGTAAACGGCATCCACTTCAACATAAATATTTGGAATATTATATTGGCCAGAAAGGAGTGTGCCATAAAGATAAGTTGGAACGGCTGCCGAGAATGTGGACAGGTAGGCCCCCATGGCGGCAATGGTGTGAACGCGCATTCCGGTAATCTTACCAGATGCATCAATGGCCATTTCAGCTTTGGTCACATGGTCGCGGCCATGCGCATCAGCGAGAAACGCTTCTGAGCGATCGCCAGTCCATTTAATCGGCCTGCCGCCAATGTGTTTTGATGCCCATGCGCACACCACTTCTTCAGCATAAATAAAAATCTTGGAACCAAAGCCACCGCCCACATCGGGCGCAATCACGCGCAGCTTATGTTCAGGTGCCAGTCCATGGAATGCTGAAATGACGAGACGCGCCACATGCGGATTTTGGCTGGTTGTATAAAGTGTGTAGCTTTCAGTGCCGTTTTCATAAGAGCCGATGGCCGCGCGCGTTTCCATTGCGTTGGGCACCAATCGATTGTTCACGATATCCATCGAGGTCACGTGAGCGGCATTTTTAAAGGCCGCATTGGTGGCTTCCTCATTGCCTAATGACCAATTGAACACCCGGTTATCAGAGGCCACCTCATGCACCTGGGCTTTGGATTTCATGGCTTTGGCGGCGTCTATCACGTGCGGCAGCACACCATAGGACACGACAATGGCTTGGGCTGCGGATTTAGCTTGCTCTTTTGTTTCAGCAATCACCACAGCCACATGGTCGCCCACGTAACGCACTTTGCCTTGGGCCAGCACGGGATGAGGGCCAGCTTTCATGCCGCTTCCATCTTTTGAGGTGATGCCCCAACCGCAGATCAGGCCGCCTAGTTTATCTTTGGCCACATCTTCGCCAACGAATATGCCAACTACACCCGGCATTTTTTTGGCTTTGGCGGTGTTGATTGATTTGATCGTCGCATGCGCATGCGGGCTGCGCAGAAAATAAGCGTAGGTTTGGTCTTTCAGATTGATGTCGTCGGTGTAATTGCCTTTGCCGGTGATAAAGCGAAGGTCTTCTTTGCGGCGCACCGAGGCGCCAACGCCTGTATTTGTATCAGCCATTTTCAAATGCCTCCCATTACATATTCTGAGCGCCGGCCTGAACGGCCTTGACGATATTATGATAACCCGTGCAGCGGCAAATATTGCCCGATAGCTCGCGGCGGATGACATCTTCTGAAACATTTTTGCCGTTGCGTTTAACAATATCAATTGCCGACATGATCATGCCCGGTGTGCAGAAGCCACATTGCAAACCATGATGCTCTTTAAACGCAGCTTGCATGGCGTGAAGATCAGTGCCCTTTGCCAAGCCTTCAATGGTGGTTACATCAGCCCCTTCGCAAGCCACAGCCAAGGTGGTGCAAGATTTAATGGCTTTGCCATTCACATGCACAACGCAAGCTCCACATTGGCTGGTGTCACAGCCCACGTGAGTTCCTGTAAGGCCTTGATGTTCACGGATAAATTCAACAAGAAGTGTGCGAGATTCAACTTCGCCGCTCACTGCCTTGCCATTGATTTTCATCTTAACTGCAGACATTGTGGTCCTCCCGATTTTTTATTGATACTCACCCGATGGTAACCATTCGTCAAGCATACTGTGTGATTCAAGTTGGTTTCATCGCAACAATTCGATGCTGCACTGCACATGGCAGCAATTGCAAACTGGTATGCTGCAGGATTATTTTCAAATTGGGAGCAGTGAAAATCAGCTGCATATTAAATAATGGCAATGACCAAGCATTTTAACCCTATCTTAAACTGCGTAAAATAAAACCGCAGACGAACAGTTTCGATAAGGGTGAGGAATTATGAATAGACGTGATATTAGCTTGGCCAGTGCTCTGACACTTGGAACTGCATTGGTGGGAATGGCCGCATCAACACCGGCGCGTGCCTATGAAACAGACGAAGTTTTAAATGCGATTGAAGACTACCGCGCCGCGATGGTGGCTGGTGATGGCGCTCGCATTTTGGAATTGTCTTGTGATGATATGTCTTTTGGCCATGCCAATGGCGTGGTGCAGACAAAGGTAGAATTTGTCAAAACCGTTGTCGAAAAATCCGAAGTTTTTCATTCGATCAAGCTTTATGATCATCATATCCGTGGCGCAGGCGACCTTGCCATTGCACGCCACACCTTTGATGCTGATTTGATGTATCAAGGCAAAAACATGCAGCTAATGCTCAGCATTGTGCAAACTTGGAAAAAAGAAGATGGCCGTTGGCGCTTGTTTGTGCGCCAAGCCTTCAAACCCATCGTTGTTTAATTCTTAAGTTCAAAACCAATTAGAGCCGTCGGTTTATTCCGGCGGCTTTTTATTGCGCAGCCAGCTTTAATTGGCCCAAATTCACCTTGATGCTTTCGAGCGAAACCAACACTGCACCTTCATCGGTATTTTTTGTGACTAAGGCTATTGCTGAGACTGGCAAAATTACAGGTACGATGCCATCAACTATAGGCTCATTTAATTTGATACTGAATGTGTTGGAAACCACATCATCGGGCCCCCAAGTTATGGTTTTCAACACGCCGCCGATCGTAATGTCGAGCGTTGCTGTCGATCCGGCGGTTTTAACTATATGTCCGCGCAGCTCAATCGTCATTGACGACAATGGCATGTTGCTGGGTTGCTGAACAACGAAACTTCCATTCATACCGGCAGAATTTTCGGTTTTGCTGCCATCGGCACTGGCCACTAACGCATTAAGCTTCATATCAAAAGACAATTGCTTCGGGCTGTTTTTAACAGTCACTTTTTTAGGTTTTACTTTGCTTTCAAAACCAGGACTAAAATTGCCAATTTCGAGCGCCACCATGTCAGCCGATCTTGCGACTGAGCCAAACGCCAACGCGGCAAAGACTGACGAACATAACAAACCACGAATCATGTTGAACTCCCTAACAAGGTTAAGGAATACTTAATATTTCAATATGGAGATATCAGATCAGTGAAGATTTCCACTGCCATTATGGCCGATAGATTGCCAGAGTTGCGACATGGTGGCCAGAAATCGTAGGAAATTTTAAGCACCAATTTTCAGTGGTTCCGAATTCATGTGGAGGTTCAACGTTATAGCTTGAATCGACGATAAATTTCTCAGGGCCAAATATAACACCTTGCCCGACTGCCTTGAGGCAAGCCTCCTTTATTGTCCACCGCTTCAAAAATTCCGTATCGAGATCGAGTGCGGCCCGGTTTTCAAGCAGCAAAGCCTCACGACGATCAAAGAATCTATGGGCTAAAGCCAAAGCGTTCAAAACTGGCCTTACGTGTTCAACGTCAATGCCGAGTTTTGATGTTGCACTCATCGCGGCAATGGCCATGGTTTTGCTGGACGAAAACGACAATGACGCCGAGGGGGCCAAGCTGCATATCGGACTTGTATCGCGCTGCTGCTGAAGCGGCAATTTGGGCAGTGGTTCTTTAAAATCGAAAACAACCTTTAAAAAACAACGCTGAAAAGCACGGCGCAAGGCGAAGTGTCGGGCTTCTTCAATATTTTGCAGCAAACTTATTTTATTCACGTCTTCGGAGGGTAAAGCCAGCAAAGCTTCGCTCAAATCAATTTCACTGTCATCCTCAAAGGAGGCAAATTTTATATCGTCTCCAATATTCAGTTGCCAGTTCAAGCGTTGCAGTATTTTTGATTCAATTAAGTCACAAGTCATAAACGTTATTTTCTCAAACAAGCAGGAACCGCTGCAGACCTCACTTGAGAAAAACTTGTACCAACTGATTCTTAACAAGTTTGGGGCATAGCTAACTCTCAATGGGCGGTAATTAAATTTGGAATTCAGGGTAAAGCTATGAAGCGCACTCACTTGTTTGTAACGACACTGCTGGCAGCGGCACCATTCATTGGTCAAAACGCCATTGCCGCTGAAACTTGGGATATGCCCACGGCCTATCCCGCTACGAATTTTCAGACAGTCAACGCCCAAGAGTTTGCTCAGTGCGTCTCTGATGGCACAGGCGGCGACATCAATATTGTCATTCATGCCAATGGATCGCTTTTCAAGGGCAATGACATCAAGCGCGCGGTGCAAACCGGGCAAGCTCAAATTGGTGAGCGCTTGTTGTCTTCTCACGAGAATGAAAATCCAATCTTTGGAACCGACTCTATTCCGTTTCTGGCAACATCTTATGATGACTCGGTGAAGCTTTTCACCGCCGCACGCCCTGAGCTTGATAAGGTGCTAGATGCTCAAGGCCTGATGTTGCTCTATTCTGTGCCGTGGCCCCCGCAAGGTCTTTATTTCAATAAAGACGTGAAAGACGTTGCCGATATGAACGGCGTGAAAATCAGGTCTTATAATAAGGCCACAGCGCGCCTTTCTGAACTCACAGGCATGGTGCCGATTTCGATTGAAGCGGCCGAAATCAGCCAAGCATTATCGGCTGGTGTTATCTCATCGCTGATCACTTCGGCTGTGACCGGGCAAGACAGCAAGGTTTGGGAAAATCTCAATCACTTTTATGAAGTGAAGGCCTGGATGCCACGCAATGCAGTGATTGTGAACAAAGGCAGCTTTACCGGCCTCCCTGAAAAGAGCCAAGCTGCGGTGAAAGATTGTGCTGCAAAAGCCGAAGTTGCAGGATTGCAAAAATCGAAAGATGCTAATGATGCAGCGCTTGAAACGTTAAAGAAAAATGGCATGCAAGTGATTGCCCCTGCTGCCCCCTTTGCAGCCGAGCTTCAAAAAATTGGTGCTACGATGACTGATGAGTGGGTGGCGAGAGCTGGTGGCGCTGGTGCTTCGGTGATTACAGCCTTTAAGAAATAGTCGGAATTCAGGCATGGCTTTGGCCCAGCAATCACATTCAGCAATGAAGACAATTTGGAGCCGGCTTGACCGGCTCTATCTCTATTGTGGCTATATGGCAGCGTTTTGCATGGTGTGCATTTTTGCTGTCACCCTGCTGCAAATTGCTGGGCGTTTTGTGGGCTTCAATCCCCATGGGCTCACCGACTATGTGGGCTATTTCATGGGGGCTTCTGCTTTTCTTGCTTTGGCTCACGCCTTGAACCGCGGCGCGCATGTGCGCATTGAATTGTTTCTTTCGATGATGGGCCGATTTCGCAAAGTGGCTGAGTGGTTTTCCTTTGCAGCAACATCAGTCATTGCCATTTGGCTTACCTATTACGCTTGGTCGCTGGTTTATTGGTCCTATAATTTAGGAGACATCAGCCAAGGCTTGGATGCGACGCCAATGTGGATCCCTCAATCGTCAATGGCTGTTGGAATAACTCTTCTTGCAATTGCTGTGGTGGATCACGCGCTGCGTCTGGTGCTTACGGGCAATCATGGCATCGGCAAAGCGCCCGACGAACTTTAGAAAGCCCCTGATGGAACATTTCATATTTTTCACAACGTTGTTGCTGCTGTTGGCCTTGTTTCTTGGCAGTGGTGTTTGGATCGGCTTTTCACTGGTCGGTGTTGCAGCGTTTGCAATTGAGTTTTTTGCTCATCGCTCTTCGGGTGCGCCAATTGCGACAACCATGTGGACGGCTTCATCATCGTGGATGCTTTCGTCATTACCCATGTTCATTTGGATGGGTGATATTCTGTTTCGAACCAAGCTGTCAGAAGATCTATTCCGTGGCTTGGCTCCCTTGTTAGGACGCTTACCCGGCGGATTGCTGCACACGAATATTATGGGGTGCACTCTGTTTGGTGCCGTCTCTGGTTCTTCAGTGGCCACATTGACGACCGTGGCACAAATGACAGTGCCTGAACTGAAAAAACGTAATTATCCCGAGCGCATGATTGTTGGCACATTGGCGGGCCCTGCAACTTTGGGACTTATGATTCCACCTTCTATTATGATGGTGGTTTATGGCGCCATGACCAATGAATCGATTGCTGCCATCAGCATTGCGGGCATTATTCCCGGGCTGGTTTTGGCGGCAATATTTACGGCTTACGTTGCGATTACTTGCACATTTATGAAAGACTTTAACCCAACGCCAGAACCAATTACAACCTGGCGTGAAAAAATCTATGCGACGCGGCGATTAATCCCCGTTGTCTTGCTCATGTCGTTGGTGTTGGGCACAATGTTTGTTGGCATTGCAACCGCGACAGAAGCTGCGGCCTTGGGTGTGGCAGGTGCACTCTCACTGGCTTGGTGGCAAGGCACGCTCAATTGGAAAAACTTCATCGACAGTTTGATGGCGGCCACACGCACATCGGCCATGATTGCGTTTGTGCTGCTTGCAGGGTCTGCGCTTTCACTGGCGATGGGCTATACTGAATTGCCAAATCTGCTGGCAGATTGGGTTGCCACCATGCACCTTTCGGCCTTTGGTCTTTTGATGGTGTTGCTTCTGCTGTATACTATTCTAGGTGGCTTTTTGGATGGTATTTCTTGCATCGTTTTAACGCTGCCACTGATTGAACCCATGTTGCGGGCTGCAGGCATCGATATGATCTGGTTTGGCATATTCATGGTATTGGTGATTGAAAAAGCTCAGATTACGCCCCCTATCGGATTCAATCTGTTTGTTCTTCAAGCCATGACCGGGCATAATATTTTCAAAATTGCGGCTTGGTCTTTCCCCATGTATCTGATCATGTTGGGCATGGTGTTTGTGATTATTGCTTTCCCCGGCTTGGCAACATGGTTGCCGCACCAGATGATGCATGTGTTGCCGCCAAGCTAACGAGCAAAAAATTATGTACAAAAAAACCGACCATCATAAATGGTCGGTTTTTTTATTTCTATATTGCTGCAGTTTATGCGGCTGCGCGCTGGCATTCTGGTGGCAGGGCTACAATTTGTATCCAATAGTGTCCAACAGTTTTCACAATATCGACCAGTTTATCGAATGACACTGGCTTACAGATAAATGAATTCACGCCCAAATTGTATGTCTTGATAATGTCTTCCTCAGCTTTGGAAGTTGTCAGTATCACGATCGGAATGCGGTGCAACTCAGCGGATTCTTTAATTTCCTTCAGCGCAGTCCGGCCATCTTTGCGTGGCATGTTGAGATCGAGCAAAATGAAGCCAGGATAAGGCTGCCCAGCAAGGCTGGAATATTTGCCCTCACGCTTGAGGTACTCCATCAATTCCATTCCATCTTCGACGAAATCGATTGGGTTGCCCAATTTCGATTCCTCAAAGGCATCGCGGATCATCATCCGGTCATCAGCATCATCATCAGCCACGACAATGCGAATTGGGAAGTTGGATTTTATCATTGCAATTGCTCCAAAGAATCTTGTTTTTGTGGAATTGTTATTGTGAATTTTGAACCTTCGCCGGGCTCACCATGGGCGACGATGAACCCACCGTGGCGCTCAACAATCTTTCGACAGGTGGCAAGGCCGATGCCGGTGCCTTCATATTCGTTGCGACTGTGCAGACGCTGGAAGATTGTGAAGATTTGATCTTTGAATTGATTATCAAAGCCAATGCCATTGTCTTCAATTGTGATAACCAACAGCGCCTCACCCTTCTCCCCGACCGTTTCAGTTGAATTGATTTTTATGATTGGGTTCACATCTGGCTTCTTGAACTTTAGCGCATTGCTTAAAAGATTTTGAATGAGCTGACGCAATTGAGTTGGATCGCCTTCAATCGTCGGCAATTGACCTTCCTCAATAGTCGCCTCGTTTTCTTCGATGCGAATTTGCAGATCAGATAAAACATCATTTAGAATATTACCAAGTGCCACAGGCTGGAATGGTTTGGCGTTGGTTGTCACACGAGAATACGACAACAGATCATTGATCAGGCGGCGCATGCGGCTTGCCGCATTATGCATACGGTCAACAAACATTTTACCATCGTCCGGCAAAATGTCGGAGTATTTTTTGATCAGTCGATCGCCGAAGGCTTCAATTTTGCGCAGCGGTTCTTGCAAGTCGTGCGAAGCCACATAGGCAAAATCGATCAGTTCACGGTTTGAATGCTCAAGCTTCTGCGTGTAAAGCAGCATCGTCTCAGCGTTCTTTTCCACTTCAGTAATGTCTTGATAGGTGGCAATGGTGCCACCATCTGGCATCGGTTCGTTCATCACCGCAATGATACGACCATCTTTCAGGCGCTGTTTAATTGTTGTGCGGGTGCTGAGGCGAGCAGGATCATTGCGTTCTGCCAAGGCCTTATCGGCTTCTTCTTTTGTATAGTTGCCTAAGCTGACGCTGTATTCCATCAACCCACGCAACGTGATGCCTGGCTTTACGATCTCTGCAGAGAAGCCGTAAATCTCTAAATAGCGCCGGTTCACCACGATCAATCGCTGTTCTTTATCGAACATGCAAAGGCCCTGAACCATGTTGCTCAAGGCCATATCAAAATGAAGGTTCTTGGCGTGCAGCTGTTGTGAAATGCGGAGCATTTCAAGCTCGCGCAATTTTAGCTCTGTGATGTCTGAACGCGTGCCAACGATGCCACCATCATCGGTGCGCTTTTCGGTGATCAGAATCCAGCGACCATCCGTTTGCTGCACTTCAACAGGTTCTGTTGGATTGCGGTGCCGCTCTAAACGCCAGGCCACATATTCTTCAGGTGAACGGCCATTCAAAACGAATGCGCCACGGCGAGTGGACTCGCGCAACAATTCAACTTTGGCCATGCCCGGCGCGATAATATCTGCGGCCAATGGGCTGTAATCGACATATTTCTTATTATAGAGCACCAATCGATCTGATGCATCATAGAGCGCAAAACCGTCGGCCATTACGTCAAGTGCATGAGTGAGGCGTGAACGCGATTTTTCGGCGATCATCTCAAACTGGGTGCTAAGATCAACACCTGATGCTGGTGTATCAATTTCACGGGCTGTTTCAACCACGGTGCCGTTGGGTAACCTGCGGCGGCGCACTTCAACAACACTGCCACTTGGTGCTGAATAGCGGAATGTATAAGCGGTGCCCGGAACCAGAGCTGTTACAATCCGTTCAATTTTATCGGTAATTTCAGCTTGAGGCACGTTCATGCGGTTATAGGAAATGCGGATCAATTCACGCAAATTTTTTCCTGAACTCGCTTCCGATGCTTGGTAACCGCACAGTGATCTGTAAAGCGCATTGCAGGCAAGCAAGGAAAGGCCTGAGTCAAAAAGTGCCAAGCCAATGTCGGCACCTGCAAAGACATCCGCTATTTCCATACCAGACGTGTTGAGCGCTTCCATCTGCATGTCTTTACCAGCAACATCAGGAAGGTACGTCACACGATTTTCTGAATTGTTCATCAAATTATCCCCAATTACGGCGTTATGACACACGAGTTCTGAAAGAAAGGTGAAAGAAACACGGTTAAAGGCAGGAAATTTGATTTTTCTATTATTAACGATTCAACTGTAAGAGATTGAAAGTAGTAATTTTTGTTTGTTAGGCTTTTTACATGTTGAGTACGACGGAACGTTCGATTGTATGTTGGCTATTGGCAGGCACAATCCTGATGGGTTTTTTAGTACCCGGAATTTCAGAAATATTTCAAAAATTTACATCGGCCAGTCTTTTAGTGATGATCATTTTATCCCTTATTCCAATGGGACGATTTGATTTTGAACAGGTGTTCAGTCTTGATCGCAACGTGTGGCGCGTGGTTTTGTGGCAATTATTTGTATTGCCGGCCATTGTGGTTGCAGCCGCTCACTTAGCAAGAATTAGCCCATTGATAACCGTGTTGATGGTGACAACTGCATCGGCAGGATCGCTGTTTGCATCACCAACATTTGCCGAACTTTTGCAGGTGAACAAACAGCGTGCTTTGCAATGCATGATCCTGTCCACATTCTTAATGCCGATATCTTATTTCATATTTTTCACCTTGGTCATGCATTCATCAGTGAACATCGATGTGATGAGCTTTCTCAATCGTTGTGTTATTTTTCTGGCGCTTCCACTTGGCCTGTTTCTGGTCTATATGGGATTTGCCAGAGCATTCCCCGAAAAGTTGGTGATGACATTTGAAGGCGCGTCACGTCGCTTGACTATTTTAGCGTTAATCGTGTTTGGCCTGGGAATTGTGGGGCCAGCACGAGATTTATTCTGGAATCATTTCAACCAATTTGTTCTTTATCTTTTGGTGGTGATTTCGCTGGGCGCCGGCATGGCCTATCTCACAGCTGTGGTCATGTTCAGGCAGGGCATCAATGATGCTATTACCGCCAGCATCGTCAGTGGCTTTCGCAATGTTGGATTGGGATTTGTTTTATTGTCAGGCGTGTCTTCTGAAGATACGGCAGTCTATGTTGGTATTTCACAAATACCAATTTTCTTAGCGCCTCTGGTTTTGAGCTTTATTGTGCGTCGCAGCCGCTCGAACGAAGGCGTATTTGCCACCGCTTAACGCAAGGCCTGCTGCTCCATTCTGGTAAGATTAAATTTACTATGTCGAATGGATTGTTGGTGCAGCAGGCATTTTACACACTGACTTTTACCATTATTTACCACCCTAGCCCCTACAACCATAGATAAGTTGCGGGGAAGTCGAGTGAGTAATCTTAGTTTAAATTTCAGTGAGTTACGGTCTGCCTCGGTAGCAACAGCTGCGCCGAAAGTGGCAAAAGGATTCAAGCCCTCACTCTTTGCATTATCGTTTTTGGTGGCCACACTGGCCGGTTTGGCTGGTGTTTGGAATGGCAACAAAACTTACGGACCGGAAATGTATGCCGATGACGGCATGGTTCCAGCTGCTGAAGCTTTTAGCCGTGGCCAAAACTACGCTGTGTTTGATCTCAATCTGAATGTTCGCCATCTAAAAGATGAAACGATAGCAAGATTAACATCAACTCCAGATGTTGTAATTCTTGGCGCCAGCCAATGGCAGGAAGCGCATGCCGACCAACTGCCCGGTTATAATATGTACAATGCGCATGTTCACCGCGATTATTGGGAAGATCCGCTGGCAGTTACCGAAATGCTGGTGCGCCATAACCGTCTTCCTAAAAAAATGATGATCGCTGTTCGCGACTTGCAGTTTACATCTTTGTCCGATCGAAAAGATTACCTTTGGGAACCTGGCATTCCATTTTACCGCGACATGGCGGATCGTTTGGGAATTGAAAAAGAAAGCTATTGGGCGTCGCTGCCGATCAATCGCATCAAAGCACTGTTTTCGATTTCAATGCTGTTTGACAATCTTACCCGTTGGTACACTACCAAAGAGCATCCTCATGCAACGACTGAGCGTCAATTTGATAGTCTCGATACGCTGTTGCCAGATGGATCAATTGTTTGGTCGAGGAACCACCTAAAATTTTTCACTCAAGAGCGCGCACTGTCTGAAGTTTTAAAGCAGGTGGAGCTTCGCAAGAATAATACTTTGAATTTGGACCCCGCGGGCATAGCAGCCTTCGAGCACCTCTTGGATTACTTGAAGGCCCAAGGCGTGCAAGTTTACCTGACGCATCCTCCATACAATCCACTTTTTTATGATCGTATTCAGGGCACTCCTTTTGCGGAAGGCCTCGCGAAATTGGACGCATTGGTTCAGCGCTGGTCGAGAGAACGTGACATGCCAATCTTAGGAAGTTTCAATCCCTATGAAGTGGGATGTGACCCTTCAATGTTTATTGATGCCGAACATTCAAATCCAAGCTGCATTGGCAAAGTGTTGGCACAATTTGCTGCCGTCGACCAAGCAAGGTCTAAGAAATAATGTCATTCACATCTTATCAATTCATTCTGCTGTTTTTGCCAATTTCTTATTTGGGCTTCTTGTTGGCTCATCGGTTGGGCGGGTGGCAATGGGCCATTAATTTTCTGGCCGTTCTATCGCTCGCATTTTACGCCATGTGGGGTTTTTCCTTATTGATTATTCTGTTGGGTTCCTTGGCTTTCAACTATGGCGCAGGCAATGTGATTGCCTGCCTTGGCAATAATCCAAAAGTTGCGCGCAATACACTCTTGGGAAGTATTGGTATCAATCTCGCGATTTTGGGCTATCTCAAATATACCAATTTCTTCATTGATCTTGCCAATCAAGCTACGGGTGCTGGTTTTGCCCACCATGATATTTTGGTTCCGCTTGGGGTTTCATTTTTCACCTTCATCCAAATTGGCTATTTGATTGACGCGTTCAATGGCCAATTGCTGAAGCATGACATTGCAAGATATGTGGTGTTTGCAGCCTTCTTTCCGTGTGTGACAGCAGGGCCATTGGTGATGCAACAGGAAATGATGGCGCAGCTGGATAATCCGCAGCAGCCAGCCTTTGATGCGCGTCGATTGATTGTGGGGCTCACCATGTTTGGTATGGGCTTGTTCAAGAAAGTTGTTCTCGCAGATACAATTGCACCCTTTGCAAACCAGGTGTTTGATGGGGCCGCTGCAGGGGTTACGCTCAGCCCTTCACTCGCTTGGATTGGTGCTGTGTGTTACACTTTACAGCTCTATTTCGATTTCTCTGGCTATTCAGACATGGCCATTGGCATTGGCACCATTTTCGGAATCAAGTTGCCACTGAATTTCGATTCACCTTTCAAGAGCACAAATATTTCAGAATTCTGGCGTCGTTGGCACATGACCATGACACGGTTTTTCACCAACTATATCTACTCTGGCTTAGCCATGAAAGGCATGCGCAATAGTTCCAAATGGGGCTTTGGTCGGGTTGGTCGTTTTGTCTTGGTGGCCGCCATGCCTTCAACTGTCACCTTCTTGGTTGCAGGCGTTTGGCACGGTTCAGGTTGGAACTACGTTCTCTATGGTCTTTTGCACGGCGTTGCTATTGCGACATTCTTGGCTTGGCGTGAATTCTCCGCCATCAAGCTGCCTGCTGTCTTAGGTTGGGCTATAACATTGGTGACTGTGATCTCGGGGCTTGTGATGTTCCGTGCGGCCGACGTGCCAGCAGCAATTGGCATTTACTCAAACATGTTGGGCCTTGCTTCACCGGGCACTGGAACTTTGGTGCTGGACAGTGCGCAGGCCTTGTCGATGGTGGTTCTATACGGCGCAATTACAATGCTGTTTCCAAACACGCAGCAAATCTTGCACCATGATTGGCCGGCCATTGATGTGAAGCCTGTAACATCGGCACTTGATGCTGGCCTGTTGGCATGGCGTCCTGCCATTGGCACGGCACTCGTGAGTGCTTGTTTATTCACCGTCGCGCTCACCTCAATCGGTAGCGGATCCAGTTTTCTATATTACAAATTCTAAGGGAAGGGCTTGAAAATGAATATGCATATGAAAGATTTTACCGAGATTGCGTTGGAATTACCGCGCGAAGTTGACCGCGAGGTTGCGGGCGATATTGAAAAGGAATCGGTTTTCGTTTCACCAATGATTGATCGCATCATTGTCAACAGCGATGGAAAAACTGCACGCCTTGTAACAAGGCCTGGTGCTGATCTTCAAGTGGCCACTGATAAGGCGTTACGCTTTTTGGCTGTGATGGTTCGCCAAGTTTCTGGTTTTGAAATTAAAGTTTTTGTGGACACAAAACGCAAAGACACAGGACCCTATCAGATTGGTGTGAATGACGGTTTAGTTGAGCGCGGGTGGATGCACGATTATGGCAAAGGTCAAGTGGCCTATAGCGGTCCAGTTTTAAAACTTGCGCAGTTGATCAACGAAAAATCGGGCCAACTTTATCACGCTGCATTTAATGCCATTGATGGACATTACCCCGCGATGATTGATGCCGACACTTTGCACAAGTGCGGCTATTTTGACTCGCATCCCAATGCTGTGACCTTTGTTGGCAACGTTGTTGAAGATTTCGATGCCATCGAAGAATTCCGTTTGGCCAACTCCTGCTCAGAAGGTGCCTTGATGCCAAAGCAAGAGCACATCCACCATGATGGAATGTGTTTAAATCCAGCGGCTTGCTTCCCTTGCTACCCAACACTCACAGGGCAGAAATTTGTTGAAGGTCAATGCTACACATGGCTCGGCCGTGTGTTCCGCTACGAGTCACGCAATATTAATGGCCTCGACCGCCTTTACGAATTCAACGTTCGCGAATTGGTGTTTGTTGGCGATGAAGATTATGTGCGCAGCTGCCGTGCCAAAGCCTTGCCAATCGTAGAAGAGTTGGCCTCATTCATAGATATTGATTGCCAAGTGCAAACCGCAACCGATCCGTTCTTCGCAACTGTTTCTGCTGCCAAAAAGTTCTGGCAGGCAGCACAGGAAGTGAAGAATGAAATCAAAATTCCTGCCCTAGGCAACGATGGCAGCCAAAAAATGCTGGCTTGTGGATCAATCAATCTCCACGGCAATTTCTTTGGCAAGCGCTTTGATTTTACCTGCGCCAATGGGGAACCTGCACAAACAGGTTGCGTTGGCCTTGGCATCGAACGTTGGGTTCTTGCTGCATTTACACAACATGGTTTTGAGCCTGCGCGTTGGCCCGAAGCTGTTCGTAACCGTATTTTTTCATAAACAAAACAGGGAAATTTAATCATGCAACTCTATCAACTCATTGGCAATGTACTGGGCGTCAATCCTTCAGAATTGAACGAAGATTCAAATGCGCAGAATACTCCGAAGTGGGATTCTTTGCGCCACATCGAAGTTGTGTTCGCAATGGAAAATGCATTTCATGTGCGTTTTACAATGCCTGAAATCGCCAGCCTCAGAAAGCTTTCAGACATTCGCAAATTGCTTGAAGCCAAAAATGTTCGCTTCAACCAAGAGCAAGCGGAACGCAAGTTCGGTTAAGCTTTTCATCAACGGGGGTTGAGTACAAAGAATGATACCGGGTAAGGCCATAAAGCTGCTTGTCGTGGATGATGATGAGGATGATATTTACCTCATTGTTGACGCATTGAATGGCGTTCAAGGAACACGCTATGCGGTGACAACGGCATCTTCAGCGCTGACAGCGATGGCAAAACTGGCGCAAGACAGTTTTGATGTCATCTTCAGTGATTATCGACTTGGCGCGGTTACCGGGATTGACTTCATCAACAGTGTGCGTGGCGCTGGCATTGACACGCCCATCATCCTGTTGACCGGCATTTCTGATCAGCTGATTGACAATGCTGCACTGAAGGCTGGCTCATCGGACTTTGTTTCAAAAACCTCCATCACTGCGGATGTGCTAGATCGATCGGTGCGCTATGCTTTAGCCCACGCTGACCGACAACGCTTGCTGCAAACTGTGTTGCGCAGCACTGAATCCGGAATTGCGGTGCTTGACGTTGACGGGAAAATTACATTATGGAACCCGCAATTTCTGGCATTCGCTGAGAAGGCTTTTGGCAGTGACCCAGAACGCTTTACCAAGCTAAGGGCACTTGCCGCTGAATCTGACGAGCGCGACATTGTGGTGGGAGATTGCATCGTTGAATCTCATGTCACACCATTGCCGGATGGTGGATCAATCTTGGCGCTGCATGATGTGACGCAACGCGTGAATGACTTAATGGCCCGAAAGCTAGCCGAAGACAAAATCCGCAAAGTGGCTATGCAAGACGCATTGACCGAACTGCCCAATCGGCTGGCCTTTAACGACTATCTGGATGTCAGCATCGCGGCTGCATCTGGGGCAACCAAAAAACTTGCCGTTCTTTTGTTTGACTTTAATCGCTTCAAAGAAGTGAATGACCTTTTTGGCCATGCGGCTGGCGATCATATTTTGAAATCCGCCGCAGTGCGGCTGAAGACAGTTCTTACCGAACGAGAATATGTGGCGCGTTTGGGTGGCGACGAATTTGTTCTCATTCAAAGTGATTCAGACAGCAATTCGGCTATGGACTTGGCACAGCGTGTTGTTACTTGCTTGTCGGAACCTTTAAACTGGGAATCGAAAATTATCACCGCTGGTGTGAGTGTTGGTGTAGCCCTCTATCCGAAACACGGAAGCAATCGGCGAGAACTTTTGGCCAATGCCGATTTGGCAATGTATCGCGGCAAAGCCAAAGTGGGTGAGCCAATTTGCATGTTTGATGCCAAGATGGATCAGTTCATCAGGCATAGGCGTCAGCTGGCGCATGAATTAATTCACGCCATTAAAGGCGACGAACTTTCACTCAGCATGCAAGGTCAATTTGAAGTCGACAAGGGCAACTTGGCCGGATTTGAGGCCTTGCTGCGTTGGAAGAGCCCGGTTCGTGGCAATATTTCGCCCGCTGAATTTATACCCTTAGCGGAAGAAACGGGGCTGATTGTCGAAATTGATGAATGGGTGCTCAGACGCTCTTGCACATTTTTAGCGGCAAACAATTGGATACCGCGATTGGCTGTTAATATTTCGGCCAAAGCCATTTGCCAACCGAGCATTGTTGCTTTGGTTAGGGACATCATTTTAGAGACGGGTGTAGTCGCGGCGCGGCTGGAACTTGAGGTGACAGAGACTGCTCTCATCTATGATCTCACGCGGGCTTTACACAATTTGAGGCAAATCAAGGCGATGGGAATTTCTATTGCGTTGGATGATTTCGGCACGGGTTATTCGTCGTTATCGCTGCTCAATTCCTTCCCCTTTGACCGGATCAAAGTTGATGGATCTTTCATCCAGCAAACAGGAAGTAACGGGCGCGCCGATGCTATTTTCAAAGCGGTTGTGGGCCTTGGCGAAGCGTTAAATGTGCCCGTTATAGCTGAAGGTGTTGAGACGATTGAACATTTTGCTTTTGCCACTTTAGCCGGTTGCAAAGAAGTGCAAGGCTATCACCTTTGTCACCCTGTGCCTGCATGCGATTTGGTCTCGATGCGCCAGTATTTGGGCGAAAACATGAAAGCCCAAGACGTTAAAGATTGGCTGGGAAAGCGTGTTGCCCAAGCCAAAAGCGCTTAAACTTTTTTTACGTCATTTATGATGTTCATAGTGGCAACACCGCTGTGACCAAGCTCCACAGAGGCAAATGGTCCGCCATGGCACATTTGGCCTTTATCAGTTGGATCAGGCACCGGGGCTGCGGCGAAAATCTTTTCGGCAAATTGCTCCGCGTTGTCCTTCGGGCGAAAGCCAAGGAACTGCGCATTGGCATTATCGACGGGCGCGCGATCATTGTTTGATACGCCATATATGATGCTGAAACCTGTAATCGGGGTATCGATGGCCCTTTGCACCAAATGAACCATATCTTCATAAGACAGCCAGCTGCCAACAGCACGGGCATTGCCGACATTTGCGCAGGAGAGAATGCGCAAGCACACAGATTCCAGTTGACGTTTATCCCAATAAAGACTGCCCAGATCTTCGGCAAAACACTTGGCGAGGCCATAAAATGAGTCTGGGCGATGCGGTACATCAGTGCCGATGAATTGGTTTTTCGGATACATACCAACGGCGTGGATGGAGCTGGCATAGACCACGCGGCGGAGCTTGTTTTGCGAGGCCGCTTCCCACACATTGTAAGCGCCAATTATATTGGAACCGAGAATTTGATCAAACGGCGCTTCATCACCAATGGCACCGAAATGCACCACCATGTCTGCACCTTTGAGCAGCGCAATCATGTCATCTAACTTTGTGAGATCGGCTGACACGTAAGATTCACCGGGATAGAGTTTGCCAATATCTGGCTTAATGTCGGACGACACCAGTTGCTTAGCCATCTTCGTCAAGGGTTCGCGCAAATAGGAACCGAGCCTGCCTGCGGCACCGGTGAGAACGATTTTTTTCATATAATTGCTTTTTCCATAAAGGGCTCATTGCGCTCGATGCGCAAGAAACTGAAGGGCGATAGATCGAGTGTTCGGAATTCACCATAGGTGATCAATTCTGAAAGCCCGCGCCCCATGGCGGGCGACTGTTGAAAGCCATGGCCAGAAAAACCATTGCAGAACATAAAGTTTTTAATCTGCGTGTGGGAGCCGAGAATGGCATTTTGGTCGAGCACATTATAATCATAATGACCTGCCCAGGAATTGATCACTTTAATAGCTTCAAATTGTGGGATGCGGTTGGCTACTGCTGGCCAAATTTTACTTTCCCAAATTTCATGATCCATGTCGAAATCATTATGATCCACAGCACAGTCATCATCAGGAGGGCCACCCGTCATATAATATTTTCCTTCTGAGCGCATATGGACGCCGGAAGGATCAATTGTCAGCGGCAAATCACGGTCCAGCGGCTTTTCTGCATCAAAGATAAACGTCATGCGTTTGCGGGGCTCTATCGGAATTTTTATGCCAGCCATGCCTGCAATTAAACTCGCACGTGTGCCTGCGCAGTTGACCACTGTGCCACACAATATGATCTCACCACTTTTTAACGTCACTGACTCGATGCGATTGTCAGCCCGTGCCATGGCCACAACTTCATTGTGAATATACTCAACGCCCTTTTGTTTGGCTTGGCGTTTCCAACAATCAAACAATGTGCCGCCATCAAAGTAACCTTCATCGATGAGATTATGATTGCCCGCAATAATATCATCCAGTTGATAGAAGGGATATGCAGCGGCAATCTCATCGCGCGTCATATGTTTGGTGCCTGCCCCACATTCACTTTGCATTTTTTGATCAATTTTCAATTGATCGGCAAAGCTTTGCGTGTTAGCCAAATACATATAGCCAAAACTTTGGATGATGGGCTGCGGCAGCTCCGGCCCGCCACCCATATAGGTTTTAAAGTTCTTCACAAAATCCGCACCAAATTGCGAAATTTTCACATTGATGGGCTCACTGAATTGCATGCGGATGGAACTGTTGGTGAGCGAGGTTGCCGCAAATTCATAGGTGGGGTCGCGCTCCACCACCAAAACTTTGCCTGTGAAATCTTTGTTGTTCGACAAGAACCACGCCGTTGATGAACCCAACATAGCGCCACCAATAATGACTACATCATATGACTTATGCTTTGGTGTTTGCATAGTGTTATAGGCCTTTGCGATAGACAATAAATGACGAGCGTGGAACGATGGTGTCATAAAGCGAACGGGCCGCTGCATTATATTCTTGGGTTTGCCAGTAAATGCGGAATGCACCTTTTTCTTTGGCTTTTTCTTCGCATGCAAGAATGAGCTTTTTTGCAGCCCCACCGCCGCGCGCATTGGGGTCCACAAATAAATCCTGCAGATAACAAATCTGTTGCTTGCTCCATGTGTGATCATGAAAAACATAATTGCAAATGCCGATGACAACACCATCACGCTCAGCAACCAAGGCATCAATGTTGCTTTCGGAATCGAGTATGCGTTTCCACGTATTGGCGGTTACATCATCGGCAACTTCTGCACGATAGAATTTGACGTAGCCTGCCCAAAGTTCGCGCCAACGCATCTCATCCTTTGCTTCCGCAAACCGAATTATTGTTTCAGACATCAAACAGTTTCCCCGCGTTTCACAGAATCCAGAACAGTTTTGATTTCAGCATCACTCAATTCGTAATCGTGTTTTGCAGCTTCAGCTGAAATATAGCCGCGCGATAAATCGCGTTTCACCAATGCAGGATCGCGCTCAGTCGCTTTGCCATAACCCGCACCTCCGGGGAATGCCAGCATGACGCGCCTGCCGTGGGCCACAAATTGCTTGCCCTTCCCTCGCATTTTCGTGCCGTCATCTTGACCGATAGTGGTGGCAGCGCCATTGGCTCCGCCCTGCCTGCCACGGGCGGGATGATCGACGCGATCAAACATCGCTTGGAAATCAAACTCGTGGCCTTTCACGGCACCCACTTCCATAAACTGGCCTAGGCCACCGCGATATTTTCCAGCGCCTCCTGAATCAGGGCGCAGTTCTTTCCTCCAGATAATCACCGGGCCTGTGTGTTCCGTGGCTTCAATCGGCATCGTCATCACACCCGATGGGAAAGCCGTGGCGTTAAGACCATCAACAGTTGGGCGCGCCCCTGCGCCTCCTGAGTTAAAGGTGAGAACTTCGGCCCGCACTGTGCCTTCTGGTGCGGGTTGATCCATGCGGGGGCGCAAAGAGACTTGAAAATTGCAGAGGCAACCGGCCCCTTCAGCGGGCACCAGATGCGGTAGAATTTTATCGAGCGCATCATAAACTGTATCTGGAATCATATGACCAATAACATGGCGCAGCGCTACTGGTGCTGGATGCACCGCATTGAGAATGGAATTGACGGGTGCCACCACTTCGAACGGCGCAAGCGATGCTGCGTTATTTGGAATTTCTGGTGCGATGGCGCATTTCAACGCGTAGCACGCATAGGCCTTGGTATAAACCAAAGGCACGTTAATGCCTTTTTTATCGAGGCCCGATGTTCCAGTGAAATCTGAAACAATACGATCGGCGAAAATCTCCAACTTCACTTTCAATTCGATGGGTGTGTCAAATCCATCGATCGTCATGGCCCCAGTGGCCGTGCTGCGCGGCAAGGCAGCAATGCGCTCCAATGTGGCGCGGCGCGAATTATCCAGAATGAAATGGCTGATGCCCGCAAGATCATCCAATTCAAACTCGATCATCATTTCAATGAGGCGGCGGTGGCCGATTTCATTGCAGGTGGCGAGTGCATAGATATCACCCACCAACTGATCAGGCTCACGTACGTTACCGCGCACGATTTTAATCAGTGTTGCATCAACCACGCCGCGTGTCGCGAGCTTCATGATGGGAATATAGAGGCCTTCTTCATAAACGCTGGCCGCATCAGCGCCAAAGCCGCGCCCCCCAATATCGACGATGTGCGCCGTGCAGGCGAAAAAACCAACATGCGCACCTTTATGAAAAGACGGTGTTACCACGGTGATATCATGCAGATGGCCGGTGCCCTCCCATGGATCATTGGTGATGTAGACATCGCCTTCAAAAATATTTTCACGGCCAATGCGCCTGATGAAATGACCCACAGCATCTGCCATGGCATTCACATGACCGGGCGTGCCGGTTACGGCTTGGGCCAGCATCTGGCCCGCGAGATCATAAACGCCAGCAGAAAGATCGCCTGCTTCCCGCACTGATGTGGAAAACGCGGTGCGAACCAAAGCTTGGGCCTGCTCTTCGACCACGGAAATGAGGCGGTTCCACATGACTTGATTGGCGACAGTTGTTGTCATGGTTTAAACCTTCCGTGTGAGATCAATGGTGCCATCGGCTTGCGCCACAGCGTTGCGGCTGGATGGCACGATGATGGTGGTTTCATCTTCAGTAATAATGGCTGGTCCCTGCACCGTTTGGCCCGGCTTCAGGGAATTTCGGTGAATGACTGAAGCGTTGACCACTTTTGAAAGCCCTGCATCAAATAATATCCGTGTACTGAATATTTCTGCTGCGGAGGGATTGGGCAAGGACGCAACAGGGGCCACTTTTTCAGTGGGTGTTGTGGCATTGACCGCCCACACCGTGATTTCAATTTCCATGCCTTCGACCGTGCGGCCAAACAAAGCTGCATAATCGGTTTCAAATAATTTTTGGAACGTTGCCACATCTGGGTTTCGGGCTTGC
The DNA here is from genome assembly GCA_025359215.1 of Hyphomicrobiales bacterium. Classification (GTDB taxonomy): domain Bacteria; phylum Pseudomonadota; class Alphaproteobacteria; order Rhizobiales; family Aestuariivirgaceae; genus Aestuariivirga. Next base: position 38,311 of record JANYHE010000050.1, read on the forward strand.
TCGACGCTTAGCACAATGGGGATTTCCCAACCTTGACCCTTGTAACGCATGTAAGCTTTAAATTCGGCATTGATAGGCGCAACGGCATCGCAGGAGCGCACAAAACTTGTGGCTTCTTTTTCTAAATCTGCAAGCAGGGTTTTGATGACTGCGGGAGCAAATTGCGAGAGCTTCATATAAACACTGCGATTGGCTTCGAAGCTGAAAGGAGCCCGCAAGAAGCCGATGGCGGAACCTACGCCCGCCCCTTGTGGCACCAGCATGCGGGTGATGCCCAGTTTTTCACACAGGCGGCCCGCGTGAAGCGGGGCTGCGCCACCGAATGCAATCATTGTATAATTTGCTAAGTCCTCACCATTCTCCACAGCGTGAACACGCGCTGCATTGGCCATGTTTTCATCCACAACTTCGGCAAGGCCAAAAGCTGCGGTTTGGGCATCCATGTCCAGCGCTTTTCCAAGCACAGTCTCCAATGCCAATGCCGAACTTGCTCTGTTCAATTTTATTGAGCCGCCCGCAAAATTATCAGGATCGAGCTTGCCCAAAACTAAATCCGCATCCGTGACCGCTGGCTTCACGCCACCTCGACCATAGCAGGCGGGCCCGGGTTCAGAGCCTGCGCTTTCGGGCCCAACTCTGATTTGTCGCATCGCATCAACGTGCGCAAGCGAGCCACCGCCCGCACCAATCTCCACCATGTCAATCACCGGAATCGAGATCGGCATTCCGGAGCCTTTTTTAAACCGATAAGTGCGGGCTACTTCAAACACGCGGCTGGTTTTTGGCGTTTGATTTTTGATCAGGCAAATCTTTGCTGTGGTGCCACCCATATCAAAGGACAGAACTTTGTCGAGGCCAAATCGCGCCGCGATGTTGGCGGCAAAAACGGCTCCACCTGCGGGGCCAGACTCCACCAGCCGCACCGGAAATTCAGCCGCACTTTCGATTGAAATAATGCCACCACCGGAATGCATAAGAAATATTTTGCATGTCACACCTTCCACATTGAGACGCGCGCCCAAGCGACTGAGATAAGATTTCATCAACGGTTTGATATAGGCATTGGCCACCGTGGTGTTGAAGCGCTCATATTCGCGCATTTGCGGTGAGACTTCGGATGAGAGCGAGATCATCACGCCGGGTAATTTCTCAGCCAGCACTTCGCGGATCATTTTTTCGTGTGCGTCATTCAAGTATGAATGGATGAGCCCAACTGCAACGGAGTTGTAACCAGCAAGACGAATATCTTCGACAACACGTTCCACATCATCTCTTTGCAGTGGCACCAGCACATCACCTTTGGCGCTCACGCGCTCCAAAACAGTGAAGCGGCTTTGGCGCGGCAGCAGCGGCTCTGGCAGAACGAGATTCAGATCATATTGTTCAAAGCGTGATTCAGTGCGCATTTCAATCACGTCGCGAAAGCCTTGGGTGGTAATTAGCGCTGTCTTGGCGCCGCGCCGCTCAATCAGAGCATTGGTGGCTAGCGTGGTGCCGTGGATAATCTGGGTGATTTGAGTTGGTGAAATTTTTGCCTTGGCGCAAACCTGCTTCATGCCCTCGATGATGGCATCTTCTGGGGCTGCGTTGGTCGTCAAAACTTTGGTGGAGTGTTGCTGATCACCAATCTCTAACACCACATCGGTAAACGTGCCGCCGATATCTACACCGAGGCGGATGGAAGTGATTTTCATGAATAGGACTGTCCTGATGCGGGTATGGTGTTCATTATTTCAAAATACTTGCGTTTGATAGAGCTTCATGATGTAGCTTTAAACATGGTCGAAAAAAAATTGCCTGAAAAGAGTTTAGAGCGAAAGAAGCGTGAAGCGGTGGCTTTGAAGGCTAATCTTAAGCGGCGCAAGGAACAGGCCAAGGTGAAGCTTGAGTCCAAAGGGGACAAGAATGTCGAACGCTAAATCTGCGCTGCATGGTATTTTTTCACTTTTGGCGATTGTGTTTTGGTTGGCGGCCTTGGGCCTTTTGCTGTGGCAAAGCTGGGGGTGGCTGAGCAGTGGCGTTTGGAATTCAATGCCGATTTCGGCCGTTTTGCCCAACTGGGATCGGGCTTTGATGGCTTCAGGAACATCCATATATGTGGCAGCTGCCGTTGTTTCCGCGCAATCCCTAGCGCTTGGCTGTGGGTTGCTGGGTGTGTTCTGCAATTTTATTGCGAGAATCACTGATTAAGGGCGCGCGCGATTTAGGGTTGCCCCAATGCAGCCTTTTATGCTTGTTACGGCTCAAATTTGTAGCATTTCAGCAAGGACTTTGATTCATGGATCGTATCCGCATTCGCGGTGGCAATAAACTTAATGGTGTGATTGATATTTCGGGAGCGAAAAACGCAGCTTTGCCGCTGATGATTATTCCCCTGCTCACGCCTGATACTGTGACCCTTCATAACGTGCCACGATTGGTGGACGGAATGCGCTTACAGCGCATTTTGCAGAACCACGGCGTTGATATTACAACTGCTGGCAAGCGCTCTGGCCAACACGGCGCTGCGGGTGAAACGCTGAAGATTTCAGCCAAGACCATTATCGATACCACTGCCCCTTATGATCTCGTGTCAAAAATGCGGGCCTCATTCTGGGTATTAGGGCCTCTAATCGCCCGCATGGGCGAAGCCAAGGTTTCATTGCCAGGCGGCTGTGCGATTGGCACAAGGCCCGTGGATATGCACATTATGGCCATGGAAAAGCTGGGCGCTGAATGTGTGATTGAGCAAGGTTATGTCATCGCCAAGGCCAAAAAGGGACTCAAAGGCGGGCATATCTCATTTTCAAAAGTAACCGTGGGGGCCACCCATGCCGCCTTGATGGCATCGGTTTTGGCGCATGGTGATACTGTGATTGAAAACTGTGCCACCGAACCTGAAATTACTGACGTTGCAGAATGCCTCGTTAAGATGGGAGCCAAGATTGAAGGCATCGGCACCCGCACTTTGAATATCACGGGCGTTACCAGCTTGCATGGCGCTGAACATACTGTGGTGGCAGACCGCATTGAAACGGGCACCTATGCCATGGCTGTGGGCATGACGGGTGGCGATGTGCTGCTGCGCGGGGCGCGGGCTGACACCATCGAAAATGTGATCCTCACCATGCAGCGGGCCGGCATCGATGTTTCCACTACCAATGATGGTGTGCGGGTGAAGCGTAATGGTTCCGGCATTTTGCCTGTTGATGTGACCACCGACCCCTACCCCGGTTTCCCGACTGACATGCAAGCGCAATTCATGGCTTTGATGACTATGGCAAAAGGCAAGAGCCATATTCGTGAGACGATTTTTGAAAATCGCTTTATGCATGTGCAGGAATTGGCTCGCCTTGGTGCTGATATTCATATGCATGGTGACATGGCGGAAGTGCGTGGTGTGACCAAGCTTACGGGTGCGGATGTGATGGCGACTGACCTTCGGGCTTCGGTGTCTTTGATCATTGCAGGCCTTGTGGCTGAGGGCGATACGATGCTGCACCGGGTTTATCACTTAGACCGTGGCTTTGAAGCGCTGGAAGAAAAGCTGCAAGGTGTGGGTGCTGATGTTACCCGGTTGACCGGAGATTGATCATTCCATGTTACGGTTGACGGCTCAGGATAGTGATGATCTGGCGGTAATTTCTGCGCAAATGCAGGATGCTGTGTTGAAACTCAGCGATGTGAGTTTTAACAGCAAGCGTCGGCGTTTTGCTTTTGTAGGCAATCGCTTTGCATGGGATGCAGCGCCTGAAAAATTGCGCCGCCGCGCAGGCTTGCATTTTGATAGTGTGCTTTCTGTGAAACGCTTGGGCTTTGCCAATGCGAGCGGTGATACCATTCTTTCCTTGTTGGCGATCACCTACACTGAAACAAGCGCGCCTTCGGGCTTTGTGACATTGGCTTTTTCTGCAGGTCATTCCATTCGTTTGGAAGTAGAGTGTTTGGATTGCGCAATGAATGATTTGGGGCCAGCTTGGTCGACTGATCATCAACCCGAACATGCAGGTTGAAATGACGGCTCGCAATAATCGGCTCAGCACTGTTGATATTGACGATAGCATCGGTCACAGCCCCTCGCCTGAGGCCGAGCAAGACCGGAAAATGGCCATTCATGATTTGCTGGAGTTTAACAGTTTCAGTTTGAGCAATGGCATTGCCGGGCCCTATCACTTGAATCTTTCCAGCATTGACAGTCGCTTGATTTTTGATGTGCGGGGCGCTGATGAAAAGCCTTTTGCTATTGGGCTTTCACTCTCGCCCTTCCGGCGCATTGTGAAAGATTATTTTCAGATTTGTGATAGTTATAATATGGCTGTCAAAGGCTCAAACCCGCAGCAGATTGAGGCCATTGATATGGCAAGACGGGCTTTGCACAATGATGGCAGCTCTTTGCTGCAAGAGCGGCTTCACGGCAAAGCTGAAATGGATTTTGACACGGCACGGCGCTTGTTCACTTTGGTGTGTGCACTTTTATGGCGCACCGCATGACGAGGGCTTTGCCGAGTGCAATTCTATTTGCATGTACGCTCAACGCCATTCGCTCTCCCATGGCAGCAGCGATTATGCATCATTATCATGGTCACAAGGTCTATGTGGCATCAGCAGGCATTGCGGCAGGGGACCCTGATCCATTTGTGGGATTGATTATGGATGAGATTGGCATCGACCTTAAAAAGCATCGCCCGCATAGTTTTGAAGACTTGGAAGATTCAGCTTTTGATTTATTGATTACCCTCTCACCTGAAGCGCAAAAACGCGCTGAGGATATGGCCCGCACTATGGCCATTGATGTTGAAAGTTGGCCGATTGCTGATCCATCCCATGTGACAGGTTCACGTGAACAGATCCTTGATAGCTACCGTGCTGTGCGGGATGATCTGGTTAAGCGGGTTAAGGCTCGGTTTGAGTAAGCCGACGTGAGCTGCTAGAAATTAATTCTTGTATGATGGGAATAGAATATTGACAATGTTCTTGTTTTGTTTCTATCTAGCTTTATGCAAGTTATCTTACCATTCTGGCAAACCACGGACATCGCGTCTGTCCGAGAGCGCCTTGTTATGCGATTCAATGCTTTGGGCTGCTTTGGCACATGAAAAGCTTAAATCAAACAATCTGCACACACCCGCAAGCTTTGGCTGGAGTTGATGCAGTTTCAGAGGCTTACCTGTGTCGAATTGAAAATCTCACAGCTCTGAGGGCGTTAATAAACAAGCCTGAATTCATACAAACACCCACACACACCCCTCTTGGTCATGACGAAGCTGATCTTTTTCTCAGAGGAGGGCTTATGCATGGTGTGTTGCATGAGGTTTTTGCAGCCATTGGCCATGAAGCAGCCGCGACAGGATTTGTCGCAGGGCTAACGGTGCGCGTGGCCGCAGATAAACACCTGCTTTGGATCAGGCCGATTTTTTCAGGGCATGAGTTTGGCGAACTTTCGCCCACGGGCCTGATTGAACTTGGTTTTGACCCAGCGCGCCTATTTTTGCTTTCAGTGGCCAATGCTGGCGATGGACTTCGCGCCGCACATGATGCGCTGTCTTGTGTCGCACTTGGTGCGGTGGTGATTGAAATTTCGGGGAGTCCGAAAGCCCTCGATATGATGGCAAGCAGGCGGTTGACACTGGCTGCCGCGCAGAAATCTGTCACCATTTTTCTTTTGCGTTTCAGTGCCCAGCCCAACGCCAGCACGGCAGAAACCCGCTGGTTGGTGCGGGGTGTCGCTTCGCAAACGCAGAGCGAGGATTGGGGCTACCCAAGTTTTGAAGTTGATCTTGTTCGCAACCGGCATGGAAAAACCGGGCATTGGTTTATGGAGTGGAATTGTAATGGGCGTATCTTCCAAAGCTCCTCGGCGGATCGTGGCACTGTGGTTTCCACGGCTGGCAACTGACCGGCTGCAACGGCGCACAAAAACCCAGGATGCGCCCCCTTTGGTGCTGGTTGCAAAAGTGGATAATGCGCTGCGGCTCTCGGCTGTGGATCGCAAGGCCACATCATTGGGCTTAGTAATTGGCCAGCCTTTGGCCAATGCGCGGGCCATGTTGCCTGATATAAAGGTTGTGCCCACCAATGATTCTGCCGATGCAAAATTGCTCACACAGATTGCCGATTGGTGCGACCGCTTCACGCCGTTTGTGGCGATCGACGGGCCTCGCCGCCTTTTGCTGGATGTGACCGGTGCCAGCCATCTTTTTGGTGGCGAGCAGGCCATGCTTGATCGCATTCGAAGCTCTCTTCAGGCCCAAGGCTTCGCACTGCGCGGGGCTATGGCTGGAACTGCTGCAACCGCGCGTGCCATGGCGCGCTACAGAGACGGGGTTGTTATTGCTTCTGGTGACGAAGAACAGGCGATGAGGCCACTTCCCGTTGAGGCACTTAATCTTGATGCAACAACAACTCATGCATTGCGCCGTGCTGGTTTAAAAACTGTAGGGCAAGTGGCCGCGCGCAAACGATCTGAACTTGTAGCAAGGCTGGGCGCTTCCATGCTGGCTATTTTAGATGAGGCTTTGGGCCATGCCACAAAGCCGATTACGCCGCGCAAACCACCGCCTGATTATTGGCAAGAACAGAATTTTGCTGAGCCTGTTGCCACCGATCATGTGATCCGCACCACGCTTAATTCTTTGACTGTAGCGCTTGCAAAAATATTGGAACAACACGGGCAAGGCGCACGCCATCTTGAAGCGGTGTTCTTTCGTGCCGATGGTGCGGTGCGCCGCATTGCCATTGAGATGGGGGCGCCCACGCGTGATGCCGCCATGATTGATCGCCTGTTTCGCGAGAAACTGGACACGCTGGCCGATCCACTTGATCCGGGTTTTGGTTTTGATCTCATCCGGCTTTCTGCGGTTCGCATTGAAAGTGTGGTTTTGGAGGCTGCCGATCTTGACGCTAATATCAATGCTAAAGCTGAGATCAGTTCTCTAGTTGATCGTTTGGCTACACGTTTTGGTGGCCACTGTATTCTCGCCTTCCAACCGCATAACACACATATTCCTGAGGAGGCTTGGGTTACTGTCCCAGCGCAGCATATGCGGCCTTCAAAATTAGGTTGGAAAGAAACGCGAAAAGCAAAAGAAGCGCCGCGCCGTGCTTTGCGGTTATTTTCGCGGCCGGAACCCATAGACTTTGCAAGTGCGCAAAAATTTATCTGGCGGAAAGCCCGTCGTGTTGTTGCGCAATGTGAAGGCCCTGAACGTATCGCCATGCAATGGTGGCGCCATGAAATGCCACAGCCTGCGCGTGATTATTTTCGCGTCGAAGACAATGAGGGAAAGCGCTATTGGCTCTATCGTAATGATGCCACTTCGCAGTGGTTCCTGCATGGTGTGTTTGCATGAAGGCTTATGCTGAAATTGCGGTGACAACCAATTACTCATTCCTGAGGGGTGCTTCGCATCCAAGAGAATTGATCGAGACGGCGGCACAGCTTGAACATGTCGCTATAGGTATTGCCGATCGCAACTCGCTGGCCGGTGTTGTGCGGGCCTATGCGGCCTTGCAAGAGATCAAAGGTGACCGCCCCAAATTATTAGTGGGTTCACGTTTGGTTTTTGTTGATGGCACACCAGATATTCTAGCCTATCCAACAGATCGAGCTGCCTATGGTCATTTATGCCGATTGCTGAGTGCAGGAAAATTGCGAGCGCCCAAGGGTGAATGCTTTTTAACGCTTGATGATCTTCTCGCATGGCAAGATGGTTTACTGCTTGTTGTAATGCCGCAAAACAACGAAATGCAGAAAGAGCCAGAGGTCAATTTCTGGAACAGGGATTTTTTACTTGAGGAAGGCCCTCATCCCCCTTCGGGACCTTCTCCCATTTGCAAGAGCAAATGGGAGAAGGCGAATGTTGTGCCTTCTACCGTGCCTGTTGGCATGGGAGAAGGTGGCCGAAGGCCGGATGAGGGCCCTTGCAAAGATATCAAACCTCTTCTTTCTACGCTCTGTAAAGTTGCCCCAACACGCATTTGGTTGGGCATTTCCATGCCTTATCATGGCGATGATCAACGCCAGTTGCAGCACTGGCAACACATCGCACAGGCGGCCCGTGTGCCTCTGCTGGCCACTAATGATGTGCTTTATCACTGTGCTGAGCGGCGAGAGCTCCATGATGTTGTCACGTGCATTCGCGAACACGTTGCTCTGAATGATGCGGGCCAGCTTCTGCAGGCCAATGCTGAACGGCATTTAAAATCATTTGATGAGATGGCAGAGCTTTTTCACCAAGCGCCAGAGGCCATTGCTGAAACCATTCGCTTTTCTAATCGCATCAGCTTCTCGCTTGATCAGCTCAAATATAACTATCCCGACGAGCCCATTCCAAAAGGTAAAACCGCGCAACAGCACTTGAACGACATTACTTGGCAGGGAGCGGCGTGGCGCTATGGCACCATTCCTGAAAAAGTACGCGCCGCACTGGAAAAGGAACTGGCACTTATTGCCAAGATGGAGATTGCTCCTTATTTTTTGACTGTCCACGACATTGTGAGCTTTGCCAAAAATGAGAATATCCTCTGTCAGGGGCGTGGCTCGGCAGCCAATTCAGCCGTCTGCTATATGCTTGGCATAACCGCGGTTGATCCTATGCAAATTGATCTTCTGTTTGAGCGCTTTATCAGCGAAGAGCGTAAAGAACCGCCCGATATTGATGTTGATTTTGAACATGAACGCCGAGAGGAAGTGATCCAGAATATTTATCAGCGCTATGGTCGGCACCATGCAGCACTGGCGGCCACGGTCATTTGCTATCGCCCTAAAAGTGCCATTCGTGAAGCAGGCAAAGTGTTTGGCCTTACTGATGATGTGACGGCCAATCTGTCCAGCAGCGTTTGGGGAGGCTGGGGCAGCCAGTTGAAAGACAGCCAAGTGCGGCAAGGCAGGCTTGATCCTAATAATCCACTGGTGGCACGGGCTGTGAAAGTGGCCAATAAATTAATCGGTTTTCCGCGCCATCTTTCACAACATGTTGGTGGTTTTATACTGACGCAAGATCGTTTGGACGAGTGCGTGCCTGTTGGCCCGGCAACGATGCAAGATCGGTTTTTCATTGAGTGGGACAAGGATGATATTGACACCTTGCGCATGATGAAAGTGGATGTGCTGGCGCTGGGCATTCTCACTTGCATTCGCAAGGCCTTCGATCTCATTCGTACTCATGAAGGCAAGCCCTATGATCTGGCCACGGTGCCACGTGAAGATCCGGCTGTTTATGAAATGCTTCAAAAGGCTGATGCCATTGGCGTGTTTCAAGTGGAAAGCCGCGCTCAGATGAACATGCTGCCACGGCTGAAACCTGCGGTGTTCTATGATTTAGTAATTGAAGTGGCTTTGGTGCGGCCCGGCCCCATTCAGGGAGACATGGTGCATCCTTATTTGCGTCGCCGCAGCGGCCTTGAACCTGTTGAATATCCATCTCCATCACCAGAGCATGGGGAAGCAGATGAGTTATTTAATGTGTTGAGCAAAACCAAGGGCGTGCCATTGTTTCAAGAGCAAGCCATGAAGCTTGCCATTGTGGCGGCAAAATTTACAGCGGGCGAGGCCAATGGTCTGCGCCGCGCCATGGCAACGTTTCGCAACGTGGGCACCATTAATAACTTCAAAGGCATGTTTATTGGCCGCATGGTGGAACGTGGTTATAAACAAGATTTCGCCGAGCGCTGCTTCAAGCAGATTGAAGGCTTTGGCTCTTATGGTTTTCCTGAAAGCCATGCGGCGAGCTTTGCGCACTTGGTTTACATTTCGGCTTGGATCAAGAAATATCACCCAGCGGCATTTGCCTGTGCACTATTAAATTCACAGCCCATGGGCTTTTACGCTCCAGCCGAAATTGTGCGTGATGCAAGAGAGCATGATGTGGAAGCACGCCATGTGGATGTGAATTTCAGCACCTGGGATAATTCACTTGAACTGGGCGCCGATGGAGCGTTGGCATTGCGACTGGGTTTTCGGCAAGTGAATGGCTTTCGGGAGGATTGGGCCAAGACTTTGGCAACCTGCCGCAGCAATGGTTTTGACACTGTGCATGTGGTGGCGCGCCGCACAAAATTGCCCAAGCGCGCTCTTGTCATTCTGGCAGAAGCCGATAGCTTTCAATCCATCTCTATGGATCGGCGTGAAATTCTTTGGGCGGTGCGCCGCATTTCTGATGACAGCGACTTGCCACTCTTTGCTGCTCAATATGTAGAAGAGCAGCCAGAAGAAGAGATTGAGCCCCTGCCCCTGATGCCACTCAGCGAACATGTCTTGGCCGATTATCAGATGTTGCGGCTTTCACTAAAAGCTCACCTGATGGTTTTTCTGCGTGATCTTTTCCATAGTGAAGGAGTTAAAAGTTGTGCTGAAATCAACATTGCTCGCAACGGCAGTAAAGCCAAATGCGCAGGCATTGTTCTCACCCGCCAGATGCCGGGAGACGCTGGCGTCGTTTTCGCAACGCTCAGTGACGAGGCTGGCATTACCAATGTGGTGGTCTGGCCCAAGCTGGTTGAAACCTTCCGCCGCGAAATTATGGGATCCCGCTTGATGCTGGTTGAAGGTCGGGTTCAGCGCAGCCCTGAAGGTGTGATCCATCTTGTGGCGGAGCGCATTTTTGATCGGTCAAACGAATTGTTGCGCCTTTCTGAAGATGAAGCACAAGCACCGCCCTTCAGTTCAAAAGCGGTCAAACACCAGCACCCCCGCAACTTGCGGACCGTGCCAAAATCACGCGATTTTCATTAACTCCAAATGCTGAAGCCATGCTGAATGCCGTGGAAGCATGGGCGCCCAGCCAAGTGATGAATGTGGTGATGTTCAAATCGGAACCCCTTGCCGCATCCGTTTTCCTAGGAAAAACAACTATCTCAATCATCATTTCATCCATTGATGCGATGAGAAGTTAAGAAGATCAGGCAATACCACATGGGCGCGCAAATCAGCTTCAATGGCATTAAACGCCGCGTGATCTGCTACACCCGTAGTGATGCCCACAGCAAATGCACCCCCTTTTCGCGCCATAGCAATTTCCAAGTTTGGGTCATCGCCAACCACCACCATTTCAGACGATGGAACATTGGTGATCTCGCTGATAATCTCAAGGCCCGCAGTAGAAGGTTTTCCGAACACTTTTGCCGTTACACCAGTGGCGTTATTGATAGCAGCCGCGGCCGCTCCAGAAATTCCCATCAATTTACCCTTGGCACCCGCAAAATAAGGGGCCACCGACGTTGCATACAGTTTGGCCCCACGCCAAATTGCTTGGGCGGCCGCATCTAATTGCTGTGAATTAAATTCCTTGGTCCACGCCAACAAAACTACTTCAACATCAGTCACGCAAGATCTTGCTTCTACAATTTCAATGCCCGCTTGCTCTAACGGCACTCTTGTGCCTTCAGCGCCAATCAGCATCACACGTTTGTGCCCGAGCGCCACTAACTGCCGCGCAGCCACTGTAGCAGGTGTTAGAATATGACCAGGAGCAAAATGCAAACCTGCATCAGCCAGCGGTGCATAGTAGTGCTCAGGCGTAAAGAAGGTGCCATTGGTATACGCCACCACAGGAAGCCCGCGTGCAGTCAACTGATTGACGACATCTATCGCGCCGGGTAGTGCCGAATATGTGCCCTTGTCTTTATCCATCAGTGCAAGCGTGCCATCAACATCAAACACAGCACCGCGGATGGGATTGTTGTGATTCATAACATCTCCAAGTGAAATCAGTGCGGTTGATAAGCCAGCGGATATGCCGAAGCTAGACAGTTAATACTTTCATAAAACGCTAGCTAAAAGCATAGCCAAAGTGCAAAAGTGTAGCAATCCTGATAGTGAAAACAAATGAAGCAAAATCATGAAAAAAAATCCTTGCATCATCTGCGTTGCCATCACCGGGTCTCTTCCTACAAAAGAGAACAACCCAGCGGTGCCAATTACCATTGCGGAACAAATTGAAAGCACACAGGAAGCTTTTGAGGCTGGTGCCGCAATTGCCCACTGCCACGTACGTGATGATGAGGGCAAACCCACATCTGATCCGGCACGTTTTGCAAGGTTGAAAGAAGGTCTAGATAAACATTGCCCGGGAATGATTGTGCAACTTTCAACGGGCGGTAGATCGGGTGCCGGACAGGCCCGCGGTGGCATGTTGTCTCTTCGGCCAGATATGGCGTCACTTTCTGTGGGGTCAAATAATTTCCCCACGCGGGTTTATGAAAACCCGCCAGACCTTGTGGATTGGTTGGCTTCAGAAATGCTTAGCTATCACGTAAAGCCGGAAATTGAGGCATTTGATTTAAGCCACATCGTTCAAGCAGCAACCATGCAAAGGGATGGACGGCTGGAAGGTCCTCTCTATGTGCAGTTTGTGATGGGCGTGAAAAATGCCATGCCAGCTGATGAAAAGATTTTGGATTTCTATATAGAAACATTAAAACGCTTCTCTCCGGACGCGCAGTGGTGTGCTGCAGGCATAGGCCCGGCGCAGATTGTGATCAATGAATGGGCAATTGCAAAAGGAGGCCACACCCGCACAGGAATGGAAGACAATGTGCGCATTGATAAGAATACACTTGCGCCTTCCAACGCTGCTCTCGTTAAACGGACGATCGCAATTTGCGAAAAATATGGCCGCCCTGCTGCGACGTGGAAACAGGCCCGCGAAATTCTTAATTTGGAACAAAGATAAATTATGGCTGGCGAACCTCTGCTCTCATCTCCCTAATGTGGAAATTATCGCGGCAGTTGATGGCACTCAATATGACAGAGTTGATATTCGAACCAAGCCCTAACCGTGGATTGCAAACGCACCCTCAAGCCAAAAGTCTAAACCATGGTTAGTCCTGACCGACTACTAACTTCAGCAAGTCATGCACAACCGAATTAAATTGGTCGAGCGAATAGGGTTTGGAGAGGACACGCGAGCCCTTCAACATGGGTGGTAGTTCAAAGGGCTCGGCTAAAGCCGTTACGAAAGAGAATGGAACATTCATTTTCCGCAGCGCTATCGCCAGGTGGACAGTTGTTTGTTGGCCAATGATATATTCTATGAGCGCAAAATCGGGCCTGTCTTCCATAATTTTTTTAAGGGCGTCTGCAACATCAGTGATGGGACTCACACGGGAAACCCCATTTGTCGAAAGCAGGTATTCTATATCCAACAAGATCAAGGTATTATCGTCAACTGCGAGAGCATGAAATGGCTTCCGAAACCCATCTTTCTGACCGTTCAACATCTAGCCGGATCCTCAAAGAATTTTGCAAACAAACGCCTAGGACTATTTTCGTTAACCGAAATCCTCCCAAAGGCCGAATTCCCAATTCAATAAAACTGAGGAACAAGTGCGCCCCATAGACGTTAAACACCTAAATTTTTACTGCCCGAATTCGGCTGTAAGTAAAGAAGGCATTGGGCGTTATTGGCGATAGCATGGCTTGCAACAACCCTTTCAGCGAAGCGTAAGCCAAGTAATGTGTGATATAATACTTAACGACCGAGCGAAAGTCTGTCCACTTGTGCACATACGGAGAAAAATCTATGGCGGACAAAATAGAACAGCCCGTTTGGCTAGAAAATAACTTGATAAGGCTTCTACGCACTCGAGATTTTGAATTGATTTTGCCGCATCTCAAGCCTTTCCACGCCAAGGACAACGCGCCTCTCTATACGCCGGGCCAAAATGTGGAGACGGTTTATTTTCCTTGCGGGGCGACTTTGGGTTCCTTCGTGATTGACATGGAGGATGGCAGGGCCATTGAGACAACACTTGTCGGTCGCGAGGGGGCGGTGGGTGGAATTGTAAGTCAAGGTAGGCTGCCAGCTTATTCTCGCATAATGGTGCAATTTGGTGGGGACTTCGTGACGTTGCCACTTTCAGTTTTAGAATCTGCCAAACTGAAATCTCGGACACTAGACGCTCTCTTTGCGCGGTATGCTGATTGTGTGGTGGCGCAGATTTTTCAAGCCACCGCGTGCAATGCTGCACACACTATTGAACAACGAGCCTGCAAGTGGATTAATGCAGCCGTGGAAAGAACCTACAGCCAAGAAGTTCCGCTTACACAAGATCGGCTTTCGGCTGTGCTGGGCGTAGGCAGAAGCTACATCAGTCGCGTAATTAAAACGCTAAAATCTGATAAAGTCCTGAAGGTTAAACGCGGGAAAATCATCATTGAGGATCGTCAAGCGCTCGCTAACCGCGCTTGCAAATGTAATGACAGTGTCAAAGATCATTTCAAACTCGTGTTGTCGGGTGTTTATCCTGCGTACAACGAAGCTTAGGTAACTGTATCCAAGAGACCTGGTTCAGTTGACGTCTGATTTATCAAACTTGGAGGAGGCGCCGAACTCGCGGCGTTGAATTTCTCCGAAAACCGAACGATCCAATAAAATCCTTCGGGTAAATACTGCACGTCAGTCACGCCATTGAGTTGAAGTGGAACAATTTTCTCGATGAGCGTGCGGCCAAAGCCGGAACTCTGAGGCTGTTTAACGGGAGGACCGCCGCTTTCAACCCAAGACAGTTCAATAAATTTGGTGTGGCCCGTCAAAACCTTCCACGCGATCGTAACACTGCCGCGTGGGCCTGCCAAAGCTCCATATTTGGCAGCATTGGTACCAAGTTCATGAATAGCCATTCCAATTGATCTTGCATTTTCTGGGCTTACCATTACCGCCGGACCTGAACTAGAAATTCGCTTGTGCTTTTCGCTATCGAAACTCTTGATCTGGGTCTGGATTAACTTGCCAAGTTCAATTGCCTGACCATCATTTTGCATCAACAAATCCTGTGAAGCCGAAAGCGCAAGCAAACGTTCAACGAGAGCATCGCGGTAGCCATCGATAGATTTTTGTCCGCGCGCCAATCGGTTCGCCAAACTCACAAGCAGGGTTAATTGATTTTTTGAACGATGGATCAGCTCTCTAATAAGAACGTTTACAGATTCTTCTCGCCTGACCAATTGGTCCATAGTTCGGTCAAACTCAAAGCCCAAAATGCCTATCTCTCCATCAGATACTGAAAGTCCCGTGCGAGCCGAAAACTGGCTATGTTGCCAGCTTCGGACAGTTGACAACAGCTTTTCGAATGGTCGAGTTACAAAAATGCGTACCAGATAGTATGCAAGAATTGCGGTTGCCAAAAGTGATATGCTCGTAAAAATCAATTGTCGCCATGTTGCGGTCGTGAGAGATAAAAAGGACTGATTTATAGAAAATCCCGCACTCACATACAGGCCCAGGGGAGAGCTAGAAACCGGGACATAACCTAAGAGTCTCTGTACACCATCGAGGCCCTTACCTGAAATGACACTTGATTCCGGTGCCGTAACCAGATGCATATATTGATCGGGGATTCTGGTGCCAACGAACTTATCAGGATCAGGTTGTCGGGCAATAATAGTGCCTGATCGATCTGCAACTGTCACCGTGCCATCTATTGGTAATCCTCTCAGTAAAAATTGCTGGGAAAGCCATTGGGGATCGACAGAGGTGATCACAGCACCTATATGCTTTCCATCCGCATTCGCTATAGGAAATGCCAGAGGCAAGGCCGGTTTTTTTGTGATCGAATCTTGCGTGTATTCTCCAATCACCAAATCATCTTTAAGTAATGATTGTTGAAAGTATGCCTTGTCGGAAATATTGATATTGAGCTGTTCAGGAAGAGGAGCACATCTGATTTGTCCGTTGCCGTCAGCCACGGTGATAATTGACAGATATTTGATCTTGTTTGTTAATTGGCCGACAAACTGGCTACATAACTCCGAGTTAAAAGCGCGAACCGATGACGCTTCCCCGACTGCTAGCATGATGCCCCTAAAGCCTCCCACGATTCTTGATAGCTCGGACGACGCCAATTGCGCTTGGCGCAACGCCATTTGTTGCACTTCCTGCTGTCGCGCTTCAAAAAGTGCTACGGAGTTATAGATTTCGATACCAATGATGGGCGTTAGGCCAACCATCACAATCAAGGCAATTCTGTGCGCCAATTTCATGCGATTAGTCCCTTAAAGGCCATAAATCAGTTAAACTGGCAAATGATTTTGACGTAGATCACTTATCATTTGACAAATGAAATGGCAATATCGTTAGGGAACTGAGTTGGGCACCATGGACGGGTGAAAGGCTCGCCTGCCATTTCGTTGGCTGCAAGAGGAAACCAGAAAAACTATTGCATTCCTCATTCCCGCCGCATCTGGTTGATACATGGTGCTTACATATTAAACGTTCGTCTTTCTTTCGCGTTCCTTGTCTTCAGTATAATTATCTGCCTTTATGCTCGGGCAGACCAGATTGCTTTGTACTGGCGAGTTTCTCAAGCTGTTTTTTTGACATCGCATTATACATTTCGGAAGATGCCCCTTTAAGGTCCTTAGGGGAAGCGTCACCTTTTTTCGCTGATAATGCAGCGCCGGCCGCTTTTTGTTGTGCTTTCGATTTTGCAGGCATTTTAATCTCCTTAGCTCGCCCATTTCGGGCGGAAAAATTTTTGGAACATCAACGCGGCAACTCATGCGCCAATTTCAATTCGAGTTAGGTTTAAAAATTAAAAGGGGAAGACAGGTGCCTTCCCCTTCCAGCAACCTATCAACGTTGCGTTCCGCTACGTTGATCATCAGAGTGTGAACCCGACGAACCGCTCTTGTTTCCTTGTCCTGAGGATTGAGTGCCGCCACGCTTGTTATCCGCGTCGGAGCCACGCGATCCGGATTTATCGGACTTTGAGGTCTTTGACCCCTTATTTCCATCATTGTTCTGCATAATCTTTCCTTTACATATCTTGTTGAGGGCCGAAAATTGGTAGCACACCAAATTGTTCTCCCGCTGAAAAAACTCTGTTGATGAATTGAAGTTCCGGAGTTGACAAAAATTAATTCGAAGCCGGTCAAAAATTCGCGACCAGTTTGAAATTCAATCGATAATTGTTTGGAACAATTTTGTAGAGAAGGCGTTTCGAAGTTCAGATTGTTATTTTATGCAATTTTACGAAGAACCCAAAAGGAGAATTAAAATGGCACTTCTTGACCCGGAACTGCGAAACTATAATCAGCCCTCTGTTGAAGGCGAAAATTTTCAAGACACTCAAACAGGTCGTTTCGAAACTCGGAATCGTAACGCAGCCTATTTTGAGTCACTTGACGTCGTTGCAGTTTTGTTGGGCGCTGTGATGATGTTAGGGCCTCTCACCGCAACAGTTGCAGGTTTTGGCAGCTAGCCACAGCGCAAATTTGCAAACAGACTTTGGTGTGTGATTGAAAGCGTTGAATAAGCAAATCACTTCGATGGGCATTCACTTGCAAGGTTCTTCTCTGTTTGAAATTAAAGACGTGGTTTGTTTGAGTTTTACCGAATGCTGATCTGCAGCAACTCTATCCAAAATAGCGTGATAAATCGGATAATAAGGAAAATCATAATGACCAAAAAACCATTTCAACATGTGAAGGACCTTGTCAAAGATTTTGATAAGGCAATGTTAATCACTCAGAAACAACAAGGCAAAATTCATGTTCGTCCCATGCAAATTGCAGAAACAACCGATGAAGGTGTGCTGCGCTTTGCAACCTCTTTGCGCTCCGCAAAAATAAGGGAAATTTCCGACGATAATCGGGTCAATTTGGTTTTTCAGAATTCGTCTCAATTTTTAGTTATGTCTGGTGAAGCCAAAATTGAAACGAACGTCAATTAGATTAACCGCCTTTGGTCTGAGTCTTGGAAGGTCTGGTTTCCTGAGGGCAAAAACGATCCTACGATTTGTTTGATTACTATCACAGCCAAAGAAGCCGAATTTTGGGATAATTCGGGCACGAGGGGTATTGCCTACGCATTCAAGGCTGCCAAAGCCTACATCCAAGGCACGATTCCGGAAGAAGACACGGATGCTCACGGAAAAGTTTTACTTTAGAGTGTTTGCAAATTAGGCCGACCACGGATCGAATAACAATTTTGTGTAACTACCATGAGCGGCAATCCTGACACTGAGTATTAACTGAACCCAGTTTGAAATTCAGACCAACTTAGCAAGAATTACTTTTGAAGATTTGCGAGATAGTCTTAATTTTCGAACCTTTTTCAATGTAATTTCGATATTACAAGTAAAGCCTTGCTCTTCAAAAGTATTTTTGACCTTTGCTCCAGCCAAGCTTTTTTCAATGAGCATGGCTCCAAATTTGGGACTTATATTTTTTGAAGGAGGCGGGCCGCCGCGCTCGCGCCACGTCAGAAAGATTGTAATTTTTGAATCCAAATGCCTTTCTGTTCGCCAATAGAGCTGAACGTTTCCCGTCGGAACTGACAAAGCACCATATTTCAATGCGTTGCTCGCTAATTCATTAAAAATGAGGCCAAACGGAGCCGCATATTCCGCCGAAAGATTCACGGCAGGTCCTGATATGTCAATGCGGTTATCGTTGTCTCGCAAATAGGTTGCAAACTGAAGACGAGCCAGGGCTCCCAACTCTGCTCCTTTCCAATCACTTGCCGAAAGTACGTCTTGCGCCATCGCCAAGCTGTGCAGACGTCCTTCAAAAGCAGTAGCGAATGCTTGGGGATTTTCTGCAGTGCGTAAAGTTGATCGCAAGATTCCTTGCAACACAGCAAATGTGTTTTTAGAACGATGAGCCAATTCTAAGTTCATCAAGCGCTGTCTAGCCTCCCATTCACGACGTTCTGTCACGTCATGCATCGCGACTGAAATTCCTATAGTGCGGCCATCCAGCGATTTTACGGGTGCCAAGGTAACAGAGATATAAACATAGCTGCCGTCTTTGCGGAGTCGTCTGGCTTCATAAGGGCCAACCGGATGATCTCCTTTGGCCATTTCTTTAAATTGCATTTGTTCTGTTCGCTGCGAAGGTTCAGCAAGCATGCTGACATGTTGACCAATTGCTTCCTCCGCGGAATAGCCAAAAAGTCGACTGCACGCCGGGTTCCAGGTTTCAATAATACCATCAACTGACAAGCCAAATAACGCGTCGTGCGATGCCAGCGCAACTGAAGCCATCCGAGCATTAAATGCTTCGGTTAGACGGCGAAGGGTGATGTCATGATCGGTCTCCATCACCAACCATTCACCCTCACTGTCTATCGCTTGTTGACGTGTTTCAACAAATATTTGACGGCCGTCTTTGCTCAGGTGCTCAAGTTCGCCGGTCCAACTTCTTCCCACCTGCAGAATTTGCAAAAGTTCACTCTCTGATAATTCTGCGCGGGTCTTGAGAAGCCTGTGACTGGAGCGCCCGATAGCTTCGGCTTTTGAGAATCCATATAAATTTTCCGCGCCGCGATTCCATTCGACAATACCTTTTTGGGGATGCCAAACAAAAATTGGCTCAAAGGACAAATCGATGAGATTAGCTAGTCGACTATTCGAAGCTTCAATTTTTTTGCGCTGAGAAATATCGATTGAAGCGCCAGCCATTCTAACAATGTCACCGGCTACATTGCGAAAAACCTTCCCCGAGTCGAGCAGCCAAACATAGTGGCCATCACGGTGACGAATTCTATATTCTAAAATATAGGAGTCATTGGGCTGTAGATAGTCTTTGATGTCAAGATTCTTCAATCTTTCGGCATCATCAGGATGACGAAGATTTTCCCAATCTACTTGTCTCAGGCCAATTTCCTCTGCTGACCAGCCTAAAATTCGAGAGGTACTTTTACTGCGCCATACCTCATCATTCTTTAAATCGATATCATATACGACAGCTCCTGCCGCCTCTTCCGCAGTCTCAAGGCGTTCCACTCCAAGGCGTAATGCATCCTGCGCAAGCTTCTGCTCGGTAATATTCTGTGTAGCTGCTATAACGCGAGTGGCAACCTGAGCAGCGTCTCTGATGAACTTCCCGCGCACATTCCAGAAAGCCCGATCTTGATCGACCGACACCCCCCGAAAGGCAAAAGCAAAATTTTCTTCGCCATTTTCCAATGCTCGGTTAAATTCCGCCATCATAGGTCCGCGATCATCCGGATGGGCAAAAAAGTTAGCCCGAGAAGGATCCGCAGAAAGCTCATCCGGAGAACAGCCAATAACGCGAGCCGAATTGGCAGCCCAGATAATCTTATTTTCAGTTAAATCTAGTTCCCAAGCAAACATATTGGCCGCTTCTGTCGCCAATCGAAGCCGTTCTTCACTCTCCACAACGGATGAGACCAAGGCCTGAGAATTTGAAATTAGATCAGCCACTCGATCTTGTATCCGTACTTGCACATTCAGACGCTAACCTGGGTTCACACAGATAATAATTCGATTGCAACATGTTTGGTTCCAGAACAAGTACCATTACAAAATAAATACCTAAAATAAGGAACCAATTTCAATATCAGTTTTTATATTCGCCCTCTTATTTAGCAAAACTAAATGAACTTTTATGCGGCGATTATGAAAATTGGGTCTTTTATACAACAAAACCGGAAAGAAATTTTGGACAATATAACTCATAGTGCCAGAATTCATACACTATCAAGCAATCGTCCTCGTTTTCAATCGGTCTGATAGTAAAACTCACGTTAACTCGGATGTTTTGGTTTCCGAGCGGGTTTACCTTCACTACGTTGACTACACTGTTTTGAGTTGCCTTAGCACAACAAGTTCTTCAAACTTTTATAGCGAGAGCTAGAAGTCTGTTGAATTTTTCCGGCCTCTCTAAAAATTTTATGCTTACACGTTCATGCCGCGGAACTTTGTAGTGCCAACAAAGTTATACAATCCAAGCGCCTAGGAGCGTGCCAAATACATTTTTGAAACAAGGAAAAATCATGAAATCATTTTTTATGACAGCCGTTGTTTGTTTAGTTGTTAGTGGACCAGCGTCCGCCATGAGCGACGAAGACTGCCAAACAATGTGGAAACAAGCAGACACCGATAGCAATGGCGTTCTTAATGGGTCTGAAGCCAATCGCTATTTAGCAATGATGCGAACCGCTAATAAAGCAATGGCTTCTGATGCTGCCTTTAACGAAGCGATGTTTATTGAAAACTGCAAAGCTGATATTTTTAAACCTGCAAGTATTGATGCCGGAGCTCCGTTAGAGGGTGCCAATAGTTTCACCGAGGAACAGGCAAAAGTTCGCATCTTGGCCGCAGGTTTGGTTCAGCCCAGTGCATTGACTAAAGACGAAAAGGGAATTTGGCGTGGAACTGCAACCAAGAATGGGTCGAGCGTTAAGGTTGCTGTTGACTACAAAGGCAACGTTGTTGCGCAATAAGTTCAACTTACAAACTTGAAAGGCAATTACATGAAAACGATTACAAAAGTTTATGATGGCTATGAAAAAGCGCGTAACGTCGTTGACGATTTGTTGGCCGCAGGAATTCCGATGGCATCCATTAGTGTTCTGGCAAGCCGTGATGCCACTGATCAATATGAGAATATGGATGAGGGTTCAGAAGCTGGTGCAGGTGCAGGTGTAGGTGCCACCGTCGGAGGCGCAGCTGGGCTTCTGGCAGGCCTTGGCCTAATCGCTATCCCTGGATTGGGGCCAGTTGTGGCGGCAGGATGGCTTGCCTCGTTAGCTCTAGGGGCTGCAGCAGGTGGTGCAACGGGCGGAATCGTCGGTGCGCTTATTGGCGCCGGTGTCCCAGAAGAACATGCACATGTTTATTCTGAATCCGTGCGTCGTGGTGGAACAATAGTTTCAGTGCAAGCAGAAGACCACAACATCAATACAGTGCAATCTATTCTAAACAATTCTGTAGCGATTGATCCTCACACGCAAGGTGAGTCTTATCGCAGCACTGGTTGGAACCAATTTGATCCTGATGCAGGCCCTTATGAATCTATTCGCACCGCTGCCGAACGAGATCGGCATTTTAGTTAGTCCATCCGCGAACTCTAAAAAATCAAACAGGAGAATGTTATGGCTAAATCCTCTAAGCAACTTGACGAATTATTTCACAACGCCTTGAAAGATATCTATTTTGCAGAAAAGAAGATCGTGGCAACTTTGCCTAAGATGGCAAAAGCGGCGAACTCCCCCGAACTGAAAGAATCTTTTGAGAAGCATAAAGTTCAATCGGAGGGCCACGTCAAAAGGCTCGACGAAGTATTTGCTATGATTGATGCAAAACCCCAAGCCAAAACTTGTGACGTAATAATGGGCATTGTGAAGGAAGGTGAAGGCCTTATGGAGGAATACAAAGGCTCACCTGCCCTAGACGCTGCACTTCTCGCTGTAGCGCAAGCTGTAGAGCATTACGAAATCTCCCGCTATGGCACTTTGAAATGCTGGGCTGAGGAATTGGGAATCGATGAAGCCGTTTCGCTCTTGGACGATACTCTGCAAGAAGAAGAGGAGACGGATATTGCGCTGACGGCGTTAGCAAAGTCAGTCGTGAATATGCAAGCTGAAGCTGCATAGAGCTGAATTTCAATACTGATATCCTGCGCAAGATAGAAATAGCGCGGGATTATTTTTTTGACTCTCTGGAACAATTTTCAGTGATCGGCGTTCCTGACAGGAGTGATTTTGAAATCATCATTCGCATGCAATGAGCTCAATTCGATTAGTTATCGTGGTGTGCGCGTCGAAAGTATGCCTCGTGCTACGGCTGGTCAGGCTCCGTCAAGTTCGAAGGTAACTACTCACTAAATTGTATTTTAAAAAGTCAAATGCCACCAAGAATTTTCAGACGGAAGCGACAGACCTACCGCAAGTGTAGATGGGTATATTTGACGGGCTCGAAAAATTATTGCACTTCATTTGGGGTATCTGACCATGCTGCGATTTTTTAATCGGAACTCCCCACAATGGGATGACTCGCAGCCAATTAGTGCTGAAATTTTTGGACTTGAGCGACTTCGCCAACATGCACGCAGTTTGGCCGAAAGCCAAAAAGTGACGGACCAACAGTTCCATGTCTATTCAATTATTGATAGATTGCGCGACAATGCAGTGGCCTTGGACATTGCTGACAGTGAAATTTGCCATGCGGTTGCTTTGGGGAAATCGATAACGCCAGCGGCCGAATGGTTGATTGATAATTATCATTTTGTTGAAGAACAAATTCGTCAAACACGAACCGATTTACCCCCCAGATTTTATCGTCAACTGCCCAAATTGGCTGGGGGTCCTTTGGCTGGGCACCCACGTATTTTTGGTTTGGTTTGGGCACATGTGGCCCACACAGACAGTCGATTTGATATACAGTCACTGACGGAATTTGTGAACGAATATCAACAAGTTCACGAGCTGACAATTGGTGAATTGTGGGCGGTGGCGATTAGTCTACGTTTGATACTTGTAGAAAATTTGCGTCGAATTTCACAACGTATTGTTGAGTCCCGCATCGCTCGCGACGCCGCTGATGCTGTTGCAGATGAAGTCTTAAAAGTAAACCGACGCCAATCTACAATCGCTGATATTTTCAAACAAATAAGTGAACCAACAGTCACTCAAGCATTTGCAGTGCAACTCATTCAGCGCTTGCGCGATCATAATGGCCTGTCCGTTCAGATGCTTGATTGGTTGAAGAGCAAAACTGAAAGTTTGGGATACGCTCTAGAGTTCGCTGTTAATGAGGAACACCATCGCCAGAGCGCCGCGAATGTAACTGTGCGAAATATCATCACAAGTCTTCGCTTGATTTCGGATGTGAATTGGGAACTGTGGTTCGATAGCGTTAGCCTAGTTGATGCACTTTTGCGCAATACTTCAACTTATGCCGAAATGGATTTTCCTAGCCGCACCCTATATCGCACAGCAGTTGAGGAGTTGGCGCGGGGCTCAATGTTTAACGAGATTGATGTTGCAAAGCGTGCAATTGAGGGAACAGATGATGCTGGGCACAGACTGATCGGAATCGGACGAAAAGATTTTGAGTCGACTTTGAAATTTCGAGCGCCTGTAATACGGCGCATTCGTATGGGCCTGCGTTCTGCGGGATTGAGTGGCTATCTCATCAGCTTGGCATTTTTTGCGACTGCTCTGCTTATTTCAGGTCTCCTTCCCTTAGTTAATTTTGAACATTCAACTCTTACTATTGTACTCATTGCACTTCTAGCAATTATCCCGATTTCCGATGCCGCATTGGCATTGATTAATTTTGCAATCACGCGATTGTTGGACGCGTCAATTATTCCGGGACTTGCACTTCGCGACGGTGTCCCTGCCCACCTACGCACGTTGGTTGTTATTCCGGCACTCCTCACTTCGCACGACGATATTGAAGAGTTGGTGGAACGTTTGGAAATTCATTACCTCTCAAATGGTGATGGAGAACTCTATTTCGCACTCGCTACAGATTGGACGGATTCAGATTCTGAACATTCCGCGCCTGATGAACAATTGCTGCGTACTGCAATTGATGGAATTGCCCGTCTCAATTTTCGCCACGATACGAATCGATTCATATTGCTTCATCGGTCAAGAAGGTGGAACCCACAGCAGGGCAAATGGATGGGTTGGGAGCGCAAGCGTGGAAAGCTGCATGAGCTCAATCGGCTGTTGCGGGGAGCGATTGACACCAGCTTTATGCTGATTGTTGGGCGTCTGCCGGATGCCATTAAATATGTGCTGACGTTGGATGCAGATACCAGATTGCCGCGCGATGCAGCGCGTCGATTGGTCGGAAAAATCGCCCACCCTCTCAATCAACCTAAGTTTGCTCTTAAAGAGCAGCGTGTTTTGAGCGGGTTTGGTGTGATGCAACCACGCGTAACGCCTTCGCTGCCCGTAGGCCATTATGGTTCATTGTTCCAACAAGTGTACTCTTCAACACGCGGCATTGATCCTTACGTGTTTGCGGTTTCGGATGTTTACCAGGACGTTTTTGGTGAGGGTACATTCGCAGGCAAAGGTATTTACGATATTGATACTTTTGAGGCCGCTATGGCTGACAAAATTCCTGAAAACACCATGCTCAGTCATGATCTATTTGAAGGCATATTTGCGCGTTCGGCTTTGGTGACCGACGTCGAAGTTGTTGAAGAATTTCCAGAGCGATACGATGTTGCTGCAGCGCGGCAGCACCGTTGGGTGCGCGGCGATTGGCAGCTTCTGTATTGGATGTTGGGCAGATCATCAACCAACACGATCATTCCACCATTGGGTTTGTGGAAAATGATTGATAATATCCGCCGCTCGCTCTCAACTCCGACGACGATGCTGAGTTTGTTTGCTGGCTGGGTGTTGCTGCCTCCAACGCCTGCTGCATTTTGGACAATTTTCACTGTATCGCTGATCCTGATCCCTTCGCTTTTGCCAGCCATTTCCAACGCGATGCCAAGGGCTCAGGCCCTAACATTGGAAAGTCGGTTGAAATCGATTGGTGAAGATTTTGCCCAAGCCCTAGCCACAACAGGTTCCAATCTTGTGTTCCTTGCCCATCAATCCTATTTGATGACCGACGCAATCGCGCGCACGATTTATCGACTACTTTTTAGCCGAAAAAATCTTCTGGAGTGGACGACGGCTGCGCAAAGTCATTCCAATTCAAAGTCCGGCATAGTGGCAAGCTATAGCGCCATGCTGCCAAGCATAGCGTTTGGGCTATTTGCCTTTGCCATCGCTATATATCGCACAGGTACGATGTGGACCGTTGTTTTACCTTTCGCCATTGCATGGATTTTGGCACCATTCGTTGCCTATAGAATGAGCCTCACACCAGAATTGGAAGATGCGCTAGCGGCCTCACCAGATGAAAGCAAAATCTTGCGGTTGGTGGCGCGACGGACATGGTCATATTTCGAAACTTTTGTCACAGCAGCAGACTCGATGTTGCCCCCTGATAATTTCCAAGAAACACCTAGCCCTATCGTAGCTCACCGTACATCGCCCACTAATGTTGGCCTCTATCTACTCTCAATTGCCAGCGCGCGGGAGTTTGGCTGGCTCGGATTAAGGGATGCGCTGAAAAAAATAGAAGTCACTCTCGAAACCATAGAGAAATTAGAGAAGTATCGTGGTCATCTCTACAATTGGTATGACACGCAAAATTTACTTCCTTTAGAACCAAAATATGTCTCCACGGTAGATAGCGGTAATCTGGCAGGGCATCTTATTGCTCTTTCTAACTGTCTCAACCATTGGATGAATTCACAGTTTGACTCAAAGGCAACTTTGAACGGGATATCAGATGTCTTGCAAATTATTGAGCAAGAGCTTGCATATATTCCAAATGAGAAAAGCAGTTTTAAACCTATTCGCAAACAATTCGAAATTGAATTGGCAAAGCTTCATCGGTTGTTAAAAAAAGCCAATGAAGAACCAGAATCATTTGCCGTGCGACTGATAGAATTGGCTGTTCAAACTTCCAAGATTACCTTGGCCGCCGGGCGGCTGGCGCAAATGCATAATTCGACTGCCAGTGAGCATGTGCTGCGATGGACTAAATCTCTTCAAGACACAGTCGAAAGTCATCTAGGAGATGCTGTAACGAGCAATATTACTGCGGCCGATTTGGTAAAACGTATCAACAGGTTGAACACCACTGTTCGAGAATTGGCCTTGATGATGGAATTTGGGTTTCTGCTCGATCCCCACCGCCTGTTGTTTTCTATCGGCTACCGTGTTGCAGAAGCGACGCGCGACGAAAGTTGTTATGACATGCTGGCCTCGGAAGCACGACTCGCCAGCTTTCTTGCCATCGCGAAAGGTGATCTGCGAACACGGCATTGGTTCCGGCTAGGACGCACGGTTACAGCTGTTAAGGGTGGTGCTGCACTTGTGTCATGGTCGGGTTCAATGTTTGAATATCTCATGCCATCGCTGGTGATGCGAGCACCCGGTTCCGGGTTACTCGATCAAACCATGCATTTGGTTGTAAATCGGCAAATAGAATATGCCAAAGCTTTCGATATTCCGTGGGGTATTTCCGAGTCAGCTTTTAATGCACGTGATATTGAGTTCACCTATCAGTATTCTAATTTTGGCGTGCCGGGCCTTGGTCTAAAGCGCGGCCTTGCGGATAATCGTGTGATTGCGCCTTATGCAACAGGGCTTGCGGCCATGGTGTCTCCCCGCTTGGCGGCAAAGAATTATGAGAGGCTGGCCAATTTCGGTGGCAAAGGACGATACGGTTATTATGAAGCTCTCGATTTCACGCCAACACGCTTGCGCGTTGGAGAATCTGTAGCGATTGTGCAAGCCTATTTTGCCCATCATCAGGGCATGACAATTGTAGCGATTCTGAATGCGGTCAATGACGGGGCAATGCGAAACTGGTTCCACGAAGAGCCTATGATCAAAGCCTCCGAACTGCTGTTGCAAGAGCGCGCTCCCCGGGATGTACCCTCGGAGCAAAAGCGATTAGAAAAATCTTCAGCTTTACAAAACACACCATCAACACTTGTTCCAAGATCACGCGTTATTGCGGACATATCCAGCGGTTCCCCAACGACCCATCTTCTCTCTAATGGTCAGTATACAGTGATGCTGACGGCAGCTGGATCTGGCTATAGTAATTGGAACGGTATTTCGCTCACGCGATGGCGTGAAGATGGTGTTTGTGATGACTGGGGTTCTTTTGTGTATTTGCGAGAACCTCGCGCAGGGAAAATTTGGTCAGCTGGCCGTATGCCCGTTGCTGCAATTCCCGACAAATATAGCGCGAGCTTTAGCGAAGATAAAGCACAATTCACTCGCAAAGATGGATTTGTAACGACCAAGTTGGAATGCCTGGTTTCAACTGAAGACAATGCTGAAGCACGGTGTACCACGCTTATAAATACCGGTCTCACGACGAGGGAAATTGAGTTTACATCCTATGCGGAGCTTGTCTTAGCGCCCGCTTTAGCTGACATCGCGCACCCCGCTTTTTCAAAAATGTTTGTGGTTACTGAATATTTAGAAGAAATAGAAACACTTGTGGCCACTCGTCGCAAAAGGTCACCCGGCGAGCCCGATATTTGGATCGCGCAGTTCCTGCTTGTTAAAGGCAGCACTGTTGGTGATCTTGAATTTGAAACTGATAGAGCGCGCTTTATAGGCGGTGGAAGCGATTTGCGAATGCCTATTGCGATGACAACAGCAGAGCGTCTGTCCGGATCAGTGGGAAGCGTTCTTGATCCAGTCTTTGTCCTGCGTCGCAAGTTTCGCATTCCTGCCGGAAGGCAAGTGAGCTGCACGATCTGGACGGTCGTTGCTGATTCACGTGAGTCTGTGTTGCATCTCGTTGACCGCCATCGTCAAGATGCGGCATACGACCGGGCGCTAACGCTAGCTTGGACGCAGGCGCAAATTCAATTGCGGCATCTTTCTATAGATTTTGATGATGCACATCTATATCAAACGCTTTCCAGCCACGTCATTTATGCCAATGCTGCACTGCGACCATCCTCAAAAACTTTGAAGCAAGACGTGGGTTCGCAATCGCTCTTGTGGCAAATGGGAATTTCTGGTGATCGCCCAATCGTGTTGGTGCGCATCGACGACATTCAAGATATTGAAATAGTTCATCAGCTGTTGAATGCCTTTGTCTACTGGAAGACCAAAAGGCTTGTAGTTGATCTTGTCATTCTAAATGATCGCATGTCATCTTATGTGCAAGATTTGCAACTGGCTATCGAGGCGTTGGTTCGCAAAATCAATCTTATTGGAGCAACTGACGCATCTGATAATTTAGGTCAGGTTTATATGTTGCGGGCGGATCTGGTTTCGGCAGAAGCCTTACGGGTCTTGCCAGCGGTGGCGCGGGTTGTACTCTATGCGAGGCGTGGCAGCCTGTCACTTCAGTTAGCACGTTTGAGTGAAATGCGCGAAATGAAACCTTTGCAAAAATCGCCTCAACCCCGATTTTATACATCACCAAAAACTACTGTATTTGATATAAAGTCGCTCGAATTTTTCAATGGCTTTGGCGGATTTTCGGCTGGCGGAGCAGAATATGTTATATCTTTTTTAAACGGCATTGCACCACCAGGGCCGTGGATTAATGTTATTGCCAATCCTAATTTTGGTTTTCATGCTGCTGCTGATGGCGGCGGTTACACGTGGATTGGAAATTCTCGCGAAAATAAACTTACAAGCTGGACCAATGATCCCGTTAGTAATCCACCGAGTGAGGTGATCTATGTTCAGGATGAAGCCGGCGGTGATTTACTTTCACCAAGTTTTGCTCCGCTTAGATCACTAGAGGGCACGCACCGTGCCCGTCACGGATTTGGTTATACAGTTTTTGAACGTGAAGTAAAAAACTTGCGTCTGGAATTGTTGCAGCTGGTTCCACTTTCGGATTCGGTTAAAATTTCGCGGCTGAAAATTACGAACCTATCAACGGTGATGCGTACCATTGTTATAACGCATTATGTTGAATGGGTGATGGGCCTGACGCGAGCGACAAGTGCGCCGTATTTGACCAGTGAGATGGACACCAAAACAAGTGCGATTATGATGCGAAATCCCTGGAATCTTTCTGGATCGGATCAAATTGGCTTTTCCGATATGGGTGGTTTGCAAAGCAGCTGGACCGGCGATCGACGTGAATTTTTGGGCACTTACGGAAACCTCAGTGCACCTGAATCTTTGTTGAATGGTCTGCCTTTATCAAACAAAACAGGTGCGGGGATTAATCCATGCAGTGTTTTGCAAACGAGAATAGCCATCAAACCCGGCGAGACTACTGAACTTCTCATCCTCTTGGGTGCCGGCGCAAACATTCAAGACGTTCAATCTCTAATTACACGCTATCGCGAAATAGGAGCAGATGCGGTTCTGAAGGATGTAAAAACATTCTGGACCGCAACTCTTGGTCAAGTGCAGGTGAAAACGCCTGATCGTTCCTTTGATATTATTATGAACGGTTGGCTGCTATACCAAACAATTGCGTGTCGCATGTGGGCGAGATCTGGCTTCTATCAGGCAAGTGGTGCATTTGGCTTTCGCGATCAATTACAAGACTCAATGGCGCTGCTCACAGCGAAACCAGAGCTTGCGCGAGAACATATTTTGAAGGCAGCTGCACGGCAATTTGTACAAGGTGATTTTCAACATTGGTGGCTGCCCACGACCGGAGCTGGTGTTCGCACGCGCATTTCTGATGATAATGTTTGGTTGGCGAATTGTGTACAGCGTTACGTTGAGGTGACCGAGGATTTCAAAATCCTTGATGAAGTTGTTCATTTCCTAGAAGGACAATCGCTTGTGGCTGGAGAGCACGATGCCTTCTTCCTGCCAAGGGTGACAGATGAAGCTGCAACGCTTTATGAGCATTGCGCGCGGGCTCTTGATCTGAGCCTAGCCCAGGGCAACCACGGCCTTCCGCTTATGGGCACAGGCGATTGGAACGATGGCATGAATCGTGTTGGCGAAGCCGGGCGAGGTGAAAGTGTGTGGCTCGGCTGGTTTTTGTTTTCCACATTGCAATCTTTCATCCCGATTGCCGAAGCACGTGGCGACCGGCTCCGCGTAATGGCATGGCGTGAACGCACTCTATCAGTTCAGGTTGCACTTGAACACCATGGCTGGGATGGCAAATGGTATCGTCGTGGTTATTACGATGACGGAACTCCGCTCGGTTCTGACTTAAATGATGAGTGTAAAATTGATTCAATTGCTCAGTCTTGGGCGGTCATTTCCGGCGGCGCCCAGGCAGAACGCGCGGCCTCGGCTATGGAACAATCCTACAATCAACTCGTGAAGCAGACAGACGGCTTGATGCAGCTATTTGCACCACCCTTTGACAAATCTTTGCAAGAGCCAGGTTATATAAAAGCTTACCCGCCGGGCATAAGGGAGAATGGTGGCCAATATACTCATGGTGCCATTTGGTCGATCTTTGCACATGCAAAATTGTACCAAGCAGATCGCGCGTTCGAATTGTTTTCGATGTTCAACCCAATAAATCATGCAAAAGACCTAACGACAGCGCGAAATTACCGCGTCGAGCCATATGTAATTGCAGCCGATATCTATTCCAAGTCACCCCATGTGGGGCGTGGCGGGTGGACATGGTACACAGGTTCGGGGGGGTGGATGTATCGAGCTGGCTTGGAAGCTATTTTGGGTGTTGCCCGCGAAGGCACAAAATTACGTGTTAAGCCTTGCGTGCCTAAAGCCTGGGAAGCATACGAGTTAGAAATTCAATTCGCCACAACGCGTTACGAAATAAGACTTTCAAGACACAATGTGGAATTTAACACGGGTGACGATGACATAGAGATTGTTGCACCGCAGGAGTTCTTGATTTCCTTAGTAGACTCAGGTGGAGTTCGCAAAATAACCCTTCCACTCAAATGACATCGTCATCGTACACCAATGAAAAAGGCAGATCAAATAGATCTGCCTAAACTTTAATTCCTACTAGATTTTTTCAGATACCGTCCATCCAACGATCGACTTCGGCCTGCACTTTCTCCTTCGCATACCCATAATGAGCCTGCAGGCGTCCTTCCAGTTCATCGCGGCGCCCTTTGATGACGGTCAGGTCATCATCCGTCAGCTTGCCCCATTGTTGCTTCACCTTGCCTTGGTACTGCTTCCAATTGCCTTCAATACTGTTCCAGTTCATGATGTTCTCCAGCACACTTTATTGGTCACATGAAATTATGTGATCTAGTCAGTCAACGCTGAATGAACGATCTTGTTCCGATGTTCTGGCCTTTGCGGCTCGTTATCAAAAAAAAGAGCCTGGCTGATTACAGCCTTCACCATTTCTGGCAAAAAGGGCTTGGTGATTAAAAATGCGGGCTCTGGCTTTTCGCCTGTTAAGAGGCGCTCTGGAAACGCTGTTATAAAGACGACAGGCACTGAGAAATTTGTCAAAATTGTATTCACCGCATCAAGGCCCGAGCTGCCATCAGCGAGTTGAATATCGGAAAGTATCAACTTTGGGTGCTTGTTTAATGCCATATGCACCGCCTCTTTCTCTGTGCGAGCGATGCCAACGACAGTGTGCCCAAGGCTTTCCAAGATACTTTCAATATCCATGGCGATGATGGGTTCATCTTCAATGATCATCACATCGGTTGCCACTTGCTTCACAATCGTTTCAGACGCTTCTTCAAGCAGAGCCTTAGTCTGCGCAGGCGACGTGCCAAGAATGATGCCTACTTCGTGTTGACTAAAACCTTCAACAGCCATGAGCAGAAAAGCTTCACGCGCTTTCGGCGCAATGCTGGAAAGTTGGCGTTGTGCTGTTGCTTCCCATTCCTGACTAGCATCAGTTTTTCGCAAATTGATGGAAATGGATTCCCATAAATTGCAATAGGCACGATAAAGTGCAGTGCGGGGGCTTATTGAGAGTTCAAATTGTGAATTATCTGCAATTAGAGCTTCCAACAAAGCCACGACATAGGCATCGCCGCTGGCTTGGCTACCCGTTAAAGCCCGCGAGAATCGGCGCAGATAAGGCAAATTTGGTGCAATCGTTGTTGCAATATTCATTTTGACCCCCACAATAATGGCTTCAGTGACCTGATGCCACCGAGCGAAGTACCTACAACGAGCTAAGTGGCGGAAAGTTCCGAGCAAAAAAAATAAATAGTTGAAAGCCGGAACTTTTCTTCGATTTTCAGATTACATAGAATATTCCGGTCATACACGCCGCCTTTGAGGGGTGTGTTTTGATTCTTGCGAGCGAAAACCCAAGGTGACCCATGGTTGATAAAACAAATAAAGGCAGCGCTCCAAAATTGGGCAAAAAGAAAGACAATATGCAACACTCATTGGCCAAACCCGAAGTATCAGATCTTATTGGGGAGAGACTGCGTAGTTTTTATGACGAAGTTGCAACACAACCTGTGCCGGATCGATTTCTAGATCTGTTAAGTCGGCTTCAAGCTGCAAGTTCGCACGAAAAAAAGAACTAAACCGATGGACATTTCAAACCAATTTCGCGATGATTTATTGGCGGCGATTCCAAGCCTGAGGGCGTTTGGACTTTCCCTCACTGCGCGTGGAGATAGGGCTGATGATCTCGTTCAAGAAACGCTGATGAAGGCATGGAAGTATCATGAAAGCTATGCAGATGGGACGAATATGAAGGCGTGGCTCTATACGATTTTGCGCAATGAATTTTATACGCAACTGCGCAAACGCAAACGCGAAGTTGAAGATGCGGACGGTGTCTACTCCAATAAAGTAGCCGTTCATGCTGAGCAAGAAAGCCATCTTGATATGGCAGATTTTACAATTGCGCTAGCCAAGTTGCCCGAAGATCAACGTGAGGCAATTGTGCTGGTTGGCGCTTCTGGTTTTTCATATGAAGAAGCAGCTGAAATTTGTGAATGTGCTGTTGGTACAATTAAGAGCCGCGTAAATCGCGCGCGAAATCGCTTGGCCGAATTGCTCCATATGAATCCGCAAAATAGCAGCGGCGAACCATCTGAAATCTTTGCTCGACGCCGCGCCTAATTTTGTCTGGAACAAATCAACTGAAGCCACGTTTATCCTAACTTCAAAACATATTTGAAGCATGGAGGAAAATCCCAATGATCAGCACCATAATAATCATATTACTCATTTTGTTTCTTGTAGGCGCATTGCCCAACTGGGGATATAGCAGCAATTGGGGCTATGGTCCTTCCGGCGGCTTGGGTTTGGTTTTAGTAGTACTATTAATCCTGTGGTTGATGGGTAAAATTTGACGCGATGGCAACCACTTAATGTCTGCGATAGAACAGCACCGTGAAAGAATAATAAAAAGTGCAGAACAATCGCGAGCGGCACTGCAAGGTTTATTTTTTATTTCGATTATCGTAGCCCTCTATTTTGCTCGCGATTTTCTTTTACCGGTCGTGTTGGCACTTTTCATTGCGCTTACATTGCGCCCTGCAATTAGATTTCTGGAAAAATATTGGGTGCCGCCATGGTTGGCGGCAAGTGCCTTTATTTCGATCTTGATCGCTGCGGGCGCTGTAGCAGTTTATCTTTTGAGTTCTCCATTGTCGAGTTGGATTGACCAAGCGCCTCAGCTTCAGCAGAAATTTTTCAGTAAGTTTGCGGGTCTAGCCGATGTCCTCAAGAAGTTTTCAAGTCTAACGGATCAAATCGAGAATGCTTCCACTCCAGTGCAAGGGAGCCCAGTTCAGGAAGTTGTAATTAGAGAACATTCCTTTCCAAGCATCCTGGTGTCGCTGACAGGTTATCCTATCCAATTTGCAGTTACACTTGCCGCTACGCTGGTTATTGTACTTTTCTTGTTATCATCTGGCGACCTGTTCTATCAAAAACTGGTTCGTATCCTGCCTAACCTTACGGCAAGGAAGCAAGCCCTTCACATCGTGCACGATATTGAGTCTGAGGTCTCAACATATGTGCTCACGCTCAGTTGTATGAACGCAGGTCTTGGCATTGTAATTGCTTTTACATTCCACGCTCTTGGAATGCCATTACCCTATTTATGGGGTATTCTAATCTTCATTTTTAACTTCGTTCCTTATGTTGGAACTTTAGCCGGGATAACCTTGGCTGGCTTTATGGCTATCGTGTCATTTGACTCTGTTGGCTATGCGATGCTTGTGCCTTTGTCTTATGCGGCGTGGTCTCTTCTTGAATCTGAAATTATTCGCCCACAAATACTTGGCCGTCGCTTTGAAATGAATGCTGTTGCTATTCTTCTTTTCTTGGCATTTTGGACTTGGCTCTGGGGCATTGCCGGCGCGTCGATTGCTGTGCCAGCGCTCGTCACCTTGAAGATATTTTGCAACCACATGGAAAGCCTGTCGGGTTTAGGCGAATTTCTGTCTTCACGGCAAACTGAAAAACAAGATTGAATTCAATTTATTTTCGAAGTTTTAATCTGGCGGAAAACTAAACCTTTGGACGGTAACTTGCGGATGAGGAAATAACGCGCGATTACCAGCAAAAGCACTGTCAAGACCATGAGAGCTATGCCGACAATGAGGCCCGCAATGACGTGACCATGCACATAAGCTGCTATTGCTCCAATTACGGTTTGGGCCAAAGTGAATACCGCCGCGATGAGGATAGCAAAACTTGTAAAAAAGAGAGCCAAAGCGATGATGTAGTCTCTCATCATGGCTTTGGCGTCTGATCTGGTCAATTCAATTTCTGCTTGCGCCCATTGGATCGCATCTTGCAGTAGCTGATTTACTAAACTCAATATCGAATGCTTATTAGGCATGAGCTTGAGCAGCACCGTTCGCTTTGCGGCGAGACTTTGTAGCTGCTTTGACGCTCTTAGTCTTGGGTTTTGAAGCTCTTGGCGGGCTTTTTGTGATTGTCTTTTCCATTGTCGGTTCTGTACGCATAAACCGCGAGAACAGAGCACCAACTGCAACCACGGAAATTAATGCTGTTACGGGATGCTTGCGTGCAAAATTGCCCACGTCGTCAATCATATGTTTTACATCAGTGTGAACTGCGTAATCTGAGATATTGTCAAAACTTTCTTTTACACCAGAAAATTGAGCACTGAGATCAGGCAATTCCACTTTGCTATTCACATAATTGGTCGCCGTTTCAGCTGTTGATTGGATTTTGTTTGAGGCCATCGTCTTGCCTAATTTGGCAAAGCTACCTGCCAACATTAAAATGTCTTCAAAAATTTGATATGCAGTCTGCTGCGGCGTCTTAGTTTTTTTTATCATAGCCTTGTCCTTTCAAAAATAGCGGTCTGCTTCATAACGTTCCGATTAATAGATTGTTCCGTTAGATTGTTCGGTCAGGTCTAATTATTTTGATTTTAAAAAGTAATATTTCTAAACACGGGATGATGAATAATTTTGGGAGCGCTAAACCCAAAGTTCAGTTGGGTGAGAAAAGTTTTTCTGTCTGGCTGGGAACAAAACTCGATTTGAAATGTTGCATGTTTTGTTGAAATCATTTTACGAACTTACATTTGAAATTACACGTCCGCTGGCCCCCCCAGCGCGTTGATTATGTTTTCGCCGATTCTTGGATTGATTTAACTGCAAGAGACTATCTGACTTTGCGAGAATGAAGTTAGCCTCAAATAATTTGGCACCGCTTTTCATCAAAGCCACTCGAAAATCAATCTGAGAAGGAACTTTTTTAGAAGCAGTGATGTTGCTTGGCCACAACCAAATTATCGCTGGTTCAACCAACTGAAGGAAATGAAACTATGTTTAAAAAACTCAATCAACTTGCTTTCGCTGCAGCAATTGGCATTGCCGCCCTAGCGCAGGCTGACAGTTCAGCCAATGCGATGCCTATTACATCCACTCCAGAACTTAACTCAAATGCATCTGGCCCTATTCAGCTTGTCGATTATAGAATGATGAAAAGTGGAAGGCATTGGCAAATTGGGCGTGACGGCAATCGTTGCTTATATCGCTTTGGCAATTGTCGGCATTTTTACCAAGGCTATTACTATGAAACACCATGGTGGACATTGCCTTTCATCATCGGAAACACAATTGCCAACGGCAATAATGGTCGCTCACATGTCCAGTGGTGTTTGTCGCGCTATCGCTCGTACAACCCTCGTACAGACATGTGGTTAGGCAATAGCGGAAGATATTATCGTTGTAACAGTCCTTACTGAGCTTTGTTTAGTTCAGAGGAGCCAACAAACCGCAATGAATATTAACACCCGAATTTTAAAAAGAAGGAGTCTTAAAAATGGCTACATCGCCTGAAGCTAAACGTCGCGTTCCCTCGTCACCTGACTATGAAACTCCAATCCCAATGTCGCGCACCACTGCGGAAGAGTCCCGAAGGGATCGATTGGAGAGCAGTCCCGGTAGTTTAAGTAGTTCAGTTGGCTACGTCGTTGCAATACTTGTACTGCTAGTCATCGGATATTTTGCTTATGTATCTTATCAACAAAATCCCGGTGTTCCAACTACTTCGTCCTCGCCTTCCACTCCACCTTCGCCATCCACAACGGATCAAAGTACAAAGACGGTGGCTCCGCCAATTGTGAACCCTGCACCTTCAGCGACTACTCCAGTGGTACCAGTCGTTCCGCCTGTAACACCCACAACGCCTTAAAACGGTTGGATGAGTACCCGATGCACCTGATGTGTCGGGTACAATTCATGCCCTTAGCCGCAGAGTTGGTGGCATAGAAAGCTGCTGAATTGTGGGTAACTACTTGCCAATGGTGAAAGTTCGGGCTCAGGTCAAGATTAATTGCAAGACTATAACCAACGATCATTGTTAGTTTTTGATTTTGATCGCCATGCTGCCTTCGCCCATATAATCGCGTAACCCCCGAATTTCATTATGCGTCATATGCAGTCCCAGTTTAGAACGTCTCCACAAGATGTCATCAGATGTCTTCACCCACTCGTTTTTGCGCAAGTAATCCACTTCAGCTTCGGTGATCGGGCCGAAGCTTCTGCCTAGATCAGACGGGGTGTGGGCACCTTTCAGAATTTCCTCCATGTCAGTGCCATAGGCGCGAAACAGCCGGAGCACAGTTTGCGGGTGCAGAAATGAATAGGCCTTTTGTTGATAGGCAACAAATTGCGCAACTTGCCCATAAGCCATGCCGCCGGGCAGGCTTGCGCCAGCTGTCCAGGGAGCCTTGAATTTAGGGAAAAACGGCTGCAGTTTTTCCATCGCGTGTTCGGCCAGCTTGCGCGAGGTTGTGATCTTTCCACCAAATATCGACAGCATGGCAGGGCTGCCTTCGCGCTGCTCCACCTTCAAAACATAGTCGCGCGTGGCCTCTTGTGCCGAAGTTGCGCCATCGTCGTATAGTGGGCGAATGCCTGAATATGACCAGCGCACCATGTCACGCGTGACTGGTCGCTTGAAATAGGCGCTGACTGAAGCAATCAGATAATCTATTTCCGCCTGCGAGATTGCAGGTTTTGAGGGTTCACCGCGATAATCTTCATCTGTGGTGCCAATCAGGGTGAAATTGGTTTCATAGGGAATGGCAAAGCAAATGCGTCCATCACCATTTTGGAAAATATAGCATCGGTCATGGTCGTAGAGCTTGTCGACGACCAGATGGCTGCCCTTGACCATGCGGATTTTATCAGGATCATTCAGGCCGACAACTTTTGTCAAGACATCACCCACCCAAGGGCCCGCTGCATTGACCAGAACTTTTGCCTTGATTGATTCCTTGGTGCCATCGTCCGATTGAATATCAATCGACCAAAAATTGCCTTCGCGCCGTGCGGCCATCACTTTGGTTCGCGTACGTATGACAGCGCCTTTGGACTTGGCATCCCGCGCCATCAAAACCACAAGGCGCGCATCTTCCACCCAACAATCGGAATATTCGAATCCATCAACAAATTCCGGCTTCAAGGCTTGGCCTGTGATATCAGTTCTGAAATCAACACTTCGGGTGGGGGGCAGAATTTTTCGCCCGCCCAAATGGTCATATAAAAACAGGCCAAGGCGAATAAGCCAACGCGGCCTCAAACCGGCATGGTGTGGCAAAACAAAGCGCAGGGGCCAAATGATATGGGGTGCTGAATTCAGCAGCACTTCGCGCTCGATCAAAGCCTCACGTACCAACCGAAATTCATAATGTTCGAGATAACGCAATCCACCGTGAATCAGTTTGGTTGAGGCTGATGATGTGCCTGATGCCAGATCGTTTTGCTCAGCCAGATAAACCGAAAGCCCGCGGCCAGCAGCATCACGTGCAATGGCGCAACCGTTGACACCGCCCCCGATAATAAAGAGGTCATGGTTCATGACTTAAATCTCAGTTTCTGGCACATAGGGGGAATTGGCAATTTCAATTTGCACGCCGTCGCCTTTGCAGAGATCGACGATGATGTCCGGTGGCATTTTCTCAGTTACAAACACATCAATTTGTGACAGGTGCCCGATGCGAACAGGGGCAGAGCGCGTGAACTTCATTGAGTCTGAAACCAACATGACATTACGCGAATTTTTCATGATGGCTTGGGCCGCGCGCACTTCACGATTGTCAAAATCCAGGAGTGAACCGTCGTCGTCAATCGCAGATACACCCATCACAGCATGATCAACCTTGAACTGGCCGATCAGGTCGATTGCCTGTTCGCCAAGAATGCCACCGTCACTGCGCCGCACTGTGCCCCCTGCGATGATCACTTCGATCAAGGGTTGATGCATCAAAATCGTGGCAACATGTATATTGTTGGTGATCACGAGAAGCCCTTCATGGTGAATAAGTGCGCGCGCTACTTCTTCTGTTGTGGTGCCAATGTTGATGAACAATGAGCAATTATTCGGGATTAGATTCGCGGCATGACGACCAATCGCTGCCTTTTCTGGCGCTGAGATTTGA
This sequence comes from Hyphomicrobiales bacterium, assembly GCA_025359215.1. Classification (GTDB taxonomy): domain Bacteria; phylum Pseudomonadota; class Alphaproteobacteria; order Rhizobiales; family Aestuariivirgaceae; genus Aestuariivirga. The sequence continues at coordinate 77,374 of JANYHE010000050.1, forward strand.
CGCCTGGAATCATAGGCCACATTTTGCACACCAGATGTAAGCATGGCTCCGCCGTGGGTGCGCGAGAGCAGGCGACCATCACAGAGTTCGTTCAAGTCTTTACGAATAGTTTGGGGCGTCACCTCAAAACGGGTCGCTAAATCATCAACCATCACAGTGCCAAATTGCTTAGCTAGTGTGAGGATTTGAGATTGGCGAGGAGACAGAGCAAGCATTTACTTTTGTTAACCTTTTAGCATTTTGGGAGGCTTAGTGCCTCGCTTCGGAAGATCAAGACATCAATGTATTCTTTCATCAATTTTCGATTTTTGCAATAATGCGATGCAATAAAGTTCGTTTGCAATGCAATATGCTTTCGTAATTTTTAGTCTTGACCTTCGTTTGTTTTCGTTTGTAGATAGCACTACGCTTTTTTAAGAAAGTGTTGAAAACAAGAATAAGGGAGGATCTCATGAGATTGAAGCTTATGGCCACGGCTGCTGCAGCGCTATTTGTGCTTGCCAGCCCGAGTTATGCGGATGACGCCGCCGCAAAGAAATGGATCGATGAAGAATTTCAACCATCGCATCTTTCCAAAGATGAACAGATGAAAGAAATGCAATGGTTCGCCAAAGCTGCCGAACCATTCAAAGGCATGGAAATCAATGTCGTCTCTGAAGACATTCCAACACATGAATATGAAAGCAAGGTGCTTGCCAAGGCCTTCACCGAAATCACTGGCATTAAAGTAAATCACCAATATATGGGTGAAGGCGATGTGGTGCAGGCGATTCAAACGCAAATGCAAACCAATCGCGATATTTATGATGCTTACATCAACGACTCAGATTTCATCGGAACACACTCTCGTTTGCAGGCTGCGATTAACTTGACCGACTACATGGCGGGCGAAGGCAAAGACGTCACAAATCCTGGCCTCGACCTAAAAGACTTCATGGGCCTTCCCTTTACCACGGGTCCCGATGGCAAACTGTGGCAATTGCCCGATCAACAATTTGCCAATCTCTATTGGTTCCGCAAGGACTGGTTCGACAAGCCTGAGCTGCAAGCAAAGTTCAAGGCAAAATATGGCTATGATCTCGGCGTTCCAGTGAACTGGTCAGCCTATGAAGACATCGCCCAATTTTTCACAGAAGATGTGAAGGAAATCGACGGCAAGAAAATCTATGGACACATGGATTATGGCAAGCGCGCACCGGATCTGGGTTGGCGCATGACGGATGCTTGGCTTTCCATGGCAGGCGAGGCCGATCCTGGCCTTCCAAACGGTCGCCCCGTTGATGAATGGGGCATTCGCATGGAAAAGGATTCATGCAATCCCGTGGGTGCCTCGGTGTCGCGTGGTGGCGGTGCCAATAGCCCGGCAGCCGTTTACGCTGTAACCAAATGGGATGAATGGCTGCGCAAATATGCCCCTCCCGGCGCTGCAGATTTAGACTTCTATCAATCGCTGCCATCGCTTGCCACTGGCAATGTTGCTCAGCAGATCTTCTGGTATTCAGCCTTCACAGCTTCATTGGTGACACCAAAGAAGGATGGCAACAATACAGTTGATGATAATGGCACACCATTGTGGCGCATGGCACCATCGCCTCATGGTCCATATTGGAAAGAAGGTTCACAACGCGGCTATCAAGACGTAGGTTCTGCTACGTTGATGCGCGCAGTTGATCCTCAACGCACGAAGGCAGCCTGGCTTTATTTCCAATTCATCTCTTCCAAAACAGTGGATGTGAAAAAAAGCCATGTGGGTCTTACCTTCGTTCGCGACTCAACAGTGCGTGACAAATCCTTCGATGAACGCGCACCAAAGCTTGGTGGTTTGATTGAGTTCTATCGCTCACCAGACCGCGTGTCGTGGACGCCAACCGGCGTCAACGTTCCAGATTATCCGAAGCTTGCTCAATTGTTCTGGGAAAACATTGGTGACGTGAATTCTGGCGCCTTCACCGCACAACAAGCGATGGACCGTTTGGCTGACCAAATGGACGGCCTCATGGCTCGCATGGAAGCAGCTGACAAAGCCAATCATACCTACCATGATTGCGGCCCACGTTTGAACGAGAAAAAAGACCCATCAGCATGGTTGAGCAAAGACCACGCACCATGGGCCAAGCTCGACAATGAAAAGCCAAAGGGTGAAACCATTGCTTATGATGAATTAATCAAACGCTGGACTCAACACCAATAGGTGGCAAACTAGGCTTTCCTCCCGTATCTGCCGCCGGGGTGTGCCTCTTGCACACCCCGCTGGTTTGATGCGAATGTTTCAGATCGGTGAACTGGTTTTCCGCATGGCGTTAGAACTCAGAAATATCGTCAAAAAAGACGGTGGCAACACAATCATCTACGATGCTTCAATTTCATTTGAGCCACGTAGTTTCAACATCTTGCTGGGCACGACACTGGCAGGCAAAACCACCTTGATGCAATTGATTGCAGGCATTCAGAAGCCAACATCAGGGAAAATATTTCACAAAGGCAAAGATGTCACTGGCATGGCCGTGCAAAAGCGCAATGTGTCTATGGTTTACCAGCAATTCATCAACTACCCGAATTTCAGTGTTTATGAGAATATTGCCTCTCCTTTGCGCGTTGCCGGCATGACGAACGCCGAAATAGGACGGCGCGTCGGCAAGGCGGCAGAACTGTTGCGCCTTGGCCCCATGCTGCAGCGTAAACCTTCAGAACTTTCGGGCGGTCAACAACAGCGCACGGCCATTGCGCGCGCATTAGTAAAAGATAGCGATATCATTCTGCTGGACGAGCCACTGGCAAATCTTGATTACAAGTTGCGAGAGGAATTGCGTGAAGAACTGCCCAAGATTTTTGCGGATCGCGATGCCATCGTGGTTTATGCCACAACTGAACCCAGTGAGGCCCTGTTATTCGGCGGCAACACCGCGACGATGCATGAGGGCCGCATCACACAATTTGGACCAACGTCAACAAGCTATCGCCGCCCGGTGGATTTACTCACAGCTCAAGTCTTTTCTGACCCACCTATTAACACCACCAAGGCTGAAAAACGCGGACAAACACTTTCTGTTTTTAGCAACCAGAAATGGCCCGTTGGAGAGGCTGGTCGTAAGCTGAAAGATGGGGAATATACAATCGGCATCAGGCCACATAATGTTGCGCCCTTCAAGCACGGAAAATCCATTGGAACATTGAATGCCAAGGTCATCGTCACAGAAATATCCGGCTCTGAGAGCGTCATCCACGCCACTGTTGACGGGCACACTTGGATTTCACAATCCCACGGAATTCACGCACTGCCGATTGGGTCGCAAGCGGAACTATATGCTGATCTTGACCAATGCCTATTTTTTGATGGCAACAACAGGTTAGTGTCATAATGGCAAAAATCTCCATTGAAAATCTTCGCCACAGCTATTTGCCATTTCCTGATCCCGCGCGTGAAGACCAATATGTATTGAAAAAACTTTCGATCGATTGGCAGGATGGCGGGGCCTATGCTCTGCTAGGTCCATCAGGTTGCGGCAAAACCACATTGCTCAATCTCATATCAGGTCTTCTCATACCAACTGAAGGCACGATGAAGTTCGATGGTCGGGATGTCACACGCGCCACTCCTGAACAACGCAATATTGCACAGGTTTTTCAATTTCCGGTAATCTACGACACGATGACGGTGTTCGATAATTTGGCCTTTCCGCTGCGCAATCGCGGCGTGAGCGAGGCAGAAATCGCGCCGCGCGTAAAAGAGATTGCCGAAATGCTTGATCTTTCCAGGACGCTTTACAACCGTGCCTCTGGCCTGACAGCTGACGGAAAGCAGAAGATTTCGCTGGGCCGTGGCTTGGTGCGATCAGATGTGGCTGCCATTATGTTCGATGAGCCGTTAACGGTGATTGATCCCCATCTGAAATGGCAATTGCGCTCGAAACTGAAGGAACTCCATCAACGTACAAAGCGAACCATGATCTATGTGACACATGATCAAACCGAAGCGCTGACCTTTGCTGACCAGGTGGTTGTGATGAACAACGGTGAAATTGTGCAGCAGGGCACGCCTGTTGAATTGTTTGAAAGGCCGCACCACACTTTTGTTGGGCACTTCATTGGCTCACCCGGCATGAATGTTCTGCCTTGCGAAATCAAAGGCGGCAAAACATTTTATGCGGGCCAAATGATTAAAGCGCAAAATGAAAAGGCGCTGAAGGCCGACGGCAAATTTGAAATTGGTGTGCGACCGGAATTTGTCACTTTGGCAAAGACCGGGATTGCCGCTGACGTTGTAAAGGTCTCGGACGCGGGACGTTTCCGGATTATTGAAACCATCTCTGGTGGAAACACCATCAGGTTGTTGCTGGCTGAAGATGTTTCTGTTCCATCGGGTCAAGTGAAACTTGCCTTCGATCCCGAGCACACGCAAATTTATCAAAATGGCTGGCTTGCAGGAGCCGCAGCATGAGCAACAAAATTGTCAACCAAAAGGCTTGGTTTCTCGTCGCTCCAGTTTTTCTTGTCGTGGCATTCAATGCCTTGATCCCGCTGATGACGGTGGTCAATTTTTCAGTACAAGAGACCTTTGGTGATAACGTCTTCACTTGGGCTGGCGTGCAATGGTTCCAAGACGTGTTGCATTCAGAACGCTTTCACAATGCCCTGTTAAAGCAACTTTTGTTCTCAGCGATTGTGCTCGCCATTGAAATTCCGTTGGGTCTTGCCATTGCGCTCACCATGCCCCGCAAAGGCATATGGGTTTCATTCTGTCTGATTCTGATGGCACTACCTCTGCTCATTCCCTGGAATGTGGTGGGATCAATGTGGAACATCATGGCCCTGCCAGATATTGGTCTGTTAGCCAAGATGATCAACGGTCTTGGCATTGATTACAACTATACCCGACAACCCGTTGCTGCTTGGTTCACCATTGTGTTGATGGATGTCTGGCATTGGACGTCTCTCGTGGTATTGTTGTGTTATGCGGGTCTGGTGTCCATTCCCGATGCCTATTACCAAGCCGCAAAGGTCGATGGCGCGAAGCCTTGGGCCGTTTTCCGTTACATTCAGTTGCCGAAATTGAAACACGTGCTGACCATTGCTGTGCTTCTGCGCTTTATGGACAGCTTCATGATTTACACTGAAGTTTCTGTTCTCACCGGCGGTGGCCCAGGCAATGCCACGACGTTCCTGTCAATCGATCTGGTTAAAATTGCTTTGGGTCAATTTGATTTAGGCCCTGCTGCCGCAATGTCGCTCATTTATTTTATGATCATTCTGGCGATGTCGTGGCTGTTCTACACATTGATGATGAAGAACGAGGAGTCGTAGAATGAAAAACAGAATCACACGCTTTGTGCCGCTGTTTTACATCATTTTTTTGATGATCCCGATCTATTGGCTGCTGAACATGTCGTTCAAGACCACAAATGAAATTTTGGGGGGCTTCACGCTGTACCCGCATAATTTTACATTTGCCAATTATGCAACAATATTGACTGATCCGAGTTGGTATAGGGGCTACATCAACTCAATCGAATATGTTTTCATCAATACAGTGTTTTCCGTCGCGGTGGCACTGCCGGCAGCCTATGCGTTTTCGCGATACCGATTTTTGGGCGACAAACATTTGTTCTTTTGGCTGCTCACCAACCGTATGGCGCCGCCTGCAGTGTTTGCGCTTCCGGTGTTTCAGCTCTATTCCGAAGTGGGCCTGTTTGATACACCTTGGGCTGTGGCGCTAGCCCATACATTGTTTAACATTCCACTGGCTGTTTGGATTTTGGAAGGCTTTATGGGCGGCGTTCCCACGGCACTCGATGAAACTGCTTTTGTGGATGGCTATTCTTTTCCGCGCTTCTTCTTCCGCATTTTCATTCCAACAATCGCAGCAGGAATTGGCGTTGCCTGCTTCTTCTGCTTCATGTTTTCATGGGTTGAGTTGCTATTGGCCAAGACCCTCACCTCTGTTGCTGCCAAACCAATCGCTGCTATTATGACAAAAACAGCCAGCGCGTCAGGCTATCAACTCGGACTTTTGGCAGCGGCAGGTTCATTGACATTGATACCGGGTGCAGTGGTCGTATATTTCGTGCGTAACTATATTGCCAAAGGCTTTGCCTTGGGCCGCGTTTAGGAAAACAACATGCAAAACACCTCACTCATTTCGTGGATGGCCTGGACTTGGCCCACTGCCGTTTTCTTCATCGCGATTTTTTTATCAATCGCCGCCATGGGGTTTTGGGAATACAAGGTGCCCGGCGGCGGCCCCCGCCATGGCGTGTTTGGCCTGGACACCACGCGCGGCGACCGGCTGTTCATCAGCATTCTTGGCGGCTGTTTCATTATGCTGGGATGGCTAGGCTTGGCCAGCGACAGCATTTGGGGTGGCCTCCTCGTGGGCATTGTGTGGATGTTTTTTGTTTTCCGCTGGGTATGAGCATCATGAAATACCATATTTGGACCAGTGCGTTCATTCTTTGCGTTCTTTCGACACCAAGCTGGGCTGAAACGGCGGCAGCGTTGGTACAAAAGGGCGAAGCAGCCCTCGCTGCCCACGATGCGGCAACGGCCATGAAATACTTTGACCAAGCTTTGGAGCTTGAACCCAGCAATGGTGAGGCCGCCTTTGAGCGCGCAAAAATGCGCTTGAGAATTCATGATGCAAAAGGTGCCATTGCTGATTTTACAACGGCAACGCTTGCTGACCCTAAAAACGCCGCAGCCTTTGATGGGCGCGGTGAAACCAAGATAAAGCTTCAACAGCCAGACCCGAAGGGTGCATTCGAGGATTTTCAATTGGCCGTCGATGCAACACCAAACAAGCCTGAGCCGCTGCTGGTGCGCGCTTCCTACTTTGTGCAATTCGGCAATATGGCAGGAGCGATAGCTGACTTGAAGAAGGCCCGCGAATTGGCCGATGGGCCAATGGTAGAGGCTATCGATAAAATGCTCGAACGGCTGAAATGATGGTGCCATGATTTCAAGGGCGCAGACCTTTGGGCTTTTGGCACCTGCCGTTTTGTTGCTCATTGCCACAGGTGTTATTCCCTTGGCTTTGGTGTTTTTCTATTCCACACATGAAAATTTTGGCAGCGAATTTTTCTTTGTTGGTGTGCAATGGTACCAGGAGGCGCTGCTCTCCCCCGATTTCCAATTCAATGTCTTGCGAAGCCTGCTGTTTTCTGGTTTGGCACTTGGTGTGGAAATGCCGCTTGGGCTTTTCATCGCGCTGCGCCTGCCGCGTGAAGGCAGGCTTACATCAGTTCTTGTCGTGCTGATGGTGTTGCCCTTGCTTACGCCAAATATTGTCGTCGCGTATTTATTCAAGGCGTTGTCGCTGCCCCTCTATGGCCCGTTAACGTGGATGGCATCGTGGCTGGGATGGGATTTCAACTTGAACCATGTGTTTTCGGCATGGTTCTTGTTGATTGTGATGGATTGTTGGCATTGGACCAGCCTTATCGTGCTGTTCGCCCACGCAGGCCTGAAGGCGATTCCCGAAGAATACTACCGCGCCGCCGCGGTGGATGCGGCAACACCTTGGGGGGTCTTTCGCTTTGTGCAATGGCCGCGGTTGAAACTGATGCTTGGCATAGCTGCAATTTTGCGCTTCATGGACAGCTTCATGATCTATGCCGAACCCTTGGTCACAACCCATGGCGGCCCGAAGAATGCAACCACATTTGTGGCGCGGGCCTTTGTGCAAACCAAAAAAACCCAATTTGAATTGGGCTATGGCTCGGCCGTCAGCGTGTTTTGTTTTATGATCGTGCTGGTCTTCGCCTTTGCATTGTTCAAGCTGACAACGCGGCAGGAACACCGCGCATGAAAACGAAGCCTTGGCCGATGGTTCCACTCACCTTTGTATGCCTTTTGCTCCTTCCCATTTACTGGTTGATTGCAATGGCCTTTAAAACTGATGCAGAAACAACCAAACAACTCACTTTGTGGTCTCCGCATCCCACCTTTGATAATTTTGTCGCCATTTTCACCGAACGGGATTGGTGGATGGGTTATGTTCACGCTGGCATATATGTTTTGATGAATGTTGTACTATCGATAGGCATTGCAATTCCGGCTGCTTATGCGTTTTCGCGTGGAAGATTTCCATTTCAGAAGCCATTGTTCTTTTCATTTCTGCTGTTCAGGTTGATAGCACCGGTCATTTTGGTGGTTCCATTTACAGAAATATTTTACGATATCGGCCTCTTTGACACGCATGCCGCCGTTGCTCTTGCACATTGCTATTTCAACTTGCCAGTTGCGGTTTGGATTTTGGAGGGTGCAATTTCTGAGGTTCCATTCGAGGTCGATCAAAGTGCCTGGGTCGATGGCTATTCGCTTTTTGCCTTTTTCCGTCGTGTCATGCTCCCCACAATTGCGCCCAGCATCGCGGTGACGGCGTTCTTCTGCTTCATGTTCTCCTGGGTTGAATATGTATTGGCCGGGGCACTCACGGCCGTTCACACCAAACCCATTAACGGCATCATTTCGCGCATCGGCGATATTGCCGAGGGTGACTTTGGCATGTTGGCCGCAGTCAGCATCATTGGTTTCATTCCAGGTCTTATTTTCATGCTCATGGTGCGTCGCCACCTTGTGGAAGGCTTTTCGCTTGGCCGCGTTCGCTGACGAGGCCTTAGAGCAGGTCACACTTAGCGTCGCCCCACATGGTTAGTTGCTAAAGTACCGAACATCTTGCGAAGGGATTTATCGATGAACCATAGCTTCATGGGCGGAATTTCGTACGGTGACCTTCCCGCGAAACTTCCTTCGAGAAGCTGGAAGTGACGATGACGAAAGAGTGGTTTGAACCGCACTGAATTTGCTGGAGACCAATTAATTCTCGTTCGGCTGCCATTTTGGCTTTGTCCATCTTGGCATAATAGTTTTCTTCAGCTTCGGCTGGTGGGATGTTGCCGGTGACCTGAGCCCTGCAAACTGATCCAAAAGGATTCCGGTGACGGTGCACACGATAGGACGACGGTTATGTGGTGGAAGGCGCTCGCATACGGCATCTGACATACTAATATCGTTCCGATTCTGGCGACGTTGCATTCAATAGGACTATAGTCTATAGTTGCGACGCATTGTAATGGCCCATAGTCTGTCCCCATGAATGCCGCCCGCAAGTTTCAATGCCTTGACGATTATTGTTGGAGCGCGGCCAACCAGCCTGCGCAATATGTGAATGACATTCAGTATAATGCGCGTGGCCAGACCACATCGATCACCTATGGCGATAACACCATCCAGCAGAATTATGTCTATGATGCCAATCGGGGGTGGCTGGTTTATACCACCATGCTGCGGGGCGGGGTGAGTGTGGCAGACAGCCTTTACACCCGCAATGCCAAGGGCATGATCACCGGCATTGCGGCCAAATCTGGTGGGGTGGCTGATCCTTT
>JANYHE010000059.1 GCA_025359215.1 Hyphomicrobiales bacterium
TTGTATCTCCATGTTGGACCGCCCGATTTCCGAAGCTGATGGCCCTGCTGATTCAATTCGCCAGCCCGTTGTTGAACCAGATCGCGATGTGCGGGCGTTTCAAACTGTGCTGCTTGATTTGGGCCACCGCCTAGGCCTTCCAGCCATGACCACCCAAGAAGGAAAGCCGCGTTATCCCGGTGGCTATTCTGATTATATCGTAAACCATGAACGCGCACCGGGCCTTGGCCCGCTTGCAGGTTTTCGTGGGCGGGATGGTAAGGCCGCAGGGCGAGGCGCTGTGAACCCCAATCAACTGCAAGCCTATATCGATAATGGCTGTCACTGGTTTCAAGAACTGCCCGACAACATGAAATATTATCGCCATGTGAATTGGGATTATTTGGATTGGGCCACGTTCTTCGGCTTCCTCCCGCGCCCAGAACCGATTATTCATCATGTCTATTCTGAAACGCTGCAAAAGTTTCGACTGTCAGCGCAGGGCCATGGCAAGGTGCAACCGCCCGACCTGCACAAACAGCGCGTCGAAACCTATTTTGATCCCATTCCCTTTTGGTATGCGCCGTTCGAAGGCAGCTTGGTGGATGAGGCCGAATTCCCCATGCACGCCATCACCCAGCGCCCCATGGCCATGTATCATTCCTGGGGTTCGCAAAATTCGTGGCTGCGTCAAATCATCGGTCGTAACTGGCTTTACATTCATAAAAACCGAGCAACCAAACTTGGCATTGGAGAGGGCGATTGGGTGGATGTGATTTCGCATCATGGCCGCATTAAAGGCCAAGCGAAATTACTGGATGGCCAGAATGAAGACACCGTGTGGACATGGAACGCCATTGGCAAAAGGGCAGGGGCGTGGGGCCTTTCACCTGATGCACCAGAGGCCAAAAAAGGATTCCTGCTCAACCACTTAATCAGCGATCTTCTCCCGGAACGTGAAGGCGGATATCGTTATTCGAACAGTGATCCGATCACAGGGCAGGCCGCATGGTATGATTTGCGGGTGCGGATTGAAAAAAGCACCGATCAAAATGACGAGAGTGCACCACAGTTTGACGCATTCAAAAAATTGAAGAGGGCGAAATGAATTTGTACCCAAGTCTTCTTATCCCTCTTCGCGGAGCGGGGAGGGTGGATCGCCGCAAGGCGAGACGGGTGGGGGGCGCGGTGTTCAAAGTTAATCGCGGAGCCACCCCATCCGTCACGCCCCAAGAGGCGCGCCACCTTCCCCACTTCGTGGAGAAGGATAGAAAGGGTTGCTGCGCATGACCTCCCTCCCTCTCACCACAACAAAAAAACTTGGCCTTGTGATCGACCTTGACACTTGCGTCGGTTGTCAAGCCTGCGCCACGTCTTGCAAAGAGTGGAATGCACAAGGCGACTCTGGTCCGCTCACCGACACTGATCCCTACGGTGCTGACGCCTCCGGCCCGTGGTTCAACCGCATTCATGGCTATGAAGTGAAAGAGCAGGGGCGTGATGACTCACGCATTGTAAACTTCCCTCGCTCGTGTCTACATTGCGAAGAACCCGCTTGCGTCACCGTCTGCCCCACCGGCGCATCTTACAAACGCGCTGAAGATGGCATTGTGTTGGTCAACCCTGAAACCTGCATTGGCTGCAAGCTTTGTTCTTGGGCCTGCCCCTATGGCGCACGTGAATATGATTACACCCAAGGTGTGATGAAAAAATGCACACTGTGTGTGGACCGCATTTACAACACCAACTTGGAACCCGAAGACCAAGTGCCAGCCTGCGTGAAGGCCTGCCCAACAGGCGCGCGTCACTTCGGTGATCTCGGCGATGAATCTTCCGCCGTTTCGCAATTGGTAAAAAAGCGCGGTGGATATGATCTGCTGCCAGAGCTTGAATATAAGCCCACCAATAAATATCTGCCACCACGGGCGCGGCGAGAAACCAAGCAGACCCATATTGAAGCGCTACCAAAATCAAATGGTTCGCCCATGGAAAAATTGTTTTTGTGGGCCGATAAATTATTGAACAAAGGAAATGCCTCAGTTGCAAGCGGTGAAGATAATTCTGGAAAGCTCGAAGGCTAATTTATGAACCCCGCCTATTCCGTCATCCTTTTCACCACAGCCTCTGGCGCAGGTTATGGTTTGCTCGCTTGGTTGGGTGCCGTGGGTGCCGCCCATGGCCGTGCCTCGACAATTGCATTCGCACTCACATCAGTTTTAATCGCCCTGGCACTCATCACCATTGGCCTTCTCTCATCGACATTGCATTTGGGCCGCCCTGAGCGTGCTTGGAAGGCCTTTTCGCAATGGCGTTCTTCTTGGCTTTCGCGTGAAGGCATTGCCGCAATCGTAACCTATCCTTTTGCAATTGCCTTTGCCGCGTGTTGGTCTGGCGTCATCGATGCGCCGAACCTCATCACCCCACTGGGCTACGCCACGGCCGTCATGTGTGTGATCACGGTTTTCTGCACAGCGCAAATTTATGCATCGCTTAAAACTATCCGCGCTTGGAACCAAAAATTGGTGCCTGCAATTTATATGATCTTCGCAGCCGCATCAGGCGCAGTGCTGTTGTCGGCCATTTCAACTTTCTTCCAAAGGTTTGCAACACCGCAATATATAATCGCGGCAACATTCATCGGTTTGGCGTTCATTGCAAAAATCTATTATTGGAACACCATTGATAACGCCCCGCGCACCCACACCATGGGAGCTGCGACAGGATTGGGCGACGGCGTGCGGCAATGGGAGGTGCCTCACACATCAACCAATTTCATCATGAAGGAAATGGGTTATGTGGTGGCAAGACGCCACGCCAAAACCCTGCGAATGGGCTGTGCCGCTCTGCTGGCTCTCTCCTTCATTTTAATGGCGGGTTGCATTTATGCGCCAGTGGTGAGCTATTTAGCACTGCCTGTAATTTTGCTTGCGGCTTGGGTTGAACGCTGGTTATTCTTTGCTGAAGCCGAACATGTGGTGGGCCTGTTTTACGGCAAGCAGAGTGCTTAGGGGGATTTATGGGCAAAGGCAGATTGGAAGCGTTCAGCGATGGTGTGATTGCCATCATCATCACAATCATGGTGCTGGAATTAAAAGTTCCCCATGGTGTTGATTTTGATGCGCTGAAGGAATTGGGGCCAGTTTTTCTGAGCTATATTTTGAGCTTCATTTTTGTTGGCATCTATTGGAACAACCATCACCACACTTTCCATGCTGTAAAGCAAGTCAGTGCGGGCATTTTGTGGTCGAACCTTAATCTCTTGTTCTGGCTCTCGCTTCTGCCATTCACCACAGGCTGGATGGGTGAAAATCATTTCGCTTCACTGCCCGTTGCAACATATGGCGTGAATCTTTTGTTCTGCGCCATTGCCTATACAATTCTTCTGCGCGTCATCATTGCAATCCAGGGAAAGGATTCGGCATTTGCTAAAGCAGTGGGATCTGACCGAAAAGGCATAGCATCTCTGCTATGTTACTTAGCAGCCATACCTTTAGCTTTCTATTATCCGATTGCGTCGGGAATTTTATTTGCAGTGGTTTCTTTGATTTGGCTGGTGCCTGATCGGCGCATGGAAAAGGCGATCAGCTAAATTGGTTCGATCACCGATTTCACGCGCTCGCGAATTGAAATGTAAATAGCGCAGGCAATGAGAACGGCTACGCCAACAAAGGTCCAGCCATCGGGGAAATTGCCAAAGAAATACCACCCCGCCAAAACGGCGTTGATCATTTCTGTATATCCAAGCGGCGCAAGCAGCGATGCCTCAGCATATTCCATGGCCATAATAGTCAGGAAATTTGCAAATGTCCCGATGCTGGCTAGCAGCACCATGAACAGCAATGTATTGAAGTTTGGCGTGACCCAAAATGGAATAAGAATGATGCTCGCAAACAGTGTTCCAAAGAAATTCGTATAAACTGTGTTTGCAATGGCACTGCTCTTGCCTGCGAGTTTTCGCGTGAGCAACAATGTGATGGCTGAGCCCAAGCCAGAACCTGCAGCCAGAAAAACACCGGGGTTCAGCTCAAGATAGCCGGGTCGCACGATAATCAAAACACCAATAAAACCAACGGCAACGGCCAGCCAGCGGTTAAGCCCCACTTTTTCTTTAAGCACCAGTGGCGCAAGTGCAGTGATGAAAAGGGGCTGCACAAAATAGATGGCCAAAGTTTCGGCCACACCTTGATAGTGCAATGAACCAAAAAACATCATGGTGGAAATGACCAGAAAAAATCCACGCAGCGCATTCACCCGCGCATCGCGCGGTTTCAGACTTTCAAATCCTTCACGCGAAACCAATATGGGAGCGGAGAGCAAAAAGCCGAAAAACAAACGCGCCCAAACAACCTCAATCACTGGAATGCCCCATTGCCCCAAAAACTTGGCGCAAACATCCAAAAATGGAAAAATCAGCATCGCGCTCACCATCAGCGCTATGCCCCACAGTGGCTTGTGTTGGTTCATGCCTTCAAGCTGGAGTTTGATGGATCGTAAATTGATTCAGGAACTATCCGCGCCTTCCGCATTTCACCAAACATCATCACTTCAAACTCCGTGGCGTCAGCCGTCAGTTTTGGGTCGACATAGGCAAAGGCCAAAGACAAGTTTGTTGCATGGCCAAAAGCCCCAGAGGTGGTTAGCCCCACGATCTTGCCATCATGATAAACGGGTTCATTGCCCACACAATCTGAATCGGTATTATCCACGCTCATGGTGACCAGCGTTAAACGCGGACCTCGCTGCTGAGCAACCAGTGTGGCCGCCTTGCCGATAAAGTCTGGCTTGTCCAAGCGAATAAAGCGGCTCATCGAAGCTTCGAACATATCAATTTCAGTGGTGAGTTCTGATCCCCAACCGCGATAAGATTTTTCCATGCGCAGCGAATTCATCGCATAAGTGCCAAACAACTTTATACCGTGATGAGCACCCGCTTTCATCACAGCGTCATAAACCTGTTTGAGGCCGCCCATTGGTACATGCAACTCCCAACCTAGCTCGCCAACATAATTGACCCGCAGCAAACGCACGCCTTCAACACCAGCAACAGTGGCAACGCGGCCTGTGAGCCATCGGAAGCCCAAATCTTCATCCGTACACGGAGCAAGTGTATCGCGCGCCCGTGGTCCGGCCAGAACCAGCACACCATAATCATCGGTGATGTCGGTGATAGAGCAATTCTCAGAAACTTTCTTCCTCCAGTTCAACTGATCAAAATCATGCAGTTGCGCCACTGCGGCGGAGAGAACATAGAAATGATCGGCGGCCAAACGCGTGACAGTGATTTCACTTTCAATGAATCCATTCTCGTTCAGCAAGTGCCCCAAAATAATCCCGCCATCCTTGATTGGAATTTTATTGGCGCAAATGCGTTCGAGGAATGAATAGGCGTCTGGCCCTTGCACATCGAATTTCGAGAAAGTGGATAAATCCATCAAGCCAACACGCGTCCGCACGGCAAGCGCTTCATCCCGCACAGCATTCCATTGGTTCGAACGCCGGAATGAAAAATCTTCACCTTTGCCCGTGGTATCATACCAGCGCGGCCGTTCCCAGCCGAAGATTTGTGCAAACTGCGCGCCTTCATTTTTCAGCGTGTCATAGAGCGCTGATTTGCGAAGCTCGCGCCCAACCTCATGTTGCTCGCCTGGCTTATAGCAATAATACATATGATGATAATCGGCGATGGAAACTTCAGTGGTGTAATCCTTGGTGGCCCAAGCCCCAAAGCGGCGCGGATCGAATTCGCGCATATTAATTTCAGCTTGGCCATGCACCATCCATTGTGCCAGATATTTGCCAGCCCCGCCGCCTTGGCAAATGCCGATGGAAGCACCGCAATGCATCCAATAACCGGGCGCGCCATGAGCAGGGCCTGAAAGATAAACACCGTCCGGCGTATGCGTAATCGCACCGGAGATAATCGACTTCACCCCCGCTTGGCCAAACAGCGGCAAACGCTCGGTGGCTTTTTCCAGCCATGGCATAATCCGATCAAGCTCATTCACTTCAAGCTCGCTCTCATAATCCCAGCGCGGCGGCTGGCCGTCCCAACATACATGGGCCGTGGCCGTTTCATAAGGCCCAACCAGCACACCATTGGTTTCCTCACGCAAGTAAGCATGAGAGTAGGGGTCGCGCACCACGGGAAGCTCCATCTTCAAATCGATGAGCTCCTGCAAAGGTTCAGTGATTACATATTGGTGCAGCATGTTAGAAATCGGCGCGAGGTGTCCGGTCCAACCCGCCACCACATCGCAATAAGAACCCGCTGCATTCACCACATGCTGGCAATCAATGTTGCCCGCTTCTGTGAACACCCGCCATTCGCCATTAGGCTGCAATTTAATATCGGTCACACGCGTGCGCCGATAAATCTCGGCCCCCAACTGTCTCGCACCCGCCGCCATAGCATTGGTAATATCAGCAGGGGCCACATGGCCATCATTCACGGTGCGAAACGCCGCCTTCACACCGAATGTTTCTAAAAAAGGATGATACTGTTTGATCTCCGATGGCCCGATGATTTCGGCTTCGTACCCCGCCAGCCGCGAAATGCCATAAACATATTTCAGCCAGTTCACTTCCTCAGTCGTGGTCGCCAGCCGAAGCCCCCCGCAACCATGCCAGCTCACAGCTTGGCCCGTGAGCCTTTCCAATTGTGGATAAAGTTGCGTGCCATAATTATGAACCTTGGTCATGTTCAGCGATGAGTTAAAATGCGGGCACTGCCCTGCGGCATGCCATGTGGAGCCAGAAGTGAGTTCACCTTTTTCGATGAGCACAATATCAGTCCAGCCCTCAAGGGCGAGGTGATAGAGCAAGCCCACACCCATAACCCCACCACCAACCACCACCACCCGCGCATGTGTTTTCATATTGAATTCCTATTTAATGAACTGGTTTTCGCCGTGTTCGCCCGCGCTTGCAAGGTTCAAAAGCGGGTTATGAGGTGAGCCAGATTGACCACCACTTGCAATTCCTGTGAACACGCCGATATTGGGAAAAAAGGGTTCGCTACTTATGGATTTCAAAGATTATTACAAAGCCCTCGGTGTGGACCGCAAAGCCACTCCTGATGAGATCAAAAAGGCTTATCGCCAATTGGCGCGTAAATTTCATCCTGATCTGAATAAAGACAAAGCCGCTGAAGCCCGCTTTAAAGACATCAATGAAGCCAATGAAGTGCTGAGCGATGATGAAAAACGCAAAGCTTATGACGAGTTGGGTAATGGCCCCCAACAAGGCCAGCAGTTCCGCCCACCGCCCAATTGGAACCAGCAACATGATTTCCGCGCGCAGCGGCAAAACACACAGGAAGCTGACTTCAGCGATTTCTTCGAAGAGCTTTTCGCTGCCCGCGCCAAGCAGGAGGAAGCGCGCCAGCGCCAAACTCAAGATTCCCATGCCCGCATTGCGGTGTCCTTGCGTGATAGTTTCGCAGGTGCAACACGGCAAATTAATCTGGGCAACAAAACTCTAAATGTAAAAATTCCCAAGGGCCTCATAGCAGGTCAAGTGATCCGCCTGAAAGGGCAGGGCGGCGGCCAGCCCGCGGGCGATTTATATCTCGAAGTGGAATTCGCGCCCGATCCGCTTTACCGCGCCGAGGGCAAAGACTTGTTCATCGATCTGCCCATCACCCCATGGGAGGCGGCTTTGGGTGCCGACGTGAAAACGCCCACGCCCACAGGCAGCATTATGTTAAAAGTGCCGCCCAATTCTGTGCATGGCAAAGAACTGCGCGCCAAAGGCAAAGGCATTTCGGCAGCAGAGCCCGGCGATTTGCACGTGCGCCTCGTCATCGTGTTGCCGAAGGGCGACACGCCCAAAGCCAAAGAAATTTATGAACACATGGCGCGAGACTTGGCCTTCAACCCGCGCGCCAAAATGGAGGGCTAACCCCATGGCCAATGATTTTGAACTCTTGGATGAAACAACACAATTGAGTGCGCAAGATTTGGCGCGTGTTCTCAATGTGGACATCACCTGGATAGAAACCCTCCACGCCCATGGTGCCATTTCAGAAACGCATCATTATTCGGTGCTGACCATGACAAGACTGCGCAAAGCGCGGCGGCTGGAAATGGACCTAGGCCTGAACACGGAAAGCCTCGCCGTGGTGCTGGATTTGCTCGACCAGATTGACCAGCTTCACGGCGAACTAGCGCGACATCGCAGGTGAACAGGAAAATAGTCCTTGACACCGTACGGT
>JANYHE010000102.1 GCA_025359215.1 Hyphomicrobiales bacterium
CGCACCCCGCGCCAAACCCAATCCATCAAAACAAAAATCACCCTTGCCAACAGAGCGCCGTCCAGACATGACACTGCATATATCTCACTATATTCCGTCTCCATGGCTAAACATTCCTTCGAGATGACACCCACTTGCGCAATGGACATTTAACCTAAAGCATCTTTGAATGGCCCACTCGTCGCCTTCGATTTAACAAACTTCGTGTAAAGCCAGCCAATCCCGATCAGGCTCAGGCCAATTCCCATGACGCTGGCGATCTGCCACAGCCCACCCAATTGCCACAGGTCATAGGCAAAGGTTTTCAGCAATGCCAAAACCATCACAGCAAGACCACCATAACGGATGGTTTGGCGGTTCCATTTGAGGCCAGCAATGAACAAGCCTACCGCAGTCGCCAGCCACGCGGCAGAGAGCGCATAAGATTCGGCATCGCTGCTGAATTCTGGGATGAGATAAGGGCCTTGGAACAGGCGCTTGGTTTCCAATGTGACAAATGCAACCACCAAAACCAGAACCAGAATGCCTGTGGCCGCCCGCCATTTTTCCCAGTTCAGGCTTTCCATTTTGCGGGCCATGAGGGCCAGCAGAACGACTGGACCCAGATAGGCCAGCCACAACGTGTTGATAAAGGCTCCCCCTTCAATGGGTTCTCCTGTTACAAGCGGGTTGAGGGCAAAAAGGCTCATGGCGATAATTGCTCCGCAACTGCCGATTAATAATAGGCGCGAACCCCATAGTGACACAAAGGATGAGAAAAGTTGCTGGCGATAGGCCAAGCCATAGGCAGCCCCCAGCCATGCGAGAATATGGGCCGACATTTCGAGCAGCGTCATGTGATCATGGGTTATGCCGCCGCCGATGAGCACACGCAATTCCAGCGAAACCAACGAGACAAAAAGGCCAAGGCTCAGGCCTTCAAGGGCCACGCTATAGCGGCGATATTTATCATTGTTGAGTTGTCGACTGCCCCACCACAGCAGTGCAGCTGTGAGCCCATAACCATAGAGCGGCCAATGAGCGCCCCATGGCAGGTTTGTGGGTTCGTTCCAAAACTCTCTCCCGATGAACAGTCTGATGGCGGCAAAACTTGCCAGAGCACTTGCAATGGCACCCATAAATCGAGCAGGAAGGTGCCGCGCGGTGAAAGCCATGGCAGCGGCCAAAGCGGCAATTGCAATTGTATACCAAACGCTGTCCCACAGGCGATCAAGTGCAAAAAGCGCCAGCAGAGCCACGCCTATCAAAAGCACGCCTGCAGAAAATTCTTGCTCTGGTTCGGCAATTTTTTGACGGCGCGTAAAGGCCAGCCAAAATAGTGCTGCGGCCAAGATGGCACCCAGTGCGGCCCACGTGCCCTGCCCCATCACAAAATCGGCACGCGCCCATGTGCCGAACAAAAACAGGACTGTAGACCCTGAAGTGAGAATGGCCCAAGGCTGTGACACGGGTTTGCGCCAATAGCCCAAGACCCCAATTCCAGTGAATGCAGCCAACGCCAAAAACATCCAGTTGCGATAAAGTGCTGGCGCTATCAGGCCCGGCACTGTCGACCACATGCCACTTTCATCCATGGCCCAGCTTTGCGTGGAAACTTCCTGCCAGCCTGTGAGCACAAAAAAGCTGAGTGCGGCTGCGATTATCATAGCAAGGCTCCAGCCTTGTTTGAACCAACTGAAGGCGGCCAGCAATGCCATGCCAATGGCGAATATAAATAGCGCAGTGAAACTGTGCGCGGACTCAAAAACTTGAGCCGCTAAAATGGCTGAGGCAGCCCCCATGCCGCATGCGGCGAGGCGCAGTGCATGAGACATTTTTGCAGGCTCACTGAGGTTTCCACTTTCATCGCTGAGAATATTTCGGCCTTCAACAAGCCATGTCGCAGCAGCGCCCAAAGCGAAAGCGAACAATCCAATGGGCATAATATCAGCGCTGGTGAATGGGCCTCCGTTGATCCACAGCAGCGACCACGTTAATGCGCCCGCAATCGCAAGATAACCCAACCACCACCAATTGCGCCCGCGTAATGTGTAGAATGATGCGACCACGATAACTAAAAGATAAGGATAGAAACCCCAAGCACTGGGGTTGGCGGAGGTGACTAACATGGGGGCAGTGAAGGCACCCAGCAATCCTAATGCAGCAATCAATGGCCCCTGTAGCCGCGACAGTGCAAAAGCGCCCAATGCGATTAGACCTAACCCAATAAACGCCACGCCATCCGGCACCAAACTATAGAGTGCATAGGCCGCATAAACGCTGCCGAAAGCCGTAACCAGGCCCGCCGCCGATAGTGCTGCTGGTACATAGTCAGTGACACCAGCGCCGCGAGAACGCCGCACATATTCACCAGCTGAAACCAATGCGGCAGCGAAGATGAGGCCCAACATCACGCGCAATGCCGGTGAGATCAATCCATTGTCGTGGGCATATTTAATCAGCAGCAAGCCGCCTAAGGCGACTGCTGCGCCACCAATCCACACGAACCACCGCGAAGCCAAAGCTTGTTCCACATCGCGTTTGGGCCTTTCCTCGATAGCGGTTGGTGCTTCTGCAATGGCTGCAACGTGCTCTGGTTCAATTATGAGTTCTGGAGTTTCAATTTTTTCAACACTTGGTGCGGCAGTCTCGGCGATTGGTTTTGCACCATTTGCCAAGGAATCGCTCAAGCGGCCGACTTCCATTTTCAATTTTGCGAGTTTGCGATCCAAGGTCGAAACCTTGCTGAAGGCGACGATTGCCAAAATGCAGGATACGAACACAAAACCAACGGCCAGAACTGCAAGCACTTCGATATCCATCCCCAGCGACTCCAATTTTTTAATACGTTACAGGGCTTGCCAGCCTGTGTCTAACTTGGGAAAAGGCCCCGATGAAATTGCGATCTGAAATTCAAGGTGTTTTGAGGTCAGCAGCCATTGTTCGTTGGGAAACGTCAACGGGTTTAACTGATTTTATGGTGGCCGTCGCGCGGATGGAAGCCGAGGTGGCGGCGATTGCAGCGGGTGCACCAGAACTTGTTTGGCTGGTTGAACATCCGCCCATTTACACGGCGGGCACCAGCGCAAAGCCTGCTGATCTGGTTGATGCGGTACGCTTTCCAGTTTTTCAAACGGGCCGTGGCGGGCAATATACTTATCACGGCCCCGGTCAACGTGTGGCTTATGTGATGTTGGATTTAAAGCAGCGCGGTGGCGATGTGCGGGCCTTTGTTGCGGGCTTGGAAGATTGGATCATCACCACACTTGCGGCCTTTGATATAATCGGCGAGCGCCGCGAAGATCGCGTTGGTGTTTGGGTGCGGCGCGATGGCGGCGAACATAAAATTGCAGCTCTTGGCATACGCGTTCGAAAGGGTATCAGCTTTCATGGGATCAGCATCAATGTTGCCCCTGACCTTTCTCATTTCAACGGCATTGTGCCCTGTGGTGTGACCGAACATGGCGTGACCAGCTTTGCAGAACTGGGCCATAAAGTTACAATTAGAGATCTGGATGCTGCTTTGAAAATTACATTTCAAAACATCTTTCAAAAATAAAAGCCCTCTCTGCTTTCGCAGAAAGGGCCAATTTATTTATACCGATGTTGTGGGTGGTGCTTTGTGTTCTGCCATGAAGCGATCAAAATCTTCGCGGTCTTTGGCGTGGCGCATTTTTGTTAAAAACTCATCGAATGCGTGGCGCTCTTCATCCAGCTTGCGGCGTTCAGCTTCCAACTTTTCAAGGGCTGCTTTGCGGTAATCATCAAATGCCGCGTTGCCACTTTCCGAGGGGCGCTTCCAGCTGCGATTGAAATGGCCGAAGTTTGATTTGGCACTTTGCCAGTGGGTCCATGGAGCTTCCATATCTGCTGCACCTTTCCAGAGTTCACCTTTCTTCATTTTCGCAAACAGGGCCAGCAAGCCCAGTGGCCAAAAAATTGCGAAGCCGCCAATCACTGCGCCGACTTCATAAATCGACCATGGCTTTTTGTTCATACGAGAACCACAACCACCGGCATAGCCGTTTTGGGTTGCACTTGCTGTATCAGTCATTTGATCAAACCTCCTGTTTGGAACAATCAACAAGTGGTGATGCGGCTTGCCGTTTCAAGTGTTATTAAGTGTAACTGAAAATGTTCTCTGTGTTTGCGTGTGGTGCCACCAGCGGGCAATGGGCGCCGCAGCAAACCAGACAATCAATGTGACTGTCCAAGCCATATAAGAATCTATCGCATAATGCCAAGCGAGGTGAATTGACCCTACAAAGATCAACGCTGCATGGACAGACAATACGCGTCCCCAGAATTTGCTGATTTGAAAACCTGCCAACGCAAATAGCAGTGCAGAGCCATTATGTAAGGATGGCATGGCTGAAACCACACTGCCTTCAATTCCGGCCACATGGCCCTGCCACAACGTATCTTGCAATGTGACCGCCCAAACTGGAATGACATCGTTCACGTGTCTGAGATATAACATCAGGCCTGCGTAAGGATCGGGCGACAGGCCAAGCCTTGAATAATAGCAGGGGCCTGCGGACGCAAAGACCACTGCCAAAATATTTCCAGAAATAATCCAGATGCTCACATAGGTTAGAAAAAATCGCGTTCTCAGTTCGCTTGATTTTGCTGCAAAACCAAAATGAATGAGCAAAATCATCATGGAGAAGAACCACATATTGTAATTCAAATTAATCAAGAATGTGATGGGCGCGTAACCCACTATCGGTTGCAACCATTCCCATGGCTGCTTGCCAAAATGCAGCGCTTTATCCCAATCTGCAAATGTCACATCCCAAGTGTGAGGTTGCAACGCGAGAATGTTGCTTTGCACGTCGGAAAATATAAAGCCCATTACCGAAACAATGAACAAAGCGGGAAGGCCATGGGCGAGGATTGCGGGATTCGAAAAGAACTTCCTAAATTCCACAATCATGCCGCGTGTTGGGCTGTCAGGCTTAACATAGCAGGCTACATGATAAAAAAGTTTGAGGGATAAGCCCAGCAAAAGCACAGGTATAAAAAACAGGAACACCAGCCCAACACCTAAGAGCAAATGCGGCGCGCCCATTTCCGGATGCAGCATGTGCATCACTTCATAAGCCATGCAATAAAAAGCGATGGGTATGAGAAATATGGCGTGAGCCGAAAGGCTTTGCCGAAGCATGGGAAAAAAGCGCCCATTAGAAGCCGAAATCATGCCTATATTAGTGTTCATGTCGAAATACCCACTGTGGACTGGGGCGGTTTTATGGGTTTCGCCTTTAGATTCAGTAAAAGAAGCCCCTTCCCCGGTTCGGCCACACGGGCTAAAAGCCTGTTAAATTTGTTTTAAGGACTTGAACACATGCCTGTTTATAGATCTCGCACCACCACGCACGGCCGCAACATGGCTGGTGCACGCGGCCTTTGGCGCGCAACGGGCATGAAAGACGGTGATTTTGGCAAACCGATTATTGCGGTGGTCAACAGCTTCACGCAGTTCGTTCCGGGCCATGTGCATTTGAAAGATTTGGGCCAACTGGTGGCCCGCGAGATTGAGGCGGCAGGCGGTGTTGCCAAAGAATTTAACACCATTGCAGTGGATGATGGCATTGCCATGGGCCATGATGGCATGTTGTATTCGCTTCCCAGCCGCGAGATCATCGCGGACTCAGTTGAGTATATGGTCAAAGCCCATTGTGCCGATGCCATGGTGTGCATTTCGAACTGCGATAAAATCACACCTGGCATGCTCATGGCTTCGATGCGGCTGAACATTCCATCGGTGTTTGTTTCTGGCGGGCCGATGGAAGCCGGAAAATATTTGGCTCCTTCAGGCAAAACCAAGGCGCTGGATTTGGTGGATGCCATGGTGGCCGCTGCTGATGATAAATATTCAGATGCTGAAGTTGATGTGATTGAACGTAGCGCCTGCCCCACCTGCGGCAGCTGCTCTGGCATGTTCACGGCAAACTCCATGAACTGCCTCACCGAAGCCTTGGGCCTCTCCCTGCCCGGCAATGGTTCAGTGTTGGCAACGCATTCAGACCGCAAGCGCCTGTTCCTTGAAGCGGGCCACCTCATTGTTGATATTGCCAAACGTTATTATGAGCAGAATGATGAAAGCGTGTTGCCGCGCAATGTGGCCAGCTTCAAGGCGTTTGAAAATGCGATGACGTTGGATATCGCCATGGGGGGTTCCACCAACACCGTGTTGCATATTTTGGCGGCGGCCCATGAAGGCAACATCAACTTCACGATGGATGATATTGATCGCTTGAGCCGTCGTGTGCCTTGCGTGTGCAAAGTGGCACCTGCCAAAGCTGATGTGCATATGGAAGATGTGCACCGCGCAGGCGGCATTATGTCAATTCTGGGCGAGCTGGAAAAAGCAGGCCTCATTCATGGCGAATTGCCAACTGTGCATGCGCCATCACTCAAAGCTGCCATTGATCATTGGGACGTGACCCGCACCAAATCTAAATCTGTGCATGATTTCTTCCTTGCGGCTCCCGGTGGCGTGCCTTCGCAAACCGCATTCAGCCAATCACGCCGTTGGGATGATCTGGATTTAGACCGTGAACATGGGGCCATCCGCTCTGCGGAGCATGCATTCTCTAAAGATGGCGGCTTGGCTGTTCTTAAAGGCAACATCGCATTGGAGGGTTGCATCGTTAAAACGGCAGGTGTTGATGAAAGCATTTTGAAATTCACTGGACCTGCTGTTGTATTCGAAAGCCAAGACACGGCAGTGGCTGGTATTCTGAACGGCGACGTGAAGGCTGGTGATGTTGTGGTGATCCGCTATGAAGGTCCACGCGGCGGCCCGGGCATGCAGGAAATGCTATACCCCACAAGCTACATCAAATCCAAAGGCTTGGGCAAAGCCTGCGCACTGATTACAGATGGCCGCTTCTCTGGCGGCACCTCGGGTCTGTCCATTGGTCATGTTTCACCTGAAGCCGAAGAAGGTGGTTTGATTGCTCTGGTTAACACTGGCGACACTATCGAGATCGACATTCCGAACCGCACCATTCATCTGGCTGTGGCGGAAGCCGAGCTGGCCAGCCGTCGTGCCTCGCAATTGGCGCGCGGCAAGGCAGCTTGGACACCGATGAAACCTCGCCCGCGCAAAGTGACAACAGCGCTCAGAGCATATGCCGCTTTTGCTACGTCAGCAGCGAAAGGTGCTGTGAGGAATGTCCCATAATCAAATAAAGTGAAAAAGATAAAGCAAAATAATCACTGAAAAAGGAACGCCTAAAACCCAAAGTATAATTCCGCGCATGTTGAATTCTCGATCTCAAAATTAGGTTTGGTTTAATTACCGACTTTCGACCACACGATCTGGCAATTTCTTTACTGCTGCCAAAGCGCCTTTCTTTTTCCCCGTTGCGCCCTCTTGCAAAACCTTGGTTGCAGCCTTTTGATCGGCTTGAATATCGCGTGGTTTGGGTTTGGTTTTCGCAGTTGCGCTCAATGACTTTTCCTCTTTACCAGGTTCAGCTGCTCTGGCGGACTTGGCAAATTCGGCGAGTGCTTCTGGGGTTTGTTTTTTCATCATGTTGACCTCAGTTGAATTATAACAAGAACGCGCAGCTTTCAGCTTGGTTCCATGATATTGAATGGCCAATGTTGCCATTGGAAAGGTTTCTAAAGGGCTAGACAAGTTGAAGCGGTGTGCCTATACGCTCACCCATAGGCCCTGCCCTCGGTGGGGCCTTCGTTCTGAAAAGAACGGGCGGTTAGCTCAGTTGG
>JANYHE010000115.1 GCA_025359215.1 Hyphomicrobiales bacterium
AAAGGCCATATCATGCACACCGCCTTTGCGGTGCATCCACGCGGCCCAAAGTTTTTTTGAGGCGTCGTCTTCCGTATATTCGGTGACACGAAAACCCATATCATTGTAAAAATTTACTGATTCATCAACGCTTGGCGAGAAGCAATTGAAGTGATCAATGCGTAACGGTTTCACGCCTTTGTACAATGCATATTTCTGCTGAATATTCGGCAACTTATCCATGCTGGCATAAAATTCCAGTGGAATGCCGTGAAGATCGCTGGTGAGAAGTGTGCGGCCTTGATGAGGGCGTGTCACCCACTGAGTCTTGCGGCCCTTGACTTCAAACCAAATCTTGGCCTTGTCTAAATCCTGTTCTGCATAAACTTTAAAGCCCAAAACGCGAGCATTTGGCGTCTCGCCTTTGGTCAAAATAATGCAATGATGGCCACGCTCTTCCAAGGCGCGGAAATAGAGTTGGGTTGACGATTCTTTCGTCAGTTGTAATCCCAAAGTGTCAACATAAAATGCCTTCGACTTTGCCAGATCAGTGACCACAAGTTCAATGTGGCTCAGGCGCACAATGTTGAAATCAGGATAGAGGTTGGACTGTGGAACGGGCATGGATCAGCCTCCCAGTTTTTGAATGCTGTGTTGGGTAGTGGCGAAAGCCACATTTTTGGTTTCCATATAAAAATCAAAAGACCAATCGCCGCCATCGCGGCCAATGCCTGAATTTTTAACGCCACCAAAAGGCGTTGGCAAATGGCGCACATTTTCTGAATTCACCCAAATCATGCCCGCTTGCAAGTGCTCGCTGAAACGAAATGCGCGAGTAACATCTGAAGTCCAGACATAGCCTGTCAAACCATATTGCACATCATTGGCAAGCGCCAAAGCTTCCGCCTCATCCTTGAACGGAATGGCCGTTAACACAGGCCCAAAGATTTCTTCTTGAGCGATGCGCATTTTATTGTTGGCGTTAGTAAACAGTGTTGGGGAAACATAACACCCGCCGCCGGGGCCATCAAATTTGGTTCCACCGGCTGCAAGTGTTGCACCCTCGCTTTGGCCAATCGCTATATATTCCAGAACCTTCTTTTCGTGAACGGGATGGATCAGTGGGCCGACGACCGTTGCAGGGTCCAAAGGGTGGCCCACTTTGATGCGTTTGGCTTTATCGGCCACCATGTTGCAAAATTTTTCATAAATCGAGGCTTCCACCAAAAGCCGCGATGACGATGTGCAGCGCTCGCCATTGAGCGAATATATCATAAACACTGCAGCATCAGCAGCGCGGTCCAAATCGGCATCGGCAAAAACCACAACCGGATTTTTGCCGCCCAATTCGAAATGCACGCGCTTTAACGTGTCAGCACCTTGTTTCATGATCATGCTGCCTGTGCGGCTTTCGCCCACAAAGCCAATGGCTTTAATATCAGGGTGCTCGGTCAATGCTTTGCCAGCCTCTTCGCCCAAGCCATTTACCAAATTCCACACGCCCTTGGGCAAGCCTGCTTCTTCGGCAATTTCAACCAACAGGCGCGCGGTCAAAGGTGAAAATTCCGCAGGCTTATGCACCACGGTGCAGCCCGCCGCCAAGGCCGGTGCGATTTTCCATGTCGATAACATGAAAGGCGTGTTCCACGGCGTGATCACGCCGACGGGGCCAATGGGGTAACGCGATGTGATATTCGTTTGTCCGGCCGCTTGTATGGCTTTTCCGTCGCGTGCGCGGGGCGCTTGGTCAGCGAAGAAGCGGAAATTTTCAGCACCGCGCAAGGCTGCCTTGGCCATAAATTTCAACGCTTGGCCTGTGTCCATGCATTCGACAAAGGCAATTTCCTCAGCGCGGGCAACGATGGCATCGGCAATCTTGTGGAGCACCGCTTTGCGCTTATCGCCCGCCATCGCGGCCCAAGCGGGAAATGCAGCTTTGGCGGCCTTTGCAGCGCGATCAATATCAGCAGCCTTGCCTTTTGCAACCTTAGCCAGCGGTTTCAAATCGACCGGTGAGATGATTTCAAAGGTTGCGCTGTCAGCCGCTGAGCAAGTTTCGCCATTGATGTGATTGAGCACGCCAGCGTCACGAAACCGGGCCAGATAGCCTTCAGATTTTTTTACGTTTTCGATTAAAGACATCGTCCCTCGCTCAGCGCAACCGCGCGTGCATCGCATTTTTTTTCCAACTTAAATCCGCATCAATTTCCTGGATTTCGAAACTCAATGCAAAGTGCGGCGTTTCAAATAGCGTGTTCAATTTCTCGCTCACTGCTTTAAAAATATCGTCACCCGCTTGTTTCAAGGCCGCAACACTGCGCCCCTTGCCAACACGGAATATCATATCGATAAAAGCATTTTCGGGCAGCATATCAGCCACCGCATAATGTTCAGTTGCCAATGCTCGAACACGCACCGCTCCGAGTTCAAACAGCCCTGACTGCAGGATAGCCGAATGTACCCATCTACACAGGTCATCCATATCAATCTTGTTATTGAGGTTTGCAGAATATTGAATGCTAAAATGTGGCAACGCAGTACCTCATTGGTTTGATTAACATGTTAACTAGTTTCAATCTGAACGTCAAGATGGTCTCTGGTGTTTGCTATGAGTTGCGCAAGGCATTATTTTCTTTCATAGAAACGACATGCAAGATTCTTCCAAACCACGCCAGACACGACGTTCGCTGCCGATGGCATTGCTGCGTGCCCGCGAAAGCGTGATGGAAGAGTTTCGTCCGATGCTCAATCGCCATGACGTAACGGAGCAACAATGGCGGGTGATCCGCGTTGTGGCCGAAGCTGGCGAGTTGGATGCAACCGAGGTTTCACTGCGTGCCTCAATTTTAGCGCCCAGTTTGACGCGCATGATCAAAACACTTGAAGAGCGGAAATTTATCAAACGCAAAAAAGACAAAAGTGACGGCCGCCGCGTGATCTTGCAGATTGCGCCAAGTGGATTGAATCTTATTCAAGACGTGAGCCCCGAAAGTTCTGCAATTTATCATTCTCTCGAACAAAAATTTGGCATAGAGAAGTTGAACGCCTTGCTGGATTTGCTTGACGAACTTATCGCTGGAAAATAATTGAACGCCGTAACTACCCGTTTGGGCGGGCACAAAGACATAATTGCGGTCAAAATAGAACAGCGCATTTCCGTCAAACCTTTGTCGAATATCAAACACTTGGCCACCCATGTTGATCATGGTCGCTTATGCGTTGATCGACTAAATCATCCATTATCTTGAGAGTCCCATACGATCGGCACCTTTCAAAACTTGCAAGCGCTCTTCTTCCTGCGCCTCTGCATAAATCAAATCGTAAAGCGCGTGGCGACTCCCAAATTCAGTGCCAGTCGCGTCCCACAGCAACTTCATAATTTTAAAGCGCTCCACATGGCCCCGTCATTTGATCCGCGCTCATATTGGAACTCTGTCGCACCATTGCGCAAAATCTTGCGCACCGTATTGCGCGATACATTCAGATCACAGCTGATCTCACGGATCGACAGATGCCTGATAAAATGTTCCCGTCGAACCAGTGCAATTGTGTCCACACTCTTCATCCCAACACCGCCTGCTCCATCCAAAAGCAGGCAGTTTGGCAACAACACGGTTGGTCATTTTTGGATGCCGATTCCCGAGTCTAATGGGTCAAAATTGCACGCCGGAACACATGCGTAAGTGGTCATTGAGAAATGACGCAGGCACCACAACACAAAGCACACACACTTTTCGATCGGCGGCAGGCCACCTGCACCCCTCACTATGGTACCAAAGCCAACACCTCTCGACAAGGCGTCAAACATGCAACATTCTATCACTGCATCTGATACAGAATATCGGGCGGGCCACTAGCCTGGCCGATAGACCCGGTTGGCTTCGGGATCATCGATATCGAAGGGCAACGCCAGAAGTTCTTTCCACAACGCATCTGAAATCGACCAATTGGCCCAGTCGATAGTTTGTTGCACGCGTTCGGGCGTTGACACGCCACAGATGGTCGATGCAACAAGTGGCGATCGCATGGAGAATTGCAATGCGGCTGCACCGACAGGTACGCCGTAATTCCCGCACAGTGTTTCGATAGCTTTAACGCGGGAGACAATGCTGTCATCTGCTGGCTTGTAAGCAAACAGCGGCTGGTGAACCGCACCCTTGGCCAAAATGCCACTGGCATAGGGTGCCGCATTGATGACGGCCATGCCACGAGATTTAGCCAGATTGAACATATCGGTCCCGTTGCGATTGAGCAGCGTGTAGCGGTTATGACTAATGATAGCATCGAAATCCCAGTCGCGCATCAACGGCATCATGATATCAGTGCGGCCGGCTGCGAGCCCAACAGTTTGGGCAAGGCCTTGCTCTTTCAACCGGAACAACACTTCCAATGCACCACCCTTTTTGGTGACATCCTTAAGATCCGTGGCATATTCAGGATCATGAAGGTGTAGCAGGGGAATAGTCGAAACGTTAAGAGCTTTGAGGCTTTCTTCGAGTGAACGCTGGGCGCGATCTCCATCAAAGAGACTCGTACTCATATCGCGATCAAGTTTCGACGAGATAACGAAACCCTTTGGCAAGTCCCCACGCGCCTTGATAACAGCGCCAATCCGCTCCTCACTGCGACCTGCCCCGTAGTTGCGCGACGTATCGAGAAAGCCGATAGGACTATCGAAAATCGCATTTAATGTGGAGCGAGCACGTTCCTCGCCAACGGCATAGCCGTAAGTTAGAGGCATGTCGCCCAACGCACTTGTGCCGAAGCAAATTGCTGGAATCGAAAGGCCAGAACGGCCAACAGTGGTTTTGGTGAATGGTGACATGGGTCCCTCTTTTCCATTCAAATTCTAATTGCACAAAAAACAGCTATTCTCTCAATCCTCGAGATTTAAAGACAGCACTTCTTTGGCGGTTAGCTTTATGCCCAATGCCGGAAGAGTTGTAGCGATTTCTCCTGGGCTTCGTGGCCCCACAAGTGCAAGGGAGGGGAAGCTTTGTGCCAGCACCCATGCCGTGGCGATGTTATGGGTTGAAACACCATAATGTTTGGCAAGTTTTTCGGCGCGGGCGCGGCGTTCAGCATTGTCGATGCTGCCGAAACACGTTTCTGGGCTGGTGTCTGCCGGCAAGCGGTTGCGCAAAGTTTCCGGCAAGAAATAGCCCCGGGCTTGTGATGACCAACTGATATGCGTGGTATTGCTTTGGCGCAGGAAGCCCAGCATCTCCGGCGTGTTGGAGGTGACGCATCCCGCCCATACCGGCTTTTCCATGACCGCAAGTGATAGATTGTTGTTGAGCATGGTCAGAGGCTTTAGGCCTTTGGCGGCGGCATAAGCGTTGGCTTCTTTGAACCTTGCCACTGACCAATTCGATCCACCAAAGGCCCCAATGCGGCCTGCACTATGAAGGCGGTTCAGTGCATCGACAAATTCGCCCACAGGCACATTCAAGTTATCGCGGTGCATGATATAAATCGGCGCGTGGTCAAGGCCTAAGCGTTCCAACGATATATCCAATTGGGCCGCAATTGCGCGCGGTGTGCAGTAAGGCGTATGTGCACCTTTGACGATGGTTATGATGTCTTTGGCAACGCCGCGATTGGCAATCCATTGGCCCAAGACTTTTTCATGATTGCCGCCGCCATAGACAAAGCCCGTATCAAAGGCGTTGCCACCGGCTTCCATCCATGCGTCCCAGACCAATGCACCGGAGGCAACATCATCCTTGTTATCACACCCGATAACCAACTGGCTGATGGGCTCAATAAGATCAGCGATTTTGATCTTCGGAATCTTCGGCAACTCAGCGGGCAACACCGAAGGAGTTCTGCGATTCGATTTACGATCTTCGGTGAAACTCACGTAACCGAGTTCGGCGCGCCAGCGATCCAGAACTGAATTGTTGCCAATGCTATCAGCCCAGCTCATTGCAGGATAAGGGGCCTGTTTGAGACCGGCCGCGATGGAGCGGCTGGCAAGCTCCGCCTCAAAAGAAAACAGCATGTAGGGATTCTTGATTTCCTCAATGCGGCTTTCGCCCGCGACTGTTACAATGATTTTGGAATCCGAAGGTCCAGCATTTCGACCGGGAACCCAAGGATCAACAACTTCAATAGTTCCCTTTTCACCATAGATGATGGCATTGTTATCCATCGTGCGCGCAACAGCGCAGGCGATTTCGGCGGTGAAGCCGCCCGCAAAGGTCAAAAGCCCATAGGCCACTTCGTCAACACCGGTCTGACCCATAAGGCCTGTGCCTTTGACGGCAACGGGTTCGGCAATGGGCAGGCCCTGCGCCGCGCCGGCAATTAATCGTGCAAGTGAAACAGGATAGCCGCCGACATCGAGGATTCCACCACCGCCGAGGCTACGGTCATAAAGCCGCGAGCTGGAGCTGGGCTTCGACGTAAACCCGAAGCTGGTCTTGATGTGCAACACCTTGCCGATTTCACCTGCGGCGACAATCTCCGACACCCGCGCAATCTGCGGATGGCAGCGATACATATAGGCTTCCATGAAAAACGTGCCGCATTGCTCGGCCACTTCTGTAACGGCCACAACTTCCGCCGCATTCATGCCCGCTGGCTTTTCAACCAAAACCGCTTTGCCAGCCCGCATGGCTTTGATCGCCCATTCGGCATGCCAGGGATGCGGCGTTGAAATATAGATCGCATCAATTTCAGAATCTGCAATCAACGCCTCATAGGTAGTGTGGCGCTTTTCCAGCTTAACACCGTTTCGTTCACCAAAACTTTTGCGGCGCTCCTCACTCCGACTAGCAATTGCGCCGAGCACACCCGCTTGCGCTTGCGCCAATCCATCAGCAAAATTTTGAGCAATATTGCCCGGTCCTAAAATTCCCCAACGCGTGCGGTTCATCACCTTCTCCATTTCAAATTATCTGACGCGCTGGCCATTTGCATCAAAGAGCAAGGCTTTAGCGGGATCAATGTGGGCATCAAATTTTTGGCCGGACTTCAGGCCCCTGCCCTCTTGCGTGGCCACGGTAATTAAATCACCGCTGCCATTACCAGCGTAAACAAATGACTCACCGCCTAAATGTTCAACGAGTTCAACATTCAGTTTAAATTTCATCTTACCAGTGGTGTTGAAATGCTGCGGCCGCAAGCCAACTGTAACACTGTCACCAACAGGAACGGAAGAATTTTTGGTTGCAAATGTCACCTTTGCATCTTGATAGCCAGGCAGTACAACAGTGAGGCCTGACTTCGAAACGCCGTCAACAACACCCTTGATGAAATTAATTTTGGGTGAGCCGATGAAGCCTGCGACGAACATATTATCGGGATTATCATAGACATCGAGGGGCGATCCCACTTGGCTGATCAATCCGTTGCGCATAACCACAATTTTATCAGCCAGAGTCATCGCTTCCACCTGATCATGCGTCACATAAATCACCGTGGCAGCGAGAGACTTGTGCAGCCGCGCAAGTTCAATGCGCATATGCACGCGAAGTTCGGCATCCAGATTTGAAAGCGGCTCGTCAAACAAAAACACTTCCGGCTTGCGCACAATGGCGCGGCCAATAGCAACACGTTGGCGTTGGCCCCCAGAGAGTTCACCTGGCCTGCGATCCATGAGTGCACCCAATTCCAAAGTTTGGGCGGCGGCATCCACTTGTTTAATAATTTCATTTTTGGGAACACCAGCAAAGCGCAAAGCAAAACCCATGTTTTCACGGACGGTGAGATGTGGATAAAGCGCGTAAGATTGAAACACCATGGCAATGCCGCGTTTAGAAGGTTCAACCTCATTCATCCGCTTGCCGCCAATTTCCAGATCGCCTGCCGTGATTTTTTCAAGGCCAGCGATCATACGCAGCAATGTCGACTTGCCGCATCCGGATGGTCCCACGAAAACAACAAACTCTTTTGGCTTGACCTCGAGACTCACGTCTTTGATCACTTCAAGAACGCCATAAGTTTTGCGCACATTGCTCAGTTTTAGGCCCGTCATTTCAATGATCCTAAAAGTCCTTGGACAAATTGTCGTTGCAGAATGAAGAAGATGAGGAGCGTGGGCAGCGTCGCCAAGGTGGTTGCCACCATCACCACGCCATAATCGGGCACGTAGGCAGACAGCAGCGAAGCAACGGCCAATGTGATGGTTTTCATTTCATTGGTCTGCAGCACGATCAGCGGCCAGAGATAGTTGTTCCAACTGGCCATGAAGGTTATGATGGTGGCGGCCGCGTAAGTGGAACGCATTACGGGCATGTAGACAAAAAGGAAGATCTGCCATTCCCTCAGACCATCGACACGTGCTGCATCGCGCAGCTCCATTGGGAATGATTTTGATGCCTGCCGGAAATAGAAGATCACGAAGATTGACGCCACCGTCGGCAGGATCACCGCCGTGTGTGTGTTGATCAGATGAAGCTGAGCCATGGTGACAAAGAGCGGAATCATCAACGCGGCAAAAGGCACGCTCAACATGGCCAGCAGGCCAGCAAAGACACGCTCGCTGA
Organism: Hyphomicrobiales bacterium; assembly: GCA_025359215.1. Taxonomy (GTDB): domain Bacteria; phylum Pseudomonadota; class Alphaproteobacteria; order Rhizobiales; family Aestuariivirgaceae; genus Aestuariivirga. The sequence goes on from JANYHE010000115.1 coordinate 8,472, forward strand.
ATTTCGATTTGAAAATCTCAAACCCATAGCCGGCGAGTGAAGCGACGATGAGCGTGAGGATGGTAGAGATCACCGCAATCTTGGTGGAATTGTAGAACAGCTGGACCAGATCGACCTGTTGGGTCAGCTTGACGATGTTGTCGAACAAAGCGTGGCCTGGGGTGGTCTTACCGCTCAAGATGTCAGAAGAAATGTTGGTCGCACCCACGATCAGCCACAGAAAGGGAAAGACCGAGACGAATGCAGCGATGCTCAGTAGCGTATAGACCATTATCCGGTGAAGTTGCCTGTTCACGGCCGCCGCCTGTCGCGCGCAGCAACGAACTGGAAGAAGCTCAGGATCATGACCAGTACCACGATGACATAGGACACGGTGGCTGCATAGCCGAAGCTCGGCATAAATTTGAAGGAAAGCTGATAGATATAAAGCGAAAGTGTCATTGTTGCGTTTGCCGGACCACCCAAGGTGATGTTATTGACCTCGTCAAAGAGCTGAAGCGTCCCAATGGTCGACGTGACGGTGGTGAACAGCACCACCGGTATCAGGGCCGGCAGGGTGATTTTCTGAAACTGCGCCCAGCGCGGGATTCCATCAATGCGGGCGGCTTCATAGATCGAAGGCTCAATATTCTGCAGCGCGGCCAAAAAGAAAATCATGTTGTAACCGGTCCAGCGCCATGTGATGGCGAGGATGATCAAAACCTTCGCCCAGAACGTGTCGCTAAGCCATGGGATCGGCTGATCCAGAATGTGCAGTGCTTCGAGAAAGCGGTTGACCACGCCGTCATACGCGAACATCGATTTGAATAGCACGGAATAGGCCACTAGCGAGGTGACGCAGGGCAAAAAGATCGCAGTGCGGAAAAGCGCACGACCTTTCAGGCTAGGGTCATTCAGCGCCACAGCCAGTAGCATAGCCAGCGCAATCATGATCGGCACTTGCACGACGAGCAACGTCAGCGTGTTGAGAAGCGCTTTCTGAAAGACCGCATCCTGCGTCAATCGCCACATATTGGCGAAGCCGCCAAAGGAAAAGTTCATGCCTTTGCCCACCTGCAAGCTCATCCAGAGGGACGACAGGATGGGATAGACCATGAAGAAGGTGAGCAGCATCAAAGCTGGCCCTGTGAAAAGCCAACCTGTGAGCGTGGTTTTACCTGAAGATTGCGCCATCACGTGAACTCAAAAAGGGCGGGGCCACGCGGCTTTCACCGCGCAGCCCCAGAGCGTTTTGACTTTTCTCCGAAAAGTCAAAATCACCCTGGTTTTATGTTGGATCAACTTTTGCAAGTTGATCGGGGAGGATCACTGCATCTGTTGCTTCAACTGCGCATCAATGGCTTTGATGGCATCATCGACTGAACCGCCCTTGGCAAGACCAGCAATTTGAGCATTAACTGCCGCATCGGCTTCATTGGTGAAGGTGCCAAAATTGACAGGCGGAATTTGAGCAAGCCAATTGCTGAAATTCAACCAAACTGGTTCTCCGCCAAAAAAGGCGTCACTGGCTTTAAACGCATCACCTTCACGTGCAGGCAGGTAGGTTCCAAATGCGCCCTGACCAACCAAGATCTTTTGGTAGAAGTCTTGGTCCTTGCCCCACACTTGAGCGAGGAAATCAATCGCGGTGGCTTTGTTTTGAGATGAAGATAATACGTACCAGCTAGAACCGCCAAGGTTGGAGGCATTGGTAGCACCCTTCACACCGTCGATACGAGGCGTTGGGGCAACGGCCCATTTGCCGGATTGACCGGCGACAGACTTGATGGTGCCCACGATCCAAACAACAGTAACGGTAGCGGCAATTTCGCCTGAGGTGAAGCCACCAGTATATTCAGCCCAGCCAGAGACTGGCTTATAGATGCCCGATTGCAAAAGCTTGGCATATTCTGTTAGCGCGGCTTTGAAGGTTGGGCTGTTGATGTCAGATTTGCCATCTGGTGTGAAAAACCATCCACCAACGGATTGCAGCATGATGCGAAATATACCATCGTCATTGAGGTCAAGATCCAGCATCTTGTGGCCGGTTTTGGCTTCAACGGCCTTACCGATTTCAATCAATTTATCCCAAGTGATGTTGTTCAGATCTTCGGCTTTGTAGCCAGCTTGCGTAACATAGTCTGAACGATAAAAGAGACCTGAATCGCCAGAGTCGAATGGCAATGAATAAGTTTTACCATTCACAGTGGACAGTGCCACTTGTATGGCGCAAAGTTTTTATAATCGATTGCACCGGTGTCTGAAAGTGGCTCGAATGCTGCGGTGAAGGATTGCAGATATTTTTGTGCGCCGTAATCCTCAATCAACACGATGTCTGGCAAACCATCAGTGGTGCCGGAAGCCAATTGTGCTTGCAGTTTCTGCTCCAAATCCGCTTTGGCAAAATCAACAACGTTAATGGTGAAATCTGGATGTAACTTTGTATAGCGCGCTGCGGCTTCTTTCATCGTCGCGCCGTTGAATTCTTTATCCCAGCACCAAACGGTGACAGTTGTTGCTGCTTGGGCCGCACCGGCCGCCAAGAAACTAAAACCAACAAGAGCAGCGCCAAGAACACTGCGCCGATTAAACGCATTCATCTTCATATCTTCCTCCCTTTTAACGGCCAGTTTGCTCTGGCCTTGGGCGAAGCCTATTCAAAAAAAAGAAACCGCGCAAGAGTTTTAGTAAATATTTACTCGGCACCGATTTTACGCTGCGGCTTACGGGTGCTGCTGCGCCAAACAATCTGCGAACCCAAGATGACCCGCTTGACGATCTTGCGCCCGGCAACGCGCTCCAACAGCAGATCAACCGCCGTCTCTCCAATTTCCTCTGCTGGCAGACGCACAGTGGACAGCGGCGGATGAAGGAACTGAGCAACAGAAATATCGTTGAAGCTGGCGACGGCCACATCTTCACCAATCTTCAGCCCAAGCTCGTGCAACGCACGATAAGCGCCCACAGCCATGTTATCATTGGCGGTTACGATGACATCCGGGCGCTTGGTGCCGCTCATCAGTTTGCGCGCCAGATCATAGCCGCTTTCTTCAGTGTTCAGGCCGATTAAGCAAATGTTCGGATCAAAGTTTCCATGTCTCTTTGCCCATTCGATATAGGTGCGACAGCGAACTTCTTCAAACTCTCCGCGACCTCTGCTGCTAGGCCAACCCATAAAAGCAATGCGGCGATAATCCAGCGACTTCAAGGCGTTCAACAACTTTAAAGTGGCCAAGGCAAAGTCGTTTTGAACGCTGTCAAACTCGTCAGAAACAGGATTAAAATCAGCGAAAACGAGATGGCGGCTATGTTGGATCAACCACTCCAAACCGGGTTCGTCATAATTCCCAACAACAATCACACCAGAGGCATTGCGAAGAACGGATGGATTGGGCGACGGGTTTGTGTTGTAGAACTTCGTGATTTCGATGCCGTGGCTGTGGCAACGACGCTCTACGCCAAGTCGAAGGCCCACATAGTAGGGGTCAACCAGTTCCTGATCCGGGCTGAGAAAATGAACCAGCGCAATTTTGCGCAATTTTGGCTCTGCTTTTCGGTTTCTGTTCCTCGGCGTCTCGTAATTTAGAACCTCGGCCTTCTCAATGATAGCGCGTCGTGTTTCTACGCCAACTGAAAGCGTCGGGTCAAAATTCAAAACGCGAGAAACTGTCCCACTTGAAACTCCGACTGCTTTTGCGATTTCTCTTAAGGTGACCATGCTCATTCAATAGCAAATTGTTCGGAAAATACCCAATTTGAACCGCGATCCTTTCTAGCTAGTCTAAAACATCTTACAAGTAAATATTTACTAGATTTCCAAGCGAGTCAGACCACAAAACTGGATCGGCTAATTGTGGGCGCCAGATCCGGATCAGAGGGATGATGCGCAAAGGCGTACTGCCAAACTACCAGCTGTTTCGCGACAGACTCTGTTTTTCTGACTCTAATTTAACGGTGCATCTACTCTCGGCCATAGAGCAACAGCATAGCGATGATGACTACTCCATAGATAATCTGGCGGCCAAATTCTGGTATCCGGGATTACAAATCCCGTTGCGAGCTATCGCATGGCAGGGGATGCAGAATCCTGCGGTGAAAATCCGCCCGTGTAAACCACCATCAAACCTTGGGCGACAGCATTGGTGGCAAGGGTTACGATCATAGAGGGAATGCGCAGATAGGCCACGCCAAAGCCATTGACCAACCCGATTGCCACGCCACACAAAATGCCAAATGGAATCGCCATAGTGGTACATTGGCTTTGCCCGTCAAGGGCGAGGAATTTGAGCTTGTGGCAAATATGGCTGTGGCCTGCCTCGCAGGCTGGGCACTCGCCGCAATGAACCCGCCACGACCATATCGCCCATGGCTAGACCTTTAACTCAAACATCCAATTCTGCAATCGTACCCGACATTTCATGGCAGATGATGCGCTCCATCCCCATCCGCGCGTCCATGTCACCGTGAAGGACATGCATGTCCGTACCACAGATTCCGCAATTGGCCACTGTGATGGCAACCTCATCTTTACTTGGCATTTTTGCTGCCAGCTCAACGACTTCGAAGGTTCGATTTCTACGATAGATTGCTGCTCTGTTCATGTCTATCCCTTGTCCTTGTGATGTGCTTGGTTGACATTAATCGAGATGGAAAATTTCCGGCATCATGCTCCACCATTCACCTTTCGCAGCAGAAGCCAGTGGCATTTGGCAGGCGTCAGTCAGCTCAAGCCAGCGTTTCGTAACGGGCAGCGCAGCCAGCTTCGCCATGTCCGTTGCAAAATCAGAGCCCGCATATTCCCAACAGCCAAAGAGAAAGTTTTCAGGTTCGCGCAACTAGATCGAGTAGTTCTGGATATGCAGTGCCGAAAGGGCCGCATCCATATCGGGCCAAGGCTCGGCATGCAGTTTTTTGTAAAGCTCTAGCTTTTCTGGCCTCACATTAATCATCATGCCCGTGCGTTGGCGTTTCATCTGATCCGCTCGCCGCCTTCAGCAAACAGCCGCACCGCGCCGGGTTCAAAACATAGCTTCACGCGGTTGCCGATTTGAGGCAATGCGCCCCGCCATTCCGCCACAATCTTCTCGCCTGAATCTGTCGTCGTATAGAGGTATGCTGTTGCGCCCAATGCTTCGATAACATTGACGGTAGCCTCGATTTTAACACCGTTGGATGCCGCCAAATGCTCAGGGCGAATACCAAGTTGCAGGGTTTGCCCTCGCACAAGCCCGCTCGCAACCGGGGCCACAAATTCAGTGCCCGCCACTTTTATCTGGCGCGCATCAGTGACAACGCCCGACAGAAAATTCATGCGCGGAGAACCAATGAAGCCTGCAACAAAGGCATTGACCGGATCATTATAAAGTTCCAGCGGCTTACCCACTTGTTCCACCCTGCCGCCACGCAAAACGACAATACGATCTGCCATGGTCATCGCTTCAACCTGATCATGGGTGACATAGATCATCGTGCTGCCCAGAACCTTATGCAGCTGGCCAATTTCTACCCGCATCTGCACGCGCAATTCGGCATCAAGATTGCTGAGCGGTTCATCGAACAAAAACACCTTGGGGTCACGCACGATGGCTCTGCCGATGGCCACGCGCTGCCGCTGGCCGCCTGAAAGTTGGGCTGGCTTTCGAGCCAGTAAATCCTCAAGGCGCAGGATCTTCGCGGCGCTGGCGAGCTTTTCAGTGATCTCAGGTTTTGGTCTGCGGGCCACGCGCAATCCAAAAGTCATATTATCAGCAACAGTCATATGCGGGTAGAGTGCATAGGATTGGAACACCATGGCAATGCCGCGGTCAGCGGCGCGTTCCCCCGTCACGTCAGCATCGCCTATTTCGATTTTGCCGCTGCTCACTTCTTCCAGCCCCGCGATCATGCGCAAGAGAGTCGATTTACCACATCCGGAAGGGCCAACGAAAACCGTGAATTCACCGTGTTCAATTGCTAAGTTCACATCATGAACCACTTGGGTGGTGCCAAAACTCTTGTTTATGTTTTTGAGTTCAACGCGTGCCATGTATTATCCCTTTACTGCGCCACTGGTCATCCCGCTCAAGATGAAGCGCTGGCCAGCAAGATAGACAATCAGAACCGGCACGATCGTCAACAGAATGTCAGCCGAGACAAGATTCCAACTTTGTTTGTATTGCCCAAAGAAATTATAGACCGCGAGAGTCATCGGCCAATTCTCGCTGCTGTTCAAATAATAGAGTGGCATGATGAAGTCGTTCCAGGTGTTAAGAAAACTGAGGATGAAAGTTGTCACCAGAACTGGAGTCAAAAGAGGCATGATCACCCTGAAGAAAGTCTGGAATGGCCCACAGCCATCAATTGTTGCGGCGTCATCCAATTCACGCGGGATTGATTCAACGAATCCATAAATCAGAAAAATTGCGAATGGGATTTGCAAGGTGGCATATAAAATGATGATGCCCGGCTTGGTGTTGATGAGATGGGTGAGTTGCATGATCTTCGTCAGCGTGAAGAAGTTAATCGGCAGGGCGATGCCCATGATCAGAAAGAAATAGATGGCTCGGTTTAGCCGTGAGCGGTGGCGCGACAGCACAAATGCGGCAAGGGCGGCAAAGAGGGTGGCGAGTGCCGCCGAAACGCCAGCATAGAGCACACTGTTGAAAAAGCTTGTAACTAGCTTTCCTTTCTCGATTACGATTACGAAATTCTCAAGATGCAATTCGCTTGGAAGGCCTGGTCCCATGGCGGCAGACTCAGCCTCAGACTTTAGGGCATTGACGCAGACCAGATAGACCGGAGTCAAAGTGATCAGGCTGGCGAAGATTGCAGCCAGATGTCCGGCGGCGAAAGTGACCTTCTTGCTTTTAACTACAGCCATGGTTCAGACTCGCGCAGGGGGGCGTTCGAGTAGTCGAATAACGCCATAGCCAACGAAAAGGAGGATGACAAAAAGAACACTCGAAAGGGCTGTGCCCAAGCCATACTGGCCTTCCGAAAAGGCCTTAAATATTCCGGTCTGGGCAACTTCGCTGGCATAGCCTGGCCCACCGTTTGTAGTGGCATAGACAATGTCGAAGACCCGCAGTCCATAAAGCACATTCAAAACGGTGACGACCATAATGGCGGGCATCAGCATTGGCAGAGTGATGAACCGGAAACGTGCCAGAGCCCCTGCACCGTCGACTTCGGCAGCCTCGTAATATTCCTTGGGAATCGTCTGCAACCCAGCCAGCAGGATGACCATGATGTAGCCCACCCCTTTCCACGTATCGATGACCATAACTGAGAACAACGCCAGATGTGGGTCTGTCAGCCAATGCTGCGTCAGAACATCAAGGCCCACGGCACGCAAAGTGACGTTCAACAAACCATGCGAGGGATGAAGGATTGAGCGAAAGATTAGACCGACAACCAGCATCGGCAAAACCACCGGCACATAGATCAACGCGCGATAAAAATTGACAAAGCTTTTGACGCCCTTGTCCAGCAACAGGGCCAAGGCAAGGCCGAACACAGTCTTCAAAACGATGGTCACCCCGGTGAAGATGAAGGTGTTCCAGAAATATGCGAAGTAATTTTCATCAACGGAAAATAGCTTCCTAAAGTTTTTCAGACCGACGAAGTTGACTTCATCCGAATAGCTGCTCCAGTCCGTGAAGGCATAGACTATGCCACCAAGGCTCGGCAGAATGAAGAACGCCGTGTAAAGGACCAAGGCAGGCCAGGTAAAAAGCTGTGGATAGCGAGCGTTTAACTGCATTAGGATTTCTCAGTGATGGCAGGTCCCAATCCAGAAGGATCGGGACCTGCTCGTGTCATGTCAATTGTTTGGCAAGTAGAAGGTTACTTATTCCAAGCCGGATCTTTTGCAGCATCGGCGAAATCGGCGCGGCGCTTGTCAAGATTCTTTAACACGTCTTCCGGCGTCTGAGCACCAGTGAACATGGCAGTGATATCTTTGCCAATATCCATCCATTGCGAGTTCACGTAGTTGATCTGGGTTTGATAAACAACACCACGCGCATCCTTATGGGCATCCATGAAGGCTTGCAGATCAGGCGAAAACTTTGCCTTCACACCCGGGAAAGGTAGCGTGAAGAACTGTGGTTCGCCGTCCAGGTAGGTTTGCAGGTTTTCAGGCTTCGTCAAGAAATCCAAATATTGTTTAGCCTCAGCAACATGTTTGGAACCTGAATAGATGAAGTGGGTTGGGCCAGCAGGATTGATGTTGAGGAGTTGGTTGTCTGCCAACGGCATGACGAATGCACCAAAGTCATCAGCGCTGATATTGGGGTAATCTTTGTGTAAGTCCTGCGGGAAAGCGCTTTGCGCCATGAACATTGCAATCTTGCCATCCGACATGGCCTTTGTACGATCGGCAAAGGTATCAGACAGAGCATTTTCGCCAAAGAAACCAAGATCAAACATTTCCTTGAGCTCTGTCAGGTCTGTCAACATGGTCTTATCGTCGGCAAACTTTTCTTTGTTGGTGTTGAGTTTGTCAGCAAGACCAGGGGAAGCCTGTTCATAACGCGGTCCCAACTCGGGGAACCAAAGCACATGATGCCAACCATCTGAGATGGGCTCATAAAGCGGCTGAACTCCGCCATCCTTCAACTTTTGGCAAAGTGCTTTAAATTCTGCATACGTCTTAGGTGGTTCAAGGCCAAATTTTTTAAATGTCGCCTTGTTGTAATTCACAACCCAAACATAACCGAGCGTATCCCAATAGGTGAGGCCGTAAAGCTTGCCGTTCACCGTCGATTGCGCAGCTACCAATGGATCTTCTTGCTTGGCCCAAGCCTCGCCTGAAAGATCAACAGCGTTCTTCTCAACATTATAATTCAATGTCAGATCGGTGACGCCACTTTGACCACCAAAAATGTCGGTTGCCTCGCCAGAGTTCAGCTTTGTCTTCAACACATTGGTGTATTGATCGGAAGGTACGATCTGGAAGTCGATGGCAATGCCTGTTTGCTCTTCGAACTTCTTGGCCAGTTCCTTTTCTGGCGCTTTCACCCAGTTGGAATCAGCGAGATAGGTTAGTGTGACCTTATCTGCGGCAAAACCCGGCGAAACGCCAAACATAGTGGCAGTCAGCGCGATAGCACTCACCGCATTCAACAACATTAGCTTTTTCATTTTTGAATCCTCCATGGTGGGTTGTGTTGGCTTCATCCGCGAGCAGCCATCGGCTTGGGGCTGTTTGCAACTCGGGGGTTGAAGGGTGCAGCGCCCAGTTTGTCGCTGGGCAAAACATCGGGTCGCGACCATTCCCGGCGCGCCGTTTCGGATAGAACAAGGCCGTGGCCGGGGTGGTCAGGCAGATAGGCCCAGCCGTCACGAATCTCGATGGGCTGATCGACAAGATGATCGAAATTCTGGAACGAATATTCCAGCCATTCCACTTCAGGAAGTGCGCAGGCCATATGGATGCCTACTTCGAGGAAGGTGTTGCCCAGCGAGACCGGCACGCCAAGTTCTGCCGCAAGCCAGCCGGTGCGCATCACATCGGTCACCTGACCATGTACGTTCAGAATATCGGTGCCGCCCGCCAGCATTAATTGGCGTTTGCCGGCGGCATCGAGATATTCGCCAGAATTGATCATGGTCCAGGGTGTGCAATTGCGCAAAAGGCGCAGACCTTCAAAATCCAACCGCAGGATCGGGTCTTCCACCCAAAGCAGGCTGAACCCCGCCTTATGAATAGCATCGATCTTGACCAAAGCCTCCTTGGCGCCCCAAGCCTCGTTGGCGTCGACCATGAATTGTGCATCCGGCCCTACGGCCTTTATAACCAATTCCAGTCGGTGGAGATCCCAAGCGAAATCAGGGTTGCCGACCTTGATCTTGAATGTGTTGTAGCCGATAGAGCGAGCGTGGCCAAAGAACTCAACGAAATCAGCATCGCTCAAGTGATAATCGAGGCCGGACGCATAGGCGCGGACTTTGTTGCAACAGCCTCCGAGAAGCGTTCCCAGCGGCATGCCCACCTGCTTGGCCGCAAGATCCCAAAGGGCAACCTGGAGCGCTTCGTGAAACGGCAGGCTATAGGGACGCTGATTGCCTCCGCGTGGGCGGCTAATACGATGGACCAAAGCCAATGGCGATTGGCCAACAAGGTCCGGCCAAACTTCACTCTCAAAGACACGGGTGATTTCCGCGTTAGACGGCAAGGGCACAAAAAGAGTTTGTGCAAAACCCAGACCGCTTCTCCCTTTTTCATCAAACAGCTCAATTGCCGCAACATTTGCGTCTTCAGCGCGGACTTGGCTATCACCAATTATGCGATCCCTTGCAAACTGGAAACGCGTAATGATGAATGATGAAATCCTCATGTTGACCTACTATAAAAATTGTTTGATATATCATCATGAACGGATGATTAAGCTAGAGTCAATAGGGAGAGCCGCAGTTGGCCAGTAAAATTCCACGAAAAACTGCTGAGGAAGCAGGCAGCGGCAGCCGCTTGAGCGATTTGGCCTATACCCGCATCCTCGAAATCCTGTTCAATCGAAAACTACCGGCAGGCTCATTTGTGTCACAAACCGAACTGGTCGAACTGACCGGAGTGCCAGTAGGGCCATTGCGCGATGCATTGCGCGTGCTGGAGGCCGAAGGCGTATTGAAGATACATCCGCGAACCGGCATACAATTCGTTAAGCCCGGATTTGAGCTAACGCGATCAAGCTTTCAGTTTCGCGGGATCATTGAATCGGCTGCTGTCGCGATTTTTGTCGAAATCGCCTTAGAGGCTGAAATCGCGGCCCTCGCCCAGAGCCACGCCAACATCATAACCGAAGTCGAGCGTGATGGGCTAACCGTGGGTCTAGTTGAACAAATTGAAGCCTTAGAACAAGCACTGCATGGCACGATCGTGGCGAGCCTTAACAATCCACTTGTTGATGCTGCCTATCGCCGTATCCACAATTATTTGAGGCTGCTCCGGCTTGATCGCCGCATCACCAAGCCTCTGGCTCTTCGCACTTTGCAGGAGCACATGGCCATCATTGAAGCTTGTCAACGGCGCGACCCAGCTGCAGCTGTGACTGCATTGCAGGCTCATTTCTCTGCGGCGCTGCAAAGAAACCTGGGGCTTTATTAGCGAGACCCGCACCGAAAGGGACATCCGGCGGAATGATACAATTTATTGATACGCATCAGCATCTGATCTTGCGTGACCATTTTGGCTATGACTGGACCGAGGCGATCGATGGATTGGCTGGTCGTGCATTTTCCTTTCGTGAGCGGGGCATGGAAGCGACCGCAGAAATATCGGGCGCTTTATTCATGGAGTCAGGTGTTAACGACAAAGACTACAAGGCAGAAGCGCGTTTAGTTGCAGGTTGGGTTAAGAAAGGCCACCTTCTTGGACAAGTTGCCTCGTGCCGCCCCGAAGAAGAGGGCTTGGCTGAGTATCTCGATGAATGTGCAGGGCTTGGCGTCAAAGGCTTTCGCCGCATCCTTCACGTCAAACACGATGGCCTTTCACAGACGACGACTTTTCAACAAAATCTGCGAGAGCTTGGGCAGCGTGGTTTACCTTTTGATCTGTGTCTTAGGGACGATCAGCATGAGATCAGTGCCGCAATTCTGCGAGCCTGCCCATCGCAGCAATTCATCCTCGACCATTGTGGCAATCCCAACATTGCAGGTGACGGCTTTGAAGTATGGTCGAAGGGTGTTGAGAGACTGGCAAAATTCCCGCATCTTGCCATCAAACTGTCAGGAATCCCAGTGAAAGCGCGCAGCGATCAGCAAAACGATGCTGGGCTACACCCTTATATGGAGCGTGTGGCAGAACTTTTCGGGCCTGACCGCGTGGTCTGGGGCGGCGACTGGCCAGTGTGCACAATTGCAGGAGGGCTGCGCAATTGGATTGATATCAGCAAACGCTTTTTAACCAAACTGAGCGTTGATGAAGCAAAGAAAATTACCCAAACCAATGCTGTGCGGCATTATCAAATTTGAACCTTCGTCAGCCGTCCAGCTTTACGGCGGCCAAAAGCAACTTGTCATCTCTCATTGCCACACTGGGCATGAATTTTGTGCTCCGTGGCATCATACTGACCTAAACTGAGGGGAAGTCTATTTCACTTGGGGGCCGACTTCAGGCGATGGATATCTTCTGCCGGTCTGGCTTCGGTATTTGTGGGGGGCACACCGACCTAGGGCGGCATCGAAACTGTTCATGGCGGTACTATTGGCGCACTAACAGTTTCATTTATCCCAACAGGTATTTTGAGGGCGGGGCTCAGTGGCTTCTATGGTCAGTTCTTTAACCGACTGATCATTTTTCTCTCACTGCAAGGAAATAGATGGAACCAAATTAGATGTCGGTAAGTAGTCGATAGCCCAAATTCATTTCCCCTGCCCTTGAAAAAAGCTGAGGTAGATTTGAAGTAAGGATGTCGTTTCGCCCTACAGACTGGTTTCAGATAGGGATTGCTGTGGGTTTATCGAACAGAGAGATAAAGTATTTTTTGAAATTCAAATCACAAGGGCTTGGAGAATAGGACTGACCGTTTTTCAATAATAATTCACTGCGGTACACGCAACTCGCAGTGTCTTACTGCACACATTGCGAACACGACGGTCACAACGTTATTGATTTATTTTAATTTTCACTCCTATCCATCATGGGGACGATTTTGTGCAATCAGCCACATTTGCAAGTTATTGCAGCTATTTGCGTGCATTGTTTTTATTGCGGAAGTTCACGCCGCTACTGACAGAGGCACGCGGTCCAACATCCGTTGCTGCACACATTTTGCACACGAGAACTCAAACGCTCGATGATTTCTGCACTGCCCACAAATTGAGAGAGTGGGCCAGACAAGTACTGTCATGCCCGTTTTATCCCGCCATTTCCAATTGCAGAGCCTACAAGTTTTTCCGATATGTGATGTCCTATTAGCTTTTGAAGAATGCCTTGTTCTCACTCTTCACCAAGAGGTTTGCGATATGAAAGACGTCAACTCTCAAAGACCAAACGCGATCGTGCAGCGCTCAATCCAGCAGACAATTCGGAAATGTGAACTTCGGAAGATAGTGCCTCTTGCCGACACCACCATCTATCAAATGGAACAACGCGGAGAGTTTCCGAAACGATTCAACTTGTCACCGCGCTGCGTGGTATGGAGTTTAATTGAAGTCGAAGACTGGGTAGAGTCACGTCGTCAAGATTCAATAATTTCTGAAACCAAGCGGCCGCCATTTCCTGATGTACGCCAACGCAAATTTCGTCCGGTACGAACATGATATCAAATTCGCCAGAAGAATATTCGGGCATGCGCAGCCCATACAGACTAATTACAATTTGAGACGAGCATTTGCATTGATGGTGGGTAGAGTGTGGGACTATGATTTTTGCCCGCAATCCAAGCGTCAATGATGTCGGCCCATTCTTGCATCATATGCCGACGTTGCTGCTCGTATTCGGCTTTGTTGTAGACACCACGGGATGAACGACCCTCCTCATGGGCAAGGCACTTTTCAATCCAATCACGATTGAAACCCAATTCGTTCAGAAGCGTCGATCCGGTACGACGCAGATCGTGAACTGTGAATGGCTCAAGTGGAAGTGCTTTTTGCTTTGCGCTAACGGCTATCGCCGACGTTATTCTGTTAAAGGTCGCGCGAGACATGGGTGCATCGGCGTCGTAACGTGACGGTAGGAGATACCTTGAATTTCCAGCGCATGTTTTGAGCGCAATCAGAATGTCGAGTGCTTGCTGCGAAAGATACACATTGTGTGCCTTGGATCGCTTCATTCGTTCTTTCGGAATGGACCAAACTGCGTTTTCGAAATCAACTTCGCTCCAAACTGCATCTTGGAGTTCGCTCTTTCTCACCATCGTGAGTAGAATAAGCTTCAGGCCAATACGAATGGTTGGCAGCGTGGCAACATGTTCAAGAAGCTGAAACATGATGCGAATTTCGGGTGCAGACAGGGCACGGTCTTTTGGCTGAAATGTTGCAATGGAGGCAGGGCCAACTTCATCAGCAGGGTTGGCAACTTTTTGTCCATGAAGGATTGCATAAGCAAATATCTGTTTGACAATATCCCGCACATGAATGGCTGTGACAGGAGCACCCCTATCTTTCACCTTCGCGCAGAGCTGCCGTAGTCATCTGGTGTAATCTCGGTAAGCAGGCGCTGCTTCCAGAACGGCAAAATATCACGATCAAAAATCGATTTCCGCATGGAACGCGTGCTGTCTGCCATCGTAGCATCTTTGAGCCACAACTGCCCTAAAGCACCAAAGCTATGCTCGATCAGCTGTTTCCTTCTGTCGCGCTGTTTTTCAAGCGCAGGGGACTCCCCTTCGGCCACCATCTTCCGTGCTGCTGCACAGCGTTCCCGGGCTATTGAGAGCGTCATTCCATCATCACCGTAACGACCAATCGTAAGCGTCTCTCGACGACCGTTGAGACGGTAGTCATAGCGGAAAGTGACCTGCCCCGTGTTTGTGACAAAGGCATACATACCGTCGCGATCCGCGATCTTGTAGGATTTGTCCTTTAATTTCAGCTTTTTAAGCGCCAGATCAGTCAGCATCGGCAGTGCCTCATCAACCAAAGAATTCGCCATTCCCTGATCAATTCTACCGTCAAACAATATACCGTCAACTACTAAATATTAAACAATTAAAACAATTAGTTATGTGTATATTTGTAGCCTTTCTTGAAAAATATGCCTGACGGTACGTTGATTTTCAAAGGTCTAGCGAATGCACGGTACCGTCAATTTTACCGTCAAAAAAATCCGCGTACAGTCGATAGTTAGCAATAGCTGCCACCGTATAAATTATTTAATATCAATATCTTAAGATAATATTCAAATAGATGCCGATTGATCTAAAATACAATATAATTATTCCCACTCGATGGTGCCCGGTGGTTTGCTGGTCACGTCATAAACCACCCGGTTGATGCCCTTAACTTCATTGATAATGCGGGTGGCTGCGCGGCCTAGGAAGTTCATATCGAAGGGAAAGAAATCAGCCGTCATTCCGTCGACAGATGTGACAGCACGCAAGGCTAACACCCGGTCATAAGTGCGGCCATCACCCATCACGCCCACCGTTTGCACAGGGAGCAGCACTGAAAACGCCTGCCAAATTTTATCGTAAAGTCCCGCTTTGCGAATTTCATCAATATAAATCGCATCAGCTTTTTGCAAAATCAAAAGCTTCTCGCGAGTCACGCCGCCTGGCAATCGGATTGCTAAACCGGGTCCCGGGAACGGATGTCGACCAATGAAATGTGCAGGCAAACCAAGCTCTTGTCCTAATTTTCTCACTTCATCTTTGAAGAGTTCGCGCAAGGGCTCAACCAGCTTCATCTTCATCCGATCAGGAAGCCCGCCCACATTATGGTGGCTCTTGATGGTAACGGATGGCCCCCCTGTAAATGAAACACTTTCGATCACATCAGGATACAACGTGCCCTGCGCAAGAAAATCAGCCCCGCCGAGTTTGGCCGCTTCGCGTTCGAACACTTCGATGAACAAACGTCCAATGGTTTTGCGTTTGGTTTCGGGATCAACTTCGCCTTCCAAAGCCGTGATAAATTCCTCCGAGGCATCCACATGCACCAATTGCAAATTATAATGTTCGCGGAACATTTGAACCACATCGGCCGCTTCATTCATCCGCATCAACCCATGGTCCACCAAAACGCAAGTGAGTTGGTCTCCTACCGCCTCATGGATCAGCAATGCGGCAACTGATGAATCAACCCCGCCTGAAAGACCACACAGCACCCTGCCCCTGCCCACTTGAGCGCGAATGCGGGTCACTGCCTCAGCGCGGAATGCGGCCATGGTCCAATCAGGTTTGCAGCCTGCAATCTTCAAAACAAAATTCTGAATAAGCTTGGCCCCATCTGGCGTGTGATGAACTTCAGGATGGAACATGGTGGTGTAAATGCGCTGTGCTTCGTTGGAAGCAATGGCGAATGGGGCATTTTCTGATGACGCCTTTACAGTAAAACCAGCGGGCAGCTCCGTCACGCGGTCGCCATGGCTCATCCACACAGGATGCCGCTCACCCACAGTCCACAAACCATCGAACAAGGCCGATGGCGCTTTGATATCAATATCAGCCCGGCCAAATTCCGCCGCATGGCCCCCTTCAACCACACCGCCAAGCTGCACAGCGGTGGTTTGCTGGCCATAACAAATCGCCATAATGGGAAGGCCAGAATCAAAAATGGATTGTGGAGCACGGGGGCTGCCATCACGCGTCACTGAATCCGGCCCGCCGGAAAGAATAACCGCCTTTGGCTTCATGCGGACGAAAGCAGCCTCCGCCTTTTGAAAAGGCACCACCTCAGAATAAACCCCCATCTCTCGCACGCGCCGCGCGATGAGTTGTGTAACCTGAGACCCGAAATCGATAATTAGAACCTGATCATGTTGCATGACGGGCGATTAAGGGAAATGATAGGAATCTGCAAGAAGGACAATGCCGATGCCAAAAATGACAATTGACGCAATATCCGTGACCAGCAGCGACATGGCCAGATCAGTAAAGTTCTATACATTGCTGGGTTTTGAGTTCCCTAAATTTGAACCTAACGAAGATCATATAGAACCCATCACCAAAGATGGCGATGTGCGCTTAATGATTGATGAAGCAAAATTTATGAAGTCTATGACAGGAGTATCACCAAAACCTCCAACGCACTCCTCCTTCGCGATGAAATGCGAAACTGCCGCCGAAGTAGATAATTGCATCACCAGCGTCAAGGCTGCGGGCTTCACTGTGATCAAAGAACCATGGGACGCATTCTGGGGCCAGCGTTATGCGATTGCAGCTGATCCAGATGGCTACAAGGTTGATATTTTCGCGTGGATTTAGCCAAACGCCAAATCCCACAATAACTTCACATTCAGACCAATAACAACGATGGCCACCAACCACGAAATGGCGGTCAACCACAGCGGTGAAACCAAATCGCCCATTTTTGCTCTATTCGCTGTGAACATCACCAATGGCACCACGGCGAAAGGCAATTGAAAAGCCAAAATCACCTGACTAAAAATCAGCAAAAATCCTGTGCCGCTGGTGCCATAAATAATGGTCACCGCAGCAGCAGGAACAATGGCAACACCACGTGTAATTAACCTGCGCATCCAAGCGGGCAAACGAATGTTGAGGAACCCTTCCATCACAATCTGGCCCGCCAGTGTGGCTGTCACCGTCGAGTTCAAGCCACAACACAACAACGCAATGGCAAAAAGTTTGGGTGCGAGCAAAGACCCAACCAAGGGCGCCAGCATTTTGTGGGCGTCGCCAATTTCTGCCACGGTGGTGTTGCCTGATTTATGAAATGTGGCCGCTGCCAATATCAGAATGGAGGCATTCACCAGAAGTGCAAAACACAAAGCAAATGTGGAATCAAATGTAGCAAAGCGTAAGGCTGATTTTTTCTCAGCGAGGCTTTCGCCAAAATCGCGCGTCTGCACAATGCCAGAATGCAGATAAAGATTATGCGGCATAACCGTGGCACCAATAATCCCCAGCGCCAAATAAAGCATGTTCTTATTGTGCAACACATCAGTGGTGGGCGCAAAACCGCGCAACACGCCGCCCCAATCAGGATCAGCCAAAGCGATTTGAAACATGAAACAGGCGAAGATCACAGCCAGCAGCGCAATGACAAAGGCTTCAACCCAGCGAAAGCCCAGCCGCTGCAACAACAGAATGATAAACACATCCAGCGCGGTGATAATCACGCCAATTTCCAATGGAATGCCGAACAGCAAGTTCAGCCCGATGGCCGTGCCCACAACTTCAGCCACATCTGTGGCGATGATAGCAATTTCGGCAAATATCCACAGCATAAAAGCCACAGGTTTTGGAAAAGCATCGCGGCAGGCTTGTGCCAAATCACGACCTGAGGCGATAGCAAGACGGGCGCACAACGACTGCAAAATAATCGCCATAATGTTCGAAAGCAACGCCACAAACAAAAGCGCATAACCAAATTGCGCACCACCGGCAATTGCCGTAGCCCAATTGCCCGGGTCCATATAACCCACAGATACGAGGAATCCGGGGCCCACAAATGCCAGCGCACGTTTAAAAATTGATCCGGAACGCAAGACCGGAACCGTGCGAAACACATCCATCAACGATGCCTCGCCTCGTCCTTGCCGCCAGTTTTTGATCTGGTTCATTTAGAAAGTTTAGCATAGGCTAACTTATATGCAATAGGCTAAGATATGTTATGGCGTTAGGAAATAGAAAAGGAACAAATGCAAAGCTGCGTTCCGCAGCCTTCAAGCGTGTGCGTGCAGATCATTCAGCCGAACTGGCAGGCGATTATGTTGAAATGATCGCTGATCTCATTGACGATCATGGCGAAGCGCGCTGCACCGACATTGCCATGCGCCTTGGCGTTGCCAATGCCACAGTGGTGAAAACGCTCAAGCGCCTCACTGATCAAGGGCTCGTCACGCAAGAGCCTTACCGAGCCATTTTTCTAACAGGTGAAGGGTGGAAACTTGCGGAAGACGGCAAACGAAAACACCAGATCGTTGAACAGTTTTTGCTCGCTTTGGGTGTCCCCGCTGATACAGCAAAAATTGACGCTGAAGGCATAGAACACCATGTCAGCGCAGACACGCTGAAGGCCATGGCGAAATTTGTCTCGCGCAATCCATTTCACTCCCGGTAACGAATAAACCGACTAAGGAGAAATAATTTCTGTGGTTCAAATCGTATGGTTCAAGCGCGACTTAAGGACGATTGACCATGAACCGCTGGCATTGGCTGCTAATAATGGTCCCTTAATTCCTCTCTATATTGTTGAGCCCGAATATTGGGCGGGCCCCGATGTGTCAGCGCGGCAATGGTCGGCCATCAGGCCAGCGCTGGAGGAATTGAACCAACGACTCACAAAATTAGGTTCTCCGCTCATCATTCGTGTTGGAAATGCTGTCGAAATCTTTTCAGAAATCCATGCTTCGCATGGCATCACTTCAATTTTTGCCCATGAAGAAACCGGCAACGCTTTCACCTTCACACGTGACAAGGCCGTAAAAGTCCTTTGCCGCAGCCATCACATCAAGTTCATTGAACGCCGCCAGTTTGGAGTCTTTCGCGCACTGGAAACCCGAGATGCTTGGGCAGCATTGCACAATCAACACATGGCCAAAGAATTGATCCCAGAGCCCGCAAAATTAGACACTGTATCAGGACTTAAAACTCAGAGCCTCCCCACAGCACAAGATCTCGGCTTAGGCGCAGATGGGTGTGCAAACCCGCAAAGCGGATCAAGGCAAAATGCGCTGACACTCATGAATAGTTTTTTCGGTGGCCGTGGCGCTGATTACCGACGCGCCATGTCAAGACCGCTTGAGGGAAGGCTGGCCTGCTCAAGGCTTTCAGTTGCTCTCTCGACTGGGGCAATTTCCATGCGGGAAACGCTGCAGCGCTGCTACCACGAACGTAGACAACTGGCGCAGAGCGCCGAGCAAGAAAGAGCCGTGCCCCTCACCGCGGTTGATAGTTTGGTGGCACGGTTGCACTGGCATTGCCACTTCATTCAAAAACTGGAGAGTGAACCAGAATTGGAATGGCGTGCCCAACATCCCATCCACGAGGCGGCCCGAAATATTGGCCCACAACCCGACTCGCTGTTAGAAGCATGGGCCACCGGTCACACTGGCCTGCCCTTTGTTGATGCCTGTATGCGCTCGCTCATTGCTACAGGGTGGCTGAACTTTCGAATGCGGGCCATGGTGCAATCGGTGGCCAGCTATCACTTGGCGTTGAATTGGCGCGCTTCCGGCGAAAGGCTTGCGCGCCTATTTACGGATTACGAGCCCGGCATTCACTGGTCGCAAGTGCAAATGCAATCGGGTCAAACGGGAATAAATATACCGCGCATTTATAACCCGGTGAAGCAAGGTTACGACCAAGATCCTGACGGAACTTTTACACGCCTGTGGCTGCCCGAACTGGCCAAGGTGCCGCGGCGATTTCTACAAGAGCCTTGGTTGCTAGATGCAAACGCGCTGGCTGCAGCGGGAGTAAACATAGGCGCTGATTATCCTGTACGCGTCGTCGACCACATAGAAGCGGCTCGCGCAGCAAAAATAAAACTGACGGCTATCCGTGCCGAAGCAGGTTACAAAACTGAAGCCACTGGCGTTTTTATTCGCCATGGCAGCCGCAAGCGCCCCACTTCAAATCAGAAGTCTAAAGCCAAAAAAGCCGAAACCAAGCAATTGACTTTTGATCTTTAGTTGAAAGCTCAAACGCCGCGCTGCATCACGGCCACAAAGAACCCATCTGTGCCATGTTGGGCTGGCGTCATCAACAGTGTGTTCGATGATCCATCAGCTGAATTTGGTGCCTCACCACCAATGAAATTCTTCCATTGCTCAGTATAAGGAATAATTTTGAAGTTACGATGCGAAGCCAAGAAGGCTTTCACTTGCACGGTGTTTTCTTCCGGTAGAACTGAACAGGTGATATAAACCAAGCGACCACCGGCTTTCACCAATTGCGATCCCTGCTCTAACACTTCACGCTGGTCTTTTTGGCGTTGCTCCAATTGCTTGGGCTGCAAGCGCCATTTGGCATCAGGCTTCCTGCGCCAAGCTCCTGAGCCTGAACACGGCGCATCAATCAGCACGCAATCAAAGCCACCAAAACTCTTGAGTCTGTCACCCTCATCAGCGGCCACAACTTCAATGCAAGTGGCGCCAGATCGATTGATCCGATCAAATATCGGGCGAAGACGATGCTTGTCTTGATCATGCGCAATCAATTGACCTTTGTTTTTCATCAAAGCAGCCAAGGCCAAAGTTTTGCCACCGGCACCGGCACATAAATCAATGGCCGATTCACCAGCTTGCACTCCTGAAAGAGCAGCCGCAATTTGCGAGGCCGCATCCTGCACTTCAAACCAACCCATGCCATGCGCAGGTTCAACTTCAACATTGATATTACGCGTATCAGCGGAAGGTTGTTCAATGCGCACGCACAAAGGCGAAAGCGGTCCCGCCTTTGCATTGTGCTTGGCAAAGGCTTCCAACAACTGCGCGCGCGAGGCTTTCAGCGTGTTCACACGCAAATCAATCGGCGCACGCTCGGCCAGAGCAGCACCTTCAATCGCCACGCGATCACCAAAAACCTCGGTGAGCGAAGGCAATAGCCACTCCGGAAAGTCACCTTTAATATGAGCGGGCAAATCATCACGGAGATCACGTTCAAGCGCTGCTTTTTCTTTAGCTGAAAGCGCACCCGGTCCGAATTGCTCCGTACACAGAGTTTCAATTTCGGAAGCACCCATGTTCCACACATCACGAAGCGCACCCAACACCAAAGCGCGAGGGCGTCCGTCACCCATGCGTGAAGCTGCCGTCTCACGCCTGCGCAAAACATCATAAACCATCGTTCCAATGGCATGCCGATCAGTCGATCCGGCAAAGCGATGCGCCTTGCCCCAATCTTTCAAGGCTTCAGAGGCAGGACGATGTTGAGTGAACACATCGGTGAGAATTTCAATTGCCGCAGCAACGCGGCCAGCCATACGCATAAATTATCCAATCACAAAAAGTCGAACTGCAAACCATGCCCACATCGCAAAAACGCAAGCAAAAGAAGCTAAAAATACACGCATACGCAACGGAACGCTATTTGAGCCCGTATGCACGATGCTGTGTAGAACCCGTGCTACAAGAAATCCCCAAGATAAGCCAACGCAAATCCAATCGACCTTAGCCGTTACCAAAAGCAAGCCGCAAACGGCATACCAAATGGTGGGCAACTCAAATTGATTGGTGAAATTATTGCCCAACTTGCGCACGTCATCAGGCCACGCGCCACTGTTCAATGCGACTGCATTCAGCTTGGTTTCTCTGCTCACCACCGAGCGATAACGGGCAATCACCGTGCGCGTTCCAACAATAGTAATCAGTGCAACGTGCAAAAACAAAGGCAGCAACAACCATTTCTCAAGTGTCATATCAGCTCATCCGTTGATAGTTCGGCGCTTCACGCGTCAACATCACATCGTGCACATGGCTTTCGCGAAGGCCAGCGCCTGTAATGCGCACAAATTGAACTTTGGATTGCAATTCGATAATTGATGCCGCCCCCACATAGCCCATCGCTGCGCGAAGCCCTCCCACCATCTGGTGCAAAACTGCGCCAACCGAACCCTTATGTGGCACTTGGCCTTCAATGCCTTCAGGCACCAATTTCAACTTGTCGTTCACATCTTGCTGAAAATAGCGATCAGCCGATCCGCGCGCCATGGCCCCAACTGAGCCCATGCCGCGATACGATTTATAAGACCGCCCATCGTAAAGATAAATTTCTCCGGGGCTTTCATCCGTGCCAGCCAGCATCGAACCCATCATCACAACAGATGCACCACCAGCCAGAGCTTTGGCCAAATCACCGGAAAGTTTAACGCCACCATCACCAATAATCGGAATGCCTTGCTTGGCGCCTTCTTCGGCACATTCGATAATTGCTGAAAACTGCGGCACACCCACACCAGCCACAACGCGCGTGGTGCAAATCGAGCCCGGGCCAATGCCCACTTTCACGCAATCAGCCCCTGCACCAATCAGCGCTTTTACAGCTTCAGCAGTTGCAACATTGCCGCCGATGATTTGCACTTTGTTGGAAATTTTCTTGATGCGTTCAACTTGATTGAGAACGTGGATTGAGTGGCCATGGGCGGTGTCCACCACCAGCACATCCACACCAGCATCAATCAATTGTTCGGCGCGCGCAAAACCAGCTTCGCCCGTGCCCGTGGCAGCAGCCACCAACAGTCGTTCATGCTCATCTTTCGAAGCAAAGGGATGATCCGCTGCCTTTTCCATATCATTCACGGTGATCAAGCCCTCGCACTTGAAGTCATCACCCACCACAATCAATTTCTCAATGCGGTGTTTGTGAAGCAGGCGTCGCGCCTCGGCGCGGTCAACGCCTGCTTTAACTGTCACCAAATTGCGCGTCATCAATTCAGCAACTTTAGCATTGAGATCAGTGGCAAAACGCACATCACGATTGGTGATAATGCCACACAGTTTGCCAAATTCATCAACAACGGGAATGCCTGAAATTTTATGCCGCGCTTTAAGCGCCATCAGGTCGCCCAGTGTGGCATCCGGCGCAATTGTAATCGGGTTCACCACCATGCCGCTTTCAAAACGCTTTACCTGGCGCACATGATCGGCCTGAACCTCCGCCGTGAGATTTTTATGGATAACGCCTAGCCCGCCTGCCTGCGCCATGGCAATCGCCATCGGCGCTTCCGTCACCGTGTCCATCGCCGCAGAGATAATCGGAATGGAAAGTGAAATTGCTTTTGTCAGCTGTGTTCGCGTTGAAACATCAACAGGCAAAACACTCGAAGCACCGGGCTTCATCAGCACATCATCAAAGGTCAAATATTCCGGGAATAGGTGTGCCATAGCGAACCTCGTAAAGCAGCGGGAAAAGAGGAGTTGGCGCACGCCCTTAACACTGGAATGACAGCTGGGGCAAGGGGTTAGAATGTCCCGCTTCCGGGTTGAATTGGCCGCGGTATTTTTACTGTGGTTTTATGCTCTCACAGGGGTATCAGCTGCGAGGCCATTTTGTCATTAACATCATCACTTTCAGCCAAGCCTTTATTCACCCCAGCACGATCCTCAGCACTACGATTCTGGCTCATTTTGCGCTTTCCTTCGAGTTTGGAAATGACCATGCGAATGCCGACGATGCCCTTGAGCTGTGACTGAATATAAGGTTCAGGCGCATCGCTCACGGCCCAAGGTTCGAGCCTTGGCTGCTCATGAAGGTTGGTCAATTTGTTCACAACATCAAGTAATCGGGCAGTGTCTTCAAAAAATTCAATCGCGCCATAAGCGTGCACGGTTATATAATTCCAAGTTGGCACCACTTTGCCTGTGTCCCGTTTGGTTTGATACCACGAAGGCGTAACATAGGCATCCGGCCCCATAAAAATCGCTAATGCATCGCCGATGGCTTTTGTGTTCCATTGCGAGTTGGCCCGCGCCAAATGGCCATAAAGAACGCCATGCGCAGCTTCCGTCTCATCCAAAAAAAGCGGCAAAGGTGTTGCCATTAATCCTTCGGATGTGGACGTAATAAAATTTGCCAACCGCGCATTTCGGATGTGTTCGAAAATCAATCTAATGTCATCTTCCCGAAAGGCTGGCGGACTATACATTTTTTAGGTTCCTACCTTAAGCGACCAACGATACGAAACGGAAAGTTACCAGAACTTCGTAACATTAAGAGTGACAGCCGGAGCAAAACAATCAATTTTTTATATCTCTGCTTCAACAAAAACAATTTCAAGCTGCGGCGCTTATGCAGTCAATTTTGCGAATATAGGGATATCAATCTTCGCGGTTCTCTTTTGTTTTCTCTTCTCAACCCCGTTATGTGTTGCTGTGACATTCAATTCGCTTGTGACGTCGGCGTAACTAGAAATCGGCGCAGGCTTGCCAAATAGATAGCCCTGAAATTCAAAACATCCCTCATCGACCAAAAATTCGCTTTCACTCTGAGTTTCAACTCCTTCTGCAATAACGGGTATGTTGAACGAGTTTCCCAGTGCAATAATGGCGCGCACAATTGCGGCGGATTTGGAGTTGACATCGGCACCTGACACAAAACTTCTATCAATTTTGATTTTGTCGAAGGGAAAGGATTGCAATGAAGACAATGACGAATAGCCAATGCCAAAATCATCCATCGCAATTTTAACGCCAAGCGCTTTGATGCGTCGCAAAATCGAAAGCGCGGTGAGATGATCTTTTATCAAAACCCCTTCAGTGATTTCCAGTTCAAGTCTCGAAGCAGCCAATCCAGTTTCCAAAAGAATTGAATGCACAAGGCCAACAACATCTCCATGTTGAAACTGAACAGGCGAAAGGTTGACTGCAATTGTCAGGGGAGTCGACCATTTCGCAGCTTCACGGCAAGCTGAACGCAGAACCCATTCGCCAATTGCACCAATCAGACCATTTTGTTCAGCCAATACGATAAAAGTTTGCGGTGATACAAATCCACGTGTCGGATGATGCCAGCGCAGTAATGCTTCAAAGCCAAATATTTTTCCGCATGAATCTGTTTGTGGTTGATAGTGCAAAGACAATTCTTCTTTGGCAATCGCAGAACGCAAATCAGCGGTTAATGCATGTGAATCACGGACATGAACATCCATTTCCGGTTCGAACAACCGCAAATCCATGCGACCTTCCGCCTTGGCACGATAAAGCGCCGTATCGGCATTGCAAATCAGCGTATGAACGTCGGGGCCATCTTTTGGAAAAATGGCAATGCCAACACTTAACCCGATCCGCAATTGATGTTCGTCCAGTACAAAAAGCTCAGCTACTGTTGTCAGTAAGCGTTGACCAAGCCTTTCAACATCGACTTGCGCTGACAGCTTCGAAACGAGAATAAATTCATCTCCGCCCATACGAGCAAGATAATTATCGCCCGCTTCACGCTGCAATCGATGCGCAAGCTCACAAAGAAGCTCATCTCCTATGCCATGTCCGTATACATCGTTGACCTCTTTGAAGTTATCAGCATCGAGGCAAAATACAGAAAACCTTTCGTTTTGGACAACTGAATGATCAAATACCTCTGTGATGTGCTTATTGAAAGCAAAGCGATTTGGCAGCCTTGTCAAAGCATCATGATGGGCCAAATATGTCATGTTTTCATATGAAGCGGTGAGCTCATTTCGAGCTCTGGAAAGATGTTTTCGGGCTTCGTTGAGGCCAAGTGCTGCGATGGCCACTTCATCCTGAAGCAGGTTGAAACTTTGTGCCATTTCACCTAGCTCGTCATTCGAGTAGATCAATACCGGTGAAATATTCACCGAAGTAGCGGCTGACTCAATTTCGCCTTTGCCAAGCGCAGTCATAGCACACGAAAAATCCCGCAAGGTTTCTGAAGTCAGTCGCTTTGCTGCACTGCTAACCTCTGTGGCAACATGTGCGATAATACCAGGCATCACCAAGCCAACGGTAATCGTAAGCAAAGCCACAACGACGAAAATATCTTCCAGGGCGGCAAGTAAAGCGGTGTGTTCTTTTGGTACGTTTCCTACAGCTAGAACATAACCTGCACCGTCAAGCACCAAAACAAGCAACATGGCACCTGTCAATTTGAGATGGAGTGTCTGCGTAAAGGCCGGAAGCCCCTGTAGGCGTCTATCCTCAATTTTTCGCCAAGCGAAAAGTGCCGCCCCAGAATAGGCCATCGCAAGGCCGATGAGCACGGTTGGAAGTCCAAACTGTTGAAAGCCAAGTATCGCAGACAAGAGCCACACCATCGAGGCAAAAAGACCAAGTCCAATTGTGCCGCGCGGAGCACGGTAGGGACGATGGGCATTTGGTAAATCCCGCCGTAAAAGCCAGGCCGCCACGTTTGGTAAACAGACGGCGATAAGATAGGTAAAATTGGCGGCCGCAATCAGCCAGATCGGATCACCCATGAGCAGGAATATGATCGCAAAGGTAGCTGTGAGAAGTGTAGCTGCCCATGGACAATCAGTCTTTGAACGCCACGCCAAAAAGCGGGGTAAGAGGCCATCTTCACTGAGTTGTGATAACGAACGAGCGGCACCAGCGAGGGGTTGCATAGTGCCATGAAACATATTGAGCATCATGAACCAAATTGCAGCGGCCTTTCCGAAACCACCAAACAATGGGGCAAAAACCGGACCAAGCGAAACCGCAAGATCTTTGCCCAGCGGTTCCGGGCCGAGCACACCCAGCCAAACTATCGGAATAATTATAAAATAAACACCCGCCATAGCGGCACTTGCCAGCATAGCGCGGGGCACGTTGCGATTGGGATCGATGGTTTCTCCAACGTGGCAGGTGGCGGCTTCAAAAGCAGGAGCGGCAAAGCCAATTATATACAAGCCAGCCATAACTGACGTGAGATCGCCGAACCAACCTGTGAAAGGCGAAATCAACTTAAAATTCGTGGCCTGGTGCCAATCAACACTACCGGTGAATATAGGCACTATTGAGGAAATTAGAGCCAATAAAGCCGAAACACCCGCAACCGGTATCATCAACCGCGTAACCCACTTGATGCCGCATAAATTCACACCCGTGAAAAGCAACACCAAAGCACAGGCCACCGCTTCAACAGGAAGTTCAGGCAAATACCACTGTTGAATGGCCGAAGCAGATAGGAGTGCAGTTAAGCCGCAGGTCGGCACCCACCCCCACCAATAGCATGTTCCAGCCAAGCAGGAGAGAACTGCACTGTATGGTCGAAAAGCTTCCGAGCATGCCGCAGCAATGCCACCAACGCGGTTAGGCCACATGAGAACGAGTTCGGTCCACGCGGGAGCAGCAGCCCAACTCAACAGCACACCAATAATCAGCAGTGGTACAGCGGCACTTCCCTGACCTAAAATATTACCTTGCCCAACAAACAACGCAGCAATCAGGAAAAGACTTTGATTGCTTCCACCCATTGCTAAGGCAGTCGTCCCAACCCATCCCATTGATCGGTAGTGGGGTGAAGTCGAATCTTTATTAACAAGACGATTAGGGCTCACAGGTGCTATCCATTGTTTTTAACAAGGACAGTATCTCGAGGTAGTATTGCGGTCGCTTAAAATTTTGCTTACAAGTTTAGATATTCCGCATATCTTCATATGCTTTTGATATAAAGCAAAGGGAAGTGGCTCTCCGACAATGGGGGTGACTATTCCATTCCGCCTCTAAACCCCGTCGCCAACATAAACAGCTCGGCTGAATCGTCCCTGCTCGACATCGGCTTCACGTGGCGCACGGTGCGGAAGTCTTTCTTCAGTGAAGTCAACAACGCGCCCTCTGTGCCCCCGCGCAGAACCTTAGCGAGATAAGTACCACCCGGTTTTAAAATCGATTTGGCAAAAACATAGCCTGTCTCAACCAAAGCAATAATATTGATGTGGTCCGTCTGCTTATGTCCCGTCGCGTGGGTGGCCATATCAGACAGCACGCAATCAGCCTGCTCACCACCAAGGGCTGCAATTAAAACCGCAGGAGCATCTTCATCATAAAAGTCTTTCTTGAAAATCGTGACCGATGGAATGGGGTCCATCGAATGCATGTCGATGGCCACCACTTTGCCTTTGCCTTCTTCAGCTTTCACGCGTTTAGAGGCCACTTGGCACCAGCCACCTGGAGCAGCACCCAAATCCACCACGCGATAGCCGGGCTTCAAGATTTCATATTTGTCGTCAATCTCAATGAGCTTAAAAGCCGAGCGCGAGCGATAGCCCAGCTTCTTGGCTTCATGCACATAAGGATCGTTGAGTTGCCGTTCGAGCCAGATTTTTTGGCTGACGGTTTTGCTTTTACTGGTCTTCACCCGCACTTTTAGGCTGTTGCCGCTGGGTTTTGATCCACTGCCGGGCCTGCTCATTGTCGCCGTCCCATCAATCCGTCTTTCATCATCATTTGCATTAAAATTCCTTCGCGCAAGCCTCGGTCTGCCACGCGAATGCGTTGCGCCGGAAATGCGATGCGTATTTCTTCAAGTATAGCACACCCTGCCAAAACAAGATCAGCCCTTTCGCGGCCGATGCAGCCATTCTGCGTGCGCTCTTCATAAGTCATAGCCAAAAGCTGAGCTGTCACCGCCCCTGCCCCTTCACTGTCCAACCAACTGCCATCTACCTTTGATCGGTCATAGTGGCGCAAACCCATGTGAACCCCTGCAATCGTGGTCACAGTGCCAGAGGTGCCCAAAAGATGAGATGGCACAGGTGAAGCACCAACTTTGGCTGAAACCTCCGCTACGAAAGGCTGCAACAAGGTTTTCACGTGGTCGCGCATGGCGGCAAATGTATCGTCCGAAACGTCACGCCCGCCATTGAGGCGCTCGGACAAGGTAACCACGCCAGCGGCGAGAGAAGTCCACGCTTGCAAAACAAAACCTGCACCCTCGCGCTGCATCCACATCACTTCAGTGGAGCCTCCGCCAATATCAAAAATAACAGCACTTTCCGCCAAATGATCAATCAAAGGCTCGGCCCCCGAGGCTGCCAATCGCGCTTCCGTCTCGCGATCGATGATTTCTAGCACAAGCCCAGTTTCTTCGGTCACGCGCGAAATAAATTCAGCACCATTGATAGCCAGCCTGCAAGCTTCGGTTGCAATAAGGCGGCGCGGCCCCACCTTGTGCCATTTCAACTTATTGGAACACACCCGTAAAGCTTCGATTGTTCGGCGCATCGCCGCTTCATTCAATTGGCCAGAAATACCGAGGCCTTCTCCCAACCGAACAATGCGCGAAAACGCATCCACGACATCCAAGCCATAGTCCGACGGCCGCGCAATCAGCAAACGGCAGTTATTTGTGCCCAAATCGAGCGCGCCATAAGGGGCTTCAAGCAACGCGGCGGAATCCCCGCGGCGTTGTCGATTGGCACCCTTTCCAGCGCGGCCTTTGCGAGGTTTCACCCCGTCATTGGTCGCGTCCACGTTACTTTCCTTTTGAATGACCTTCAGTTCAACAGTGAAATCTCACTGGATCCAAATGGCCATTCCCAAACATTGCGTTGCCCTCACTCTAACAGGTTCGGGGCCCCCGTAAAGAATTATGACTCAAAGACAATTGCTGCGCCGCTGTTAACCTAGAATTGAGGGAATTGGCCTTTAAACAAGCCTTGAGGTTAGGGGCGGCATGCGTACGTTTGGCAAAACATGGTTTAAACAAGGGTCATTGATCTCCGATTACGGCGACAATTTCGGCCAAGGTGTGCGCCAGCAGAAGCAGGCCATTGCCCTTGAGGCAGCCAAAGTGGATGCAGAACTGGCGTCCAAAGCTAAATCCGAATTCATCGCCAATATGAGCCATGAGCTGCGAACACCGCTCAATGCGATTATCGGATTTTCCGATATGCTTTCGACCAAAATCGTCACTCACCCCGATAAAGTCGTTCAATATGCCGCTTACATTCAGCAAGCGGCAGAACATCTTCTCGCTTTGATCAACGGAATTCTTGATGTTTCAAAGATTCAAGCCGGAAAACTCAGTGTCGATCCTGAACCAATCACATTGGAAACCGTGCTCAGTCCGTGCTTGCTGATAACTGAGTCCAAAGCCAAAGAAAAAAATCTCAGCATCGAGTCACACGTGAATGATCGCTTGCCCTTGCTGCTCGCTGATCCGCTGCGCTTGAAACAAATTCTCATCAACCTGCTCAGCAATGCCACCAAATTCACGCCCGAATGGGGCCGCATCCGTGTCGATGCAAATGTGAAGTCGGAAGATTTTGCCGCCATCAGCGTCACAGATTCCGGCCCCGGCATGAGCCCCGAAGAAATTGATACAGCCATGAGCCCTTTTGGCCAGGTTGAATCAGGCTTCAACAAACGCCACGAAGGCACCGGCCTTGGTTTGCCAATTGCCTTTGCGTTGGCCAGGTTGCACGGCGGCGATTTGACAATTCATTCAACCAAAGGGGCTGGCACACGCGTGACAGTCATCATCCCCTTGGCCACCACCAGCAAACTTGCCAACTTTACACCAACACCAACCAGTTTAAGTCTCCAATAAAGGCTCCCCCAAATGACGACGGCCGCATTCAACCCCATCGCACATGACTTCCGCGCCAAGATCGTTGCCGAAGATGCCGAGCGCATGGGCCGAATTGTGGCCGTGACGGGCGCCCACGCGATTATTTTGCTCGATGCTGTTGATGGCCATTTCGATGCCAGCCACCGCGGGGCAGAAATTGGAACTTTGATGAAGGTCGAAACTACGAGCTCTGTTACACTTGCTTTGATTTCCGCGCTCAGTTCTCCCATGCCAACCCACAGCTCGACCGAAAAAGAACTACGCATTGTCGAAGTTGAATTTATTGGTGAGTTGCCCAAAGATGAAATGGGCATTGCACAATCCTTCCGCCGCGGCGTTTCGAGCTATCCATCATTGGGTGATGTGGTCTACCGCGCCAACCGCACTGAATTGGCCATGGCCTATGCTTGCGATGCAGATACGGCAGTGCGTGTGGGCCACATTCAACAAGACCCCACCATTCCAGCCATGATTAAAGTGGATGAAATGTTGGGCAAGCATTTTGCCATTCTGGGCACAACCGGCACAGGCAAATCCTGCACAGTGGCGCTTATTTTGCGCCGCATTCTTGATAAAAATCCGCAAGCCCACATCCTGCTGCTGGATGTGCACCGCGAATATGCACAGTCTTTCAAAGGCATGTCAGAAATCATAACACCCGATAATATGGCCTTGCCATTTTGGTTGTTGAACTTTGACGAAGCTGTAGAGATTCTGATCGGCCAGCATGCTGGCCGCGAAACTGATATTGAAGTGCTGCGCGAAATCATTCCCATCGCTAAAGCAAGATATATGGGCAATATGCGCCGTGATAAAAGCGGCGCATTGGTGCGCGGCCGCGATGCGCTGGTGGATAACAATATCGGCGTTGACACTCCCATTCCCTACCGCACGTCTGATCTTACAGGCGTGCTTGAAGAATATATCGGCAAACTTGAACTGCGCGGCGAACTCGCACCCTATAAGCGCATCAAAGCCCGCATCGAAGCCGTATCGCGTGATCCGCGTTATGCGTTCATGTTTGGCTCGCTTACTGTGCAAGATAACATGGCCCAAGTTTTGGCAAGACTGTTCCGCATTCCGGTGAATGGCAAACCGATTGCTATTCTTGAACTCGGCGGCTTGCCATCAGAAATCATTAACGTGGTTGTGTCCGTGCTCGCTCGCCTTGCTTTCGATTTTGGCGTGTGGAGTGCAGGCAAAGTGCCCATCACATTCGTGTGCGAAGAAGCCCACAGATATGTTCCGAATGATAAAACCACAGGCTTTGAGCCCACTAAGCGCGCCATCAGCCGCATTGCCAAAGAAGGCCGTAAATATGGCGTATCGCTCTGCATCGTAACCCAACGCCCTGCAGAACTTGACCCAACGATCCTCTCGCAATGCAACACCATTTTCTCCATGCGCCTCACCAATGAGCGCGACCAGGAAATTCTCCGTGCCGGCATTTCCGATGCTGCTGCATCGCTTTTAGAATTCATGCCAACCATGGGCGCAGGCGAAGCCATCACCTTTGGTGAAGGCGTGGCATTGCCCACGCGCATTAAGTTTGATCTTCTGCCCGCCAATGAATTGCCGCGCAGCAACACGGCCAGCTTCACCAAAAATTGGGCGAAAGACTTGCCCGATGATACATTCTTGCAAGAGGTTGTCAGCCGGTGGCGCGCGCAAACTTATAATCCCGATAGCGCAGGCTATTCCATTGATGAAACTGCAGCCACCGCTGAAGTTGCAGCGCCCCATTCACCAATTGCCGCACCACCGGTGATGCAACCACGCCCCACCATCCGCCGCGATAGCTTCATCAACCCACCCGGCGGCGTATCTGCAGCCCAGCCGCAACCCTCAAGCTTCAGCCGCATGCCCCCTATCACCCCGGAAATGCCAGTCCCCGTTCCCACCCCACCCACTCAACAGCCAAGCCTGGCTAGTTTGATCAAACAGTTCCGAAGCTAAAGCCTTGCGTAGCAGCATGGCGACAGCTATCACTCGCTAAATCCCGCTTGGGGGATCGGCTAACGGTAGGCCCTCAGACTCTGACTCTGATTGTCTAGGTTCGAATCCTAGTCCCCCAGCCAATGATTTCAATAACTGTATGGCTAGGATCTTTTCAAGCTCAAAAGGAATCGTGAGAAGTGCCCCAAGTCGTATAAATTGGAGACTGTCGCCGTCGGCGCAACAATATGCGAGTGCAACACGCAGGAAATCAGTTCAATTTCTTTTTTGCCATGGTGTCCATTAGTTTTGTGCGTGCGGATTTGGCGTCATCTACAAGCTTGCTTTCCTTGCCCACGGCATGAGCTGTGGCGGCTTTGCCATAAGCAGCTAGCGCTAAATCATTACTGCCAAGATCAGCATAAAGATCACCCATCAATTTCAACGCCAGAATATTGCTGCTATCAAGCTTCACCGCCGTTTCAAGCGCCTCTAAAGCCTTAGGCTTATCGCCTTTCATCAAAAGTGCTTCGCCGCGCAAGGCAAAGATGGCGGCAGAGTCAGGCTTTCCGGTCAGCGAAGCGAGTGCTGCATCCGCTTGCCCAGACGCAAGTTGCGAGCGCACCAATTGGCCGAGCAAGGGCAAGTCATTGGGCATCAATTTCACAGCCTTTTCCAAATCAGCACGTGCTGCAGCATTGTTGCCTTGGGCTTGCATGGCCTTGCTGTGCAGCAACACCAGTTGGCCACTCTCAGGTTCGTCTTTCAGCAATTGGTCAATGATGGGCAGGGCAACCATAGTTTGCCCCAGTGCCACTTGTGCTCCAGCCTTGACGCGGAGCACATCAGGATATTGCCTTCCGCCTGAAAGAATTGCTTCTGCTTCCTTCAACGCATTCTTTGCGTCGCCGCCGAGCAACAAGGCCTCGGCATGCACTTGCCGTGATGGCGGGTTTGTTGGCAATATTTTAAGCAGCTCCTCGGAATCTGCTAATGCGCCAACGCTCACACCGGCTGCAAGATAGGCGCGCGCCCGGGCCAATAGCGCTGCTGGTCTATTCGGATTCACTGAATTTAAAGTGATCGCAGCTGTCATCAGGCCGACTGCCTTGGAGGCATCCCCTGTGTTGATCGCGATATAGGCGGCAAGCAAATTGTTGAATGGATCATCAAGCTTGATCGCTTGCGCTTTTTTGAGAGCTCCTTCTGCCTCAACGGTGCGACCGAGTCCGCAATAGGCCAAACCTAAATGTTGCCAAGCGCTGACATCGGTAGGAGCGATGGCTGCCCATTTTTCGGCAATTGGCAGTGCTCCTGCATAATCTCGCAATGACAACAGGAACGAGGCTTTCATGATCAAAGGACGAGGAGAATTTGGTTGCAACGCCGTTAGTGCATCAATGTCGGCAAACGTCGCAGTTTGATTATCCAATTTGCGGTTGACGACTGCCCTGAAGAACAAGGCATCCTCGTTTTTTGGGTCAAGTTCGAGAGCTGCCGTGAAATCCGCCAATGCGCCAATTGAGTCTGCATCGGTGCTGCCGTTCTTGATCTTTCCACGGCTGATGAGCGCCTTCACGTTTTTGGGCTCGATGGCAAGAATGCGGTCGACGTCAGCCAGCATGGGTCGGAGTTTCAGTTTCGCCTCAAGCAGACCGATTTGTTCTTGTTTGTCGCTGGTCATCGACAACAGTTCTTCACAGGCTTTAAGGCCTGTTTCATCGTCACCGCCGTGACATGCGGCTTGAAGCTTCGCGGGCTTGTCTATTTTGTCCTGCAGCGCTTGGCGCAATGCTTTGGTCTTTTCTTGGCGCACCTTGTCCTGAGCAGAGGGGACAGGTGCCGCTATAGCCTTGTCATACCAGTCTAAGGCACCTTTCGCGTTATTCTGTGCCTCGGCAAGTTTGCCACTTTCGATCAACGCTTCCGTCAAAGTCTTGTCGAGGGCGAGGGCTGCATCGAATTCCTTCTGTGCGTCCGCGAGTTTGCCTTCTGCCGCAAGCACCAGACCGTTGGTAAAATGCGCCCGCGCTGATTTCGCATCTGCCGCCAATGCCGCGTCCACGGCTATTCGCGCCTCGGGCAGTTCGTTCCGCTCTGTATGGACTCGAGCTCGAAGCGACAAGGCCCAAGCATTATGGGGTTCTGTCACAATGATCTTGTCGAGATCAGTCATGGCGGCCTGGGCGTTGCCCTGCCAGTATGAGATCAAAGCGCGATTGCCAAGCGCAAATGCCATGTCAGGTGCCAATGAGAGCGCAGCGTTGGTTCGATCTACAGCTTTGTCATAGCGACCAAGATAAAAGTTGACGATGCCTGAAAGGGCAAGCGCCGTAGGATCTTTTTCATTCAATGCCAGCGCCCAGAACAACTCCTTGTCTGCATCTTCAAATTTTTCTTGAGAGTTGAGTGCAAAAGCTAGATTCAGAGCTGGCTGAGGCTCGACATTGTTGAGCGCCTTGGCCGCCCGGAAATCAGTCTCGGCGGCAGCATAGTCGCCCGCGAAATAGTAATGCTTTCCACGCTCCAGATGCAGATTGTAAGCGAGCTTGGCTTCCCTGTCCTCGTCGCCTTTGATCAGATCATAGGCAGCGTTCAGGTCCTTCAGCGCAAGGTCGCCTTTGTTCTGTCGCCCATACGCCAAGGCCCGGTTGTAAAGCGCCGAGGCCTGCGTATGGGTATTGCCTTTGGATTTCTCAAATTCAGTGGTGCAGCCCTTGATTATAGTATCGGGCTGTTTGCCACCGCAGTCATTAATGTCTTTTTTGGAAGCAGCTGAAAATGAAGGTTGAGCCAATAGAAAAAAGCTCAGTCCCAAAAAGGCGAAACGATTATAAAAACCTGCCATAGCAAACTCCAAGAAATGAGTTCGCCCCCACGCAACAAGCTATCAAAGTTGCAATCGATTTTCAATCCACGTTTGCTGCGAGCAAAACGGAACAGTCCTCCTGTTCAGAATTGGTTCAGGTTGGGCGCTATAAAAAAATTTCCGACCAAACAGTATAGCTTCCAAACCACGAATATTTCCGGAGCAAACCCATGTCACGCATCACGGTTGCCTTTTTTGTTTTAGCTTTCGCTTCCACTTTGCCAAAAATTGCATTTTCTGAAGATGCAGTCGATACACCATCTGATGAGGAAATTGCGATTCAAGATGCGGCAACAATAAAGCAGTGCCTCGATGTTGTTGACGCTAAGATGGAACAAGAAAATGCGCGCAGGCAAAAAGAATCAGAGAACGGGGCATCGGGACCTGTTGGACCTGATGTGGTGAAGAGTGAGCAGAAGACCGGCGCTGAAACTTATCTTGAAGTTGTTGCAAAGAATAAGCCAAAATTTGCATCCGAAAACTGCATCGGCATCGTCGCAGATGGGTGTTTGGAAAATGACACCGGCGGGACACTTGGGATGATGGTTTGCTATGGCCGAGAGAGTGAGGTCTGGGACGCACGGTTAAACGCGAGCTACCGCGAACAAACCTCCCCAAACTTGAAGAAACCGGCGGATGAAGCAGTGGCAAAACATTTGCAGGCCATTCAAAAGGCGTGGATTCCTTGGCGGGACGCCACCTGCGAAGTGATTTATGCCGAAGGAATTCCACTCTATGGCGAGGACGCCAAAGTCGAGAGTGTCTATTGCGACATGGTGTTAACCGCGCGCCAAGCGTTGTCGGTGGAAGGTAAAATGATCATGTCCTTTGACGCGCCGTCCGGTCAATAGCGTTCGCTGAACTTGCAAATAAATAGTGGTATGAGTGGTCTCATTTTGACGCTCGCCAATACACGCAAGATCTTCGACATGCCAAATCTCATTCATTCGAAGCTTGCGTTTCGCGTTCATCTTCGCAGGCTTTTTTGGAATCGAAGATTAAATATTCCTTGCCACTCTCACCTTCACTGCAGCTGCGAGCGGGAACATCAGTAGACGTGTTTGATTTCGGTTTGAGATCACAGTGAAAACGTTTTGATTTTATGTCACTGAACAATGGCCCAACAATTTTTGCACATTTGGTTTGCGATGGCTCTTCACGCCAATTGAAAGCATATTTTCCTTTCAGCACATCAAGCCCCCCCGCAT
The DNA here is from genome assembly GCA_025359215.1 of Hyphomicrobiales bacterium. Lineage (GTDB taxonomy): Bacteria > Pseudomonadota > Alphaproteobacteria > Rhizobiales > Aestuariivirgaceae > Aestuariivirga. Next base: position 45,041 of record JANYHE010000115.1, read on the forward strand.
GCGCTGAAACCGATAGAAAGAACACAGTGAGTGCAGATACGCCGTAGGTTTTCCGAAGCATCGCAAATCTCCTTGGTCACAAAAGCCCGATTCATCTGAACACATTTTTGCAAGAAAATAAAGCGGGCTCCTGCCAACTTATTTCAACACAAGGCACCCCGTTGCCCTTCGCCAAATCTTCCCATAAGCTTTCCTCAAACAACGGGAGACACACGCCATGACAACCGAACGCAAACTAGGTTTTGACACACTCCAAATTCACGCAGGCACAGCGCCCGACACGGCAACGGGTGCGCGGCAAGTTCCGATTTATCAAACCACCGCTTATGTGTTCCGCGATAGTGAGCACGCGGCGAAATTATTTAACTTGCAGGAAGTGGGTTATATTTATTCGCGCCTTACCAACCCCACAGTTTCAGCTTTAGCCAATCGCATCTGCGCGCTTGAAGGTGGCGCTGGGGCCATTTGCTGCTCATCAGGCCATGCCGCACAAATCATGGCGCTGTTCCCGCTGATGGGACCCGGTAAAAACGTGGTGGCCTCCACAAGGCTTTATGGCGGCACCATCACACAATTCAGCCAAACGATTAAGCGCTTCGGCTGGTCGGCCACCTTTGTGGATTTTGATGATCTTGATGCCGTGAAATCCGCCATTGACGACAACACACGGGCCGTGTTCTGCGAATCTATCGCCAACCCCGGCGGCTATATCACTGACTTGGACGCCATCTCGAAAATTTCAGACGCAGCCCAAATTCCGCTGATCGTCGATAACACCTCAGCCACGCCATATTTGTGCAACCCCATTGCACATGGGGCCACTTTGGTGGTGCATTCCACCACGAAATATCTCACCGGTAATGGCACTGTCACGGGTGGCTGCGTGGTGGATTCCGGCAAATTTGATTGGGCCAAATCCGGTAAGTTCCCGTCGCTCTCGGAGCCCGAACCCGCTTATCATGGCTTGGTGTTTTACCCCACCTTGGGCGCCATGGCCTTCACCTTCCATTCCATCGCCATTGGACTTCGTGACCTCGGCATGACCATGAATCCGCAAGGCGCGCACTACACCTTGATGGGCATTGAAACGCTATCCTTGCGCATGGAGCGCCATGTTGAAAACGCTATCAAGGTGGCAGAATGGCTGGAGAAAGACCCGCGCGTTGAATATGTGACTTACGCCGGATTGAAATCATCGCCCTACTTCAAACGCGTCGCAAAAATCTGCCCCAAGGGTGCAGGTGCATTGTTTACGTTTGCATTGAAGAGCGGTTATGATGGCTGCGTGAAGCTCGTCGATAACGTGAAACTGTTCAGCCACGTGGCAAACTTGGGCGACACCAGATCGCTCATCATCCACTCAGCCTCCACCACCCACCGCCAACTTTCGCCGGAGCAACTCAAAGCCGCAGGCGCTTCACCAAACGTAGTGCGCCTGTCGATTGGTATTGAAGATGTGAGCGATATTATCGCGGATCTGGATGAGGCGATTGGGTGAGGGAGAAATGGTCGACAAGTCTTTGTCTGAAACCTACCTCCACTATACTAACGCGATGGGACAAGAGCTTGGCGAAACCTACCTTCATATACGCAATAAAATTTTTGAGATCGCTTGTGTTTGGGATCAATATGAAACGCTCTTTTCAAAAATAGAAAGGGTCGAATTATTAAACCAGTCATGCGGACTCCTAACATTAAATATTCAAAGGACATTTCTTGAACACGTCCTGATGGGTATGTGCCGTCTTACTGATCCTCCTAAGTCTGCTAATCGTGAAAATTTAACTTTAAACAGGCTCCCTAAACTCGTCAAAACAAGTATCTCAACAAAACTAAATGCTCTCATAGATAAAGCAAAAATATCCACCGACTTTTGTCGTGATTGGAGAAATAGACGAATAGCGCACAACGACCTCGATCTAAGTTTGAATGAAAAAGCAAAACCACTAGAGGCCGCAAGCAGGATAAAAGTAACACACGCGATAAAATGTATTTTTAACGTTGTCGCTTTCCTCGAGTTGGAATACTGCGAAACAGAATTATGGCTAATTGCGACAGGTAATGACTCAGCTATTTCCTTGCTCTTCGATATTTTTGACGGCGCTAGAAAACAGGAAGAAGATCATGCCAATGCTTCAAAAAATGGAATTTTTGCAGCTGATGGTTACCCGAGTTGGTTATATGACGACATGAATTTTGGCCTGCGTTACAAATAATCTAACGGATTACGGTGAATTTCGGTGGATCACAGTGCCATTGCATTCAATTAACGACAAATCTACTGCACGTCACACCGTCCAATCTTCAATCAACAAGTCTTTCGCCTGTCTAAATGCCTTATCACTGGTCACCAGCATCGCTTCAACACTCATTGCGTGGCTGGCAATCAGCATATCGTTTGGCGATAGAGTCTTCCCTCGCTTTTCCAAATTGGCGCGTAAGGTTCCATAATGTTGCGCGGCAATACCATCCCAAGACAAAGTTTCCACGCGGAGTAGAAACTCATTGACGGCTATGCGAAGTTGCTTTGCTTCAGGTCGTCGCGCCAGTCCAAAAAGCAATTCACCTTCAGTTATCGCAGAAATACAAAGTGAGGACATGAGCACAGCAAGCAGGCGCTTAGTCACTTTCGGTTGGCGGCGCAGAAAATGGCTCACAGTGTTCGTATCGAGCATATAGAGGCTCACTCGCTGTAGCCTTCAAATGGATCCCGCGTTTCAGGCGCTTGGCTGCGCTCTTTCGCATCCAAAAAATCTTCTGGCACATTGGCACCTTTGAGCGCTTCAAAAAATCCATCCCACGATGCTGGGCGGCGCGATAGAATGACGTCTCCAGTTTCGGCGTCCTGACGGATAAAAACTTCTTTCTCAACGAAGCGAAAAGCAGCAGGCAAACGCACCGCTTGGCTGCGACCATTGGTAAATAATTTTGCAACTTGGCTCACAATAAAACCTCCATGATAGATATCATAGTATATGCCATTTTTGGCATATATCAAGATCTATGCAAACTCTGCCCCGCAGCAAACCCGCTCGCCCACGCCCATTGGAAATTATAGCCGCCTAACCAACCGGTTACGTCCACTGCCTCACCTATCACATAAAGGCCTTTGACCCTATTGGCTTCCATGGTTTTGGAGGAGAGATCATCCGTGTTTACCCCACCCACCATCACCTCGGCCTTGGCATAGCCTTCGGTTCCAGCAGGAATGATGGTCCAATTTTTTAAGCGTTCGGCCAATTGCATAATCGCTTCGCCCGAAAACTTTTCCATTGTCACATCATTAGCCAATGCTTGCGCCAAGCGCTGCGGCACCAATTCACTGAGGATCGTTTTCAGCTCGGCTTTGGGCCGCGTATGTTTGCGCTGTTTCAAATGCTCCGCCACATCAATATTAGGAACCATGTTGATGCTGAGCGTATCGCCCGTTTCCAAATAGGATGACGCTTGCAAAATGGCTGGGCCAGAAAGGCCGCGATGCGTGAACAGAATATTTTCAGCAAATTTCATTTTACCCGCATAAGTAATGGCAGGCAGCGAGACTCCCGAAAGATCAGTATAAAATTGCAGCGCCTCAACAGGGGCACGAAGCGGCACAAGACCGGGCTTATGCTGCACCAAGCGCAAGCCAAATTTCTTGGCCACGTCTAATGAAAAACCCGTGGCCCCCATTTTTGGGATCGAGAGACCACCCGTTGCCAACACTAAACTAGCACTTTCAAAATTACCCTGTGAAGTCTCCACCACAAAGCGATCTGATTTTTGTACATCAGAAATTTTAGCGTTGAGAATAATCTGCACACCAACTGCAGCGCATTCATCCAACAGCATTTTAACAATCTGCTTGGCCGAACCATCGCAGAACAACTGCCCTAAAGTTTTCTCATGCCATGCAATGCCATGCTTGGCGATGAACGTCATAAAATCCGCGGGCGCATAACGGCTCAAAGCCGAGCGCGCGAAATGCGGGTTTTGCGAAATGAAGTTGGCAGGCGTGGTGCCACTATTGGTAAAGTTACAGCGCCCACCACCAGAGATTAAAATCTTGGCACCAGCTTGAGCATTATGATCAAGCACAACAACGCGAAGACCGCGCCCGCCCGCCGTGATTGCAGCCATAAGCCCTGCGGCCCCAGCACCGATGACAATGACATCAACGATGCTGGGAGAAGACATTAGGCTTGTGGCAGAGCCTTAACGGCCATCAACGAACCGATAACAAGGCCTGCGCCATGCAGCGCAGCCGTCGCAGCCATAAAGCCAAGCGCATAAGTGAAGCCTGCTGCATCATGCGGCATTTCCATGCCATGGGCAAACCCATGGAACACGGCAAAGAAACCGCACAACGCCATAGCTGCATAAAGTGAAGCATTCCAGCGCAGCACAGCCACACCCGCCAACACCACAACCGAAGTCATAATGCCAATTTCAACAAATGGCAGCGGCATTGCTGCCATGCCCCAAGCCCCACCCGCAGCCATCATGGCAACGAATGTAGCTGGCACTGCATAACGCGCCCGTCCACCCAGCGTCGCGGCAAAAAAGCCAACGGCCACCATCGCAATAATATGATCAACGCCTGAAAATGGGTGCATAAAACCAGGCACAAAACCCATGGCACCATGGCCCGGATGAGCCTCAGCCAACCCCGTCATGCTCGCCAAAACCAATACCACCAATAAAATTCTTTTTGTCATTTGCTGCTCCTTTGCTCTTGCCGCGCCACAATTGTGCTCGCGTTGTGACAATTCATCGATAGCATATTGCATCATGCCGTCCAGTCAAATGAACCGCCACATAATGAATGAGAAACGGCACCTGATCAAAGAACTGTGCGCACATGCCAAAGTTCTGGAAATAACTCCACATCCAGCATTTTTCGCAGGTAACTCACACCACCCGTTCCACCTGTGCCGCGTTTAAAGCCGATGACGCGCTCCACTGTGGTCACGTGATTAAAGCGCCAACGCCGGAAGTAATCTTCGAAGTCCACCAACTTTTCAGCAAGCTCATAAAGCTGCCAATATTTTTCCGGCGCTTCATAGACCTGTCGCCACGCCTCCACCACGCCCTCTGAAGCAACATGCGAGCTGGAAACGTCGCGAGTCAAAACTTCTTGCGGAACCGCAATGCCGCTACGGTTCACCAGTCGCAAGGCTTCATCATAAAGACTAGGTACCTGCAATTCAGCCATTAGCAAGGCGTGAATTTCAGTGCGGTGCGCATGCGGTCGCAGCATGGCATGGTTGCGGTTGCCCAACATAAATTCAATCTTGCGATATTGCCAAGATTGAAAACCCGATGATTTTCCCAGCGCATTGCGAAACTGAGTATATTCACTGGGCGTCATCGTGCGCAGCACATCCCAAGCCCCAGTGAGTTGATCAAAAATCCGCGCCACACGGGCCAGCATTTTAAACGCAGGTTCCAATTTTCCAGCAGCAATGGCCACGCGCGCTGCCGTAATTTCATGCACCGCCAAACGCATCCATAGTTCTGAGGTTTGATGCTGAATAATAAACAGCATTTCATCATGCGCGGTTGTTAGCAGTTTTTGTGCACCAAGAATTTCATCAATGTGCAGATAGTCACCATAAGACATGCGCCCGTCAAATTCCATCTGGGCCCCTTCTTTGGAAGGATCATAAGGAGGTGTGGAATTCACGAGCTTTATACCTTTTTTAATGAAATCCGGTTGGCTTCACCTTGCGGAATGCGGTTGCCCCTTCAAAAGCTGCACAAATGCGCAGAACGCGAGCATCTTCAAACATGCGGCCCACCACGTGCAGGCCCACAGGCAGGCCCGCTTTGGTGAAACCGCATGGCACACTGGCGGCGGGCTGCTGCGTGAGATTGAAGGGATAAGTGAACGGCGTCCAATTCACCCATTTGCCCTTTGCATCTGGGTCTGCTGGTTGCAGCTTGCCGGCGTCAAATGCTGGGATTGGTAATGTAGGGGTGATCAACGCATCATAGGGTTCCATAAACTGTCGCATCTGGCTGCCCAAAGCGCCGCGCAATTTGTTGGCTTCTAACATATCATCAACGGTGATGGATTTTGATTGTTCAAGCACATCTGCCAAAGCTGGTTCCAGCATGGCAAGCTTCTCTGGAGGCAAACCACCCAAGGCCGCTTTCGCTCCGCTCCACCATAGAATTCTGAAAATAATTGCGGGGTCTCCAAAGCCTGGATCGATCTCCACAATTTTTGCGCCCTGCTCGCGCAACACGTGGACCGCGTCTTGCACCAGTTTTGCCACCTCAGGGTTCACATCGACATAACCAAGTGTTGGCGAATAGGCGATTGTCATGCCCTTCACACCTTTGCCAAGCTTGGCAGTGTAATCCATCTTATCATAAGGCAAGCTCATCCAATCCCGAGAGTCAGGTTTTGCCAGCTCATTCATCATCAAAGCGGCATCTTCAACGTTGCGCGTCATGGGGCCGATATGGGCCACCGTTCCGAATGGAGAGAGCGGCCAAGCGGGCACACGGCCATAAGAAGGTTTCAGACCAAACGTGCCCGTGAACCCCGCCGGAATGCGAATGCTGCCACCGCCATCCGTACCCATTGCTAAGGGGCCATAACCCGCCGCCAGCGCCGCCGCTGAGCCACCCGATGAGCCCCCGGGCGTCCTCGTTAAATCCCATGGATTGCGGGTGACCCCCGTCAAAGGTGAGTCGGTCACACCCTTCCAGCCAAACTCTGGCGTAGTGGTCATTCCTAAAAACACCGCACCAGCCTCACGCAATCTCGCCACACTTGGCGCATCATTCACCCATTTTTGGGTGGGATCGACCGTTTTGGAACCTCTTAACGTGGGCCAACCCTTGACCAGCAGAATGTCTTTGATCAGCGCTGGAACACCATCCAACGGCCCTAGCGCTTCATCCTTTTTCCAGCGCTTTTCGCTCTCACGGGCCTGCTTTAATGTAGCTTTTTCATCAACTAAGCACATGGCGTTGAGCGCACGATCATGCCGTGAAATTTGCGCCAAACAGGTTTTTGCCACCTCCACAGGAGAGACCCTGCCTTTGGCATAAAGATTGGCCAGCTTTGTGGCACTCATCCAGTTCAAATCATTGGTCATTCACAACAAGTCCCCAATTTCGGCCCAATTCCATGGAACTTTTATCATAATCCGCCGTTAAAAACACATCCAAGAAAAACAGCAAGATAAACGGCAGATGAACGGCGCATTCAGGTTGAGTTCCAAAATCCCCCGCTAATCTCTGTTCAAGATCGAAATTAACAAGACGGAAGGCGAAACAAAATGATCCGCACAACATTGATAGCTCTGGCCATCGCAGCAACTGCGGCAACGGCAATTGCCAACACTGAAGCTCCTTCGCTCAGAGTGAAAAACATATTCGCAACAGCCAAGCCATTGGTCATTCAACAATGCGCGGTGGAAGATTGCTCTGATACGCCGACCTCATAAGATAGATCGATCTGGTTCCGCCCCCACCAGCTCGGTTTATAGGAACCGGGGCAAACTCGATCTTCGAACGCACCCCACCCCGCGCCCAAGATTTCGAGCTAGCTCCGGTTCCAAATTATTTCCCAAGCTAACGGTCCCCTGCAAGTTTCCGCTAGCCCCTTCAAAACCCCGGTTCCCCACCGGGGTTTTTTTTGGGGAACAGTTTGCGGGGTCCACAGTTATATAAATACAAAGTACACGCACATGTTTTGAAGCAAGCTGACCACCTGCAACTTCAGCTACCTAAACCGAATATGAACAACGCGTTCAGGCCCAGTTCCGCTCCGAAAGTGCAAGTTACCATCAAGTTCAATGCAGTACCTCACAGGGAGTGAGAAAAATGAAAACCATCATCAGCGTCATCATCCTCACTATCGCGTTTCTATCGGCAGGCGCTTTCGCACAGCAACCAGCCGCAAGCCAAAAACTCAACATCACCGTGGTTTACAAAAACCAAGCTTGGCCGGTGAAAGGTCAAATCGCCATCGACACATGCAGCTTCAACCGCTGCACCGAAATTTAAGTTTCATCTCGAATGAGGTGAATATCGCAACAGTGTAACCGGGTTTGATAACGCCCCCTCGCAAATCCGTTTGCACTGTTGCATTTTCTTAAAATGAAACCCCTCGCGGAATAAGCCCATGCTCAAAGGCTTGTTGCTCCAAGCCTGCTCTAAAATCCGGATGGGCAATCGAGATCAGTGCCAAAGCCCTCTCCGCCACTGATTTTCCTTTCAAGCACACCAAGCCAAATTCAGTGACCACATACATCACGTCCGAGCGCGGTGTGGTGACAACATTGCCCGCCGTGAGATTAAGAACAATGCGGCTGCGGCGCTCGCCCTTTTTATCATAAGTTGAAGCCAGACAAATAAATGACTTGCCATTTTTGGAAGCATAGGCCCCGCGCACAAATTGCAGTTGCCCACCCGTTCCGCTGATGTGGCGATGCCCATCCGTTTCAGAAGCCGCCTGCCCCTGCAAATCAATTTGCGTGGTGTTGTTGATCGACACCACGTTATTGTTCTGCATAATAATGTGCGGTGAGTTGGTATAGTCCACAGGCCAACATTCAAAATCAGAATTGCAGTTCAGCGTCTCATAAAGTTCAGCCGAGCCCAGTGCAAAAGTGTAAGCGATTTTGCCCGGATTTAGATTTTTATGCTCCCCCGTAATGCGCCCCGCCTTATAAAGCGCACCAATGCCATCAGTCATCATCTCGGTGTGCACACCGAGATTTTTAGCACCGCTTTCCAACAGCAAAGTGCACACCGCATTAGGCATTCCACCAATGCCAATTTGCAAGCAATCACCATCATTTATTTCGGCTGTAATCAGCCGAGCCACAGCGCGATCAATATCATTGGGCGGCGGGTTCGGCAATTCAGTGGGCAACTGCGCGTCACCTTCAATGATGTAATCCACTTCGCTGAAGTGAACGCCGTTGTCCGTGCCAAAAACATAAGGATTATTCTCAGTCACTTCGACAATCACAATCCGCGCCCGCTCCAGCACCGCGCGGTGCCAAAGGTTCGCAGCACTGAAGTTAAAAAATCCGTTATCATCCATCGGGCAACATTTAAATATGACGACATCGACAGGTGCCAAAAACCGACGATAATAATCCGGAACCTCACCCAAATTCAGCGGCAAATAATTGCAGCGCCCAGCATCATGCTTCTTGCGGTCGTAGCCAGAGAAATGCCAACTGAACCAATGGAAATGCGCGCCCTCAGGATCCGCATCCAAAACCGCCCGCGGCTTCATCGAAAGACAATTGCGAATTTTCACATTGGAAAGTTCAGAAGCCCGCGCCGCCAGTGCTTTGTCAAACACATCCGGCTGACACAGCGAAACACCATAATCCAACCAGTCACCAGACTTCACCATAGCCGCCGCTTGAGCCGCTGAAATGTGTTGAGCTGGCGCTGACGCACTGCGCTTAATCATAAATCTCTCCCGTGCCACTTATGCAATGCGGCTTGAGTGCATGATGGCAAGATTTTTGGAGAGAGGCAAATCTATATCAGGATCACTAAACACACAAAATCAGATTTTCACTTTCCAATATTCTAAAGCTGCCAAAACTTCTTCGCGGGGATAGAATTCACCAGCGTTTTCCAAGTCTCTTCTAATCGATTTAATGCGGTTGTCAGCGGAAACCAATACATCGCCAGAAAAAGGCAAAGTTTCAAGTGGCCTATTCAATTGAACAATACATGGCCAACTGAGTGGATACGCATCCCAATCATCCCAATTCTTTACTTTTTGAGCCGTGGAAAGAACAGAATCGTGTTCACATATCCAACCGTAAAGCAAAGAAGCACATACACTAACATCAGCTTCACCTCAGGCATGACATCGGTGAAAGCTTTCAAAGGGGTTGGCAGTAGAACCATATTGCCAACGCAAGAAAAATATTTTCGATCTTGAACGATGGCATTTCTTTGTTGGTATGAGGGATCGTCTAGCCCCAAATGTGACAGTACGACCAGTTGGGTCGATCATCAGAGCGCAACCCAAGCGCCAAAGTTAAAGCTCTGTTGGCGTGGGTATTTCCTTCAAATTTATGAACACTGGCCTTTGTAATGCGGTTAGTATTCATCTGAGGCTCAGACCAATTGCTTTTATAGAAATAAGTTCGCCTCGCATGTTCTGGAAACCAAACTGGCAAATATCGAAATGTTTCAGGCGCTACCCATCGCGCTGTTCTTTCTATCAACAGCATAATCTCACGAAGGCTCAGCTCCTGTCTGAGAACCTCCAACCCATCAGGAAATTCGGCTTTGATCATTGATGTTTTCTTAAGCCGCCCTCGGCTTGATCGCATCCAGTTTTTTCCCTAACACGCGTCGTTCGACGCGAATGTCATGTTCCATTTGCAGGCGCAGAAAGAATCCTGCCGACATGCGGAAATAGCGCGTCAACCGCAAATCGGTGTCTGCAGTCACTGAGCGTTTACCCAACACGATTTCATTGATGCGGCGTGGCGGCACATCCAAGGCACGGGCTAGCGCGTTTTGCGAAAGCGCAAGTGGCTTTAAAAACTCCTCCAACAGAATTTCACCCACGGTGGGAATGGCTAATAAATCCGCCCTCTTAGTGATAGTCGATGATTTCAATGTTTTCAGCATATCCATTCTCCCATTTAAAGCAGATGCGCCATTGCTGGTTGATCCTGATTGACCACCAGCCTTTGCGATCACCTTTTAACATTTCCAGCCGATTGCCCGGCGGCTCTTTCAAATCTTCAATCGTTTCAGCAGCCTCAATCATAAACAATTTTCGCAAAGCCGCGTTTTGAATATCAGAAGGGATGCGCCGCGCCCTCTGGCCACGCCAAATCAGCGCAGTATCACGATCTCCAAAACTTCTGATCATTATACGTTTATAACGCTACGCATTATATAACGCAAGGCGTTATAAAAACGGAATGTCCCAAAAGCTCTTACCGTGTTATAATATGGGACCTTAAAATCTTCGGAGTTTTAAAATTGTCACCCCAAGAAATTTTAAATGAACTGACTGCGATGGAGCGCAACAATATTCTCGATGAAGACAAGGTCAGAAATTTATTGGCGACACTGAACGGTCAATTGGCCGAATTGCCAGTTATTGAAATATTTTCTTTAGTTCATAACTCGCGCAACATTGAAGAAGATGAAGCCTACTGGGCTTGCATCCGCCATTTGCATGTGCGTCCAAATCTCGAAGTATTTGAACTCTGCAGGACATGGGCAAATGATGATTCATTTGATAAGCGACAAGCGGCGGCGGATGTTTTATCACAGCTGGGATACGCAAAAAAATATCCTTACGCATCAAAATCGATACCAATCATCTCCAAACTCTTAGATGATAGCGTTGTAGAAGTTATATGCTCTGCGCTTTATGCATGTGGGCATTTGAAAATTTGTGAAACCTCAATCATCGCAAGGTTTACAAATCACGCCGACAATTCGATCCGCCACGCAGTCGTTCGTGCTTTAAGTTCTAGGACTGATCCAATTTCATTAACTGCATTGATAACGCTTTCCCGCGACTCTGATTACGATGTGCGCAATTGGGCAACGTTCGAATTAGGAACAATATCAGAAGTTAATACACAAGAGATTCGTGACGCTTTGCTTGAAAGACTATCCGAAGACGATCACGAAATTAGGGGTGAAGCTCTAATTGGGTTGGCAAAACGAGCAGATTTGCGGGTATTACAGCCACTCATCAAAGAACTTTCCGGAGAGTTTCACGGCGCATGGTGCATTGAAGCCGCACATGAAATAAAAAATACAGAATTGAAGCCGCTTTTGGTGAGCTTAAAGAACCGACTTTCTTTTGAAGACCTAAACGCTTTTGGCAACGAGTTAGACGAAGCAATCGCCGCAAACCCCTAATTTTTCCGCACTGCACAAAAATCTATCCACAGGGGTTGGAATCGTCGGCCGTTCTGTGTAGGACACCGTGAAATCAGGGTTCCCCACACATGCCAAAACGCACCGACATTAAATCCATCCTCATCATTGGGGCGGGACCGATTATTATCGGCCAAGCTTGCGAATTTGATTATTCCGGCACCCAAGCTGTTAAAGCGCTGAAGGAAGAAGGCTACCGCGTTATTCTGGTGAACTCCAACCCGGCCACCATTATGACCGATCCGGATTTGGCCGATGCCACTTATATTGAGCCGATTACGCCGGAAGTTGTGGCTAAAATTATTGAGCGTGAACGCCCCGACGCACTGCTGCCCACCATGGGCGGGCAGACGGCTTTGAACACGGCGCTTTCGCTTAACAAAATGGGTGTGTTGGAAAAATTTGGCGTGGAATTGATCGGTGCCAAAGCTGAAGCCATTGACATGGCCGAAGACCGCGAATTGTTCCGCGAAGCTATGAAGCGCATTGGGCTGGAAACACCGCGCTCGCGCTTGGCCAATGCCTCGGTGGCAAAAGACGCTGATAAAGCCGCCTACACTGAAGGTCGCGCCAGTGCCGCTGATGCTGACGCTTTCGAAAAAACCTGGGCTGAAGGCGAGGCTGGCCGCCAGAAAAATTATCGCAACCGCGCCATGGTAGAAGCCTTTGAGGCGATGTTGGACGTGGGCCTGCCCTGCATTATCCGTCCCTCGTTCACGCTTGGCGGCACCGGCGGTGGCATTGCTTATAATCGCGACGAATTTTTGAACATTGTCGAGCAAGGCTTGGATGCCTCGCCCACTGCCGAAGTGTTGATCGAAGAGTCTGTTCTGGGTTGGAAAGAATATGAAATGGAAGTGGTGCGCGACACCGCAGACAATTGCATCATCATCTGTTCGATCGAAAACATTGACCCGATGGGTGTTCACACGGGGGACTCGATCACAGTGGCCCCTGCCCTCACGCTGACCGATAAAGAATATCAAATCATGCGCAATGCATCGATTGCCGTGCTGCGTGAGATTGGTATTGAGACTGGCGGCTCCAACGTGCAGTTCGGGGTGAACCCTGCTGATGGCAGATTGGTGGTGATTGAAATGAATCCGCGCGTGTCGCGTTCATCCGCACTCGCATCGAAAGCCACTGGATTTCCGATTGCCAAAATCGCAGCAAAATTAGCTGTGGGTTATACACTCGATGAATTGGCTAATGATATTACGGGTGGTGCAACCCCTGCATCATTCGAGCCTACCATCGATTATGTGGTTGTGAAAATTCCACGCTTTGCGTTCGAAAAATTCCCCGGTTCGAAGCCTTACCTCACCACTGCTATGAAGTCGGTTGGTGAAGTCATGGCCATTGGCCGCACCTTTCAAGAATCGATGCAAAAAGCCTTGCGCGGCCTTGAAACGGGGCTCTCAGGCTTTGATGAAGTTGAGATCGAGGGCATTGGCGAAGGCGATGATCGCAACGCCATTCGCGCTGCGCTTGGCCAACCCACACCAGACCGCTTATTAAAAATTGCACAAGCCTTTAGGCATGGTGCAACCGTCGATCAAATCTTCGCATCTTGCAAATATGAGCCATGGTTCTTGCGCCAAATTCAAGAGTTGGTGGAAACCGAAAAGCGAATCCAAAACAAGGGCTTGCCTAATGATGCTCAGAATCTACGCAAACTCAAAGCCATGGGCTTTTCGGATAAGCGTTTAGGATTTCTCGCTGGCATAAAAGAAGAAAAAGTTCTGAAGCACCGCACCAAACTAAAGGTGCATCCGGTTTTCAAACGCATCGACACCTGCGCAGCTGAATTCGCCTCACCCACGGCTTATATGTACTCGACTTACGAAACGGGTCTTGCAGGTAATGATGGCAATGAAGCCCACCCATCAGACCGTCAAAAGATCATCATTCTCGGCGGCGGGCCGAACCGCATTGGCCAAGGCATTGAGTTTGATTATTGCTGCTGCCATGCCTGCTTTGCGCTGCATGATGCCGGCTATGAATCGATCATGGTGAATTGCAATCCCGAAACTGTATCCACCGATTATGACACTTCGGATCGCTTGTATTTTGAGCCGCTGACAGCCGAAGATGTTCTCGAAATTATTCGCGTTGAAAAAACCAATGGCACCCTTAAAGGTGTGATCGTGCAATTCGGCGGGCAGACTCCGTTGAAGCTGGCCAACGCACTGGAAGAAGCAGGAGTTCCCATCCTCGGCACCACGCCAGATGCCATTGATTTGGCTGAAGATCGCGAACGTTTCTCCAAACTTGTGAAGAAACTGAAGCTCAAGCAACCTGAAAACGGCATGGCTTATTCAGGTGCCGAAGCTAAAAAAATCGCCAAGCGCATCGGTTATCCCGTTGTCATCCGCCCCTCCTATGTGCTGGGTGGCCGCGCCATGGAAATTGTAAAGGATGATGCTGGCCTGCAACGCTACATCACCGAGGCTGTTGTGGTATCAGGTGACTCGCCTGTGCTTATAGATTCTTACCTTAGCAACGCCATCGAAGTGGACGTGGATGCGATATGCGATGGCAAGGATGTGTTCATCGCAGGCGTGATGGAACACATTGAAGAAGCCGGCATTCACTCTGGTGACTCGGCCTGCTCACTGCCGCCCTATTCGCTCAAAGCCCCGATCATTGCTGAGCTTGAAGCCCAAGCCAAAAAGCTGGCATTGGCGCTCAATGTAGTGGGTCTGATGAATGTGCAATTCGCCATTAAAGATGATGAAGTTTACATTCTCGAAGTGAACCCGCGCGCGTCCCGCACTGTGCCCTTTGTGGCCAAGGTTATAGGCGAACCTGTTGCCAAAATCGCCGCGCGCGTTATGGCTGGTGAAAGCGTTGCCAGCTTCAAGTTGAAGACTAAGAAGTTGAACCATGTTGCTGTTAAAGAAGCAGTTTTCCCGTTCAACCGTTTCCCGGGGGTTGATGTTCTCCTCGGGCCAGAAATGCGCTCCACCGGTGAGGTTATGGGCCTCGATAAATCATATGACATGGCTTTCGCCAAAGCCCAGTTGGGCGCTGGCAACCGCATGCCTTTAAGCGGCACTGTGTTTGTTTCGGTGAAAGAAGCTGATCGCGCGCGCGCTTTACCTTCTGTTAAAAAACTTGTCGAAATGGGTTTCAATATAAAAGCCACCGCAGGGAACCATAGCTTCTTTGAAAGCAAAGGTGTGCCTTCCACCAAAATCAATAAAGTGCTGGAAGGTCGCCCACATGTGGTGGATGCGATCAAGAATGGTGAAATTCAACTTGTGCTCAACACCACTGAAACCCGTTCATCTGAGTCTGATGGCAAATCCATCCGCCAAACAGCGGTGATGCAAAAGGTGCCTTATTTTACCACCATGCCCGGCATCATCAGCGCCACTAAGGCCATCGCCGCCAACAAGGCGGGTGCCATCGTGGTTCGGCCGTTGCAAGACTATTTCAAGTAAACACGCCACACTTGAATTTTCCTTCAATCTGGGCCATCTTCACACCAAGACCCGACTGCATTCGCTTAAAAGCGATGGTCGGGTGTAATTTTTCATATTGAATGAATCTAAGGAACGGAACGACAAGCCATGGAAAAAGTGCCGATGACCGAAGAAGGCTACAACACAATGGTCAACGAAGTGAAATTCATGAAGTCGGAAGAGCGCCCGCGCATCATCCGCGCCATTGAAGAAGCACGCGCTCATGGCGATTTGTCTGAAAATGCTGAATATCACTCTGCCAAAGAAGCCCAAGGCTGGAATGAAACTCGCATCAGTGAGCACGAAGACAGGTTAAGCCGCGCCGAAGTGATTGACCCAGCAAAACTCTCTGGCGACACAGTAATGTTCGGCGCAAAACTCACGCTGATCGATGAAGACAGCGAAGCCGAAGTGAAATATCAAATCGTGGGCGATTTTGAAGCCGATGTTAAAAAAGGCAAAATCTCGATTTCGTCCCCCATTGCCCGTGCGCTGATCGGCAAGAAAAAGGGAGACAGCGTGGAAGTGAACACTCCCGGCGGTGGCCGCTCTTATGAAATTGTAAAAGTGGCTTGGAAGTAAGGCGCTACTTCAGCGCCGCTTCCAGTGCTTTTCCGATCTTCGGGCCATCAGGCTTTGTCGCAGTTGAAAACCAGTCAATAAACTTGCCATCGCGACCAAACAAATATTTGTGGAAATTCCATTTGGGTGAACCCAGCATTCCCGCGTGCTCGCCTGCCCATTTATAAACTGGAATGGCCGTCGAGCCGCTCACGCTAGATTTATCTGCCAACGGGAAAGTGACACCGTAATTCAGTTTGCAAAATGTAGCGATTTCTTTCGCAGTGCCGGGTTCTTGTCCGCCGAAATCATTCGAAGGCACACCGACAATCACAAGGCCCTTATCTTTGTTGGCTTCCCACACAGCCTCAAGCCCTTCATATTGCGGGGTGTAGCCACATTCCGATGCGGTGTTCACCAGCAAAACCACTTTGCCTTTGAACTGTTCAAGCGGCATGGGCTTTCCATCATTGCCGGTGAGCGTGAAATCATAAAGTGTCTGCTCTGCAGCCATGGCGGGAACTCCGGTGAAAAGGACGAGTGCGAGTGATATGATTTTGAACATAATGCTATAACGCAGCAATTGCGAGCAAGGATCACGCCGTAAGTTTTGATAAAAACCCAGCAAATCGCATCATGCCTTCTGGCCATGGGCCATGGCCGGATGTGTGATCAATATGCCCCGCTTCCCCCGCCTCCACCAAGTGTGAACCCCAAGCCAGCGCCAGCGAAGCAGAATCCTCCATAGTTGAATGTGGGTCATTACTAGTGGCCACCAACAGCGAAGGAAACGGCAGCGGATCACGGGGCACAACGGCAAACAATGGGTCAATGCCGTGAAGGCCGCGCAATGCAGTCTCACTGGGCGGCACCACCAAATAAGCCCCTTTAATTTTTTCAACCACGCCGCGGGTTCGCAGCGCCGCAATTGCATGCGCCACCAATGAAGCCCCCACGGAATGCGCCACAAACACAACAGGTTTTTCCGCCGCAGCCACGGTTTCAACAAGCGCATCAATCGCTACGGGCAATGAACCATGCAGCCAATCAGTCTGCTCCACCAACCGCGCCGCAGAGAGTTTAGAAATCAGCCGCGTCTGCCAATGATCAACCCCCGCCCCCATATGGCCAGCGACAACAAGAATTGTGGTTTCTGAGGATTTCATATTTTCACCATGGCTTTTTTCACCCCCCAAATCACCAACCCTGCAACCAGGCCCCAGAAGGCGGAGCCCACGCCGAACATTGTAACGCCAGAAGCCGTCACTAGAAATGTCACCATGGCCGCTTCAATGTCGGCCAGATCTTTCACCATGGCGCTCATCCCGCTCATGAGTGGTGCGAAAAGGGCAAGGCCAGCGATGGCCGCCACCAGTTCTTTGGGTAAAGCGCCCAGTATGGTCACAAAGCTCATCGCGGCTAATCCCACTAAAACATAAATCACAAAATACGGATAAGCGATTTTCCAGCGTTGCGTAGGATCAGGGTGGGCATCCGGCCCTGTCACCAGCGAAGCTGTAATGGCAGCCATGTTCACAGCGTGGCCGCCAAAGGGTGCAGAAATCATTGATCCCAACCCCGTCACAACCAAAGCGCCGCTCACGGGTGGCGCATAACCGCTGGCGCGCATCACAGCAAAGCCGGGCAGGTTTTGCGAGGCCATAGTGACCAAATAAAGCGGAACCCCCAAACCCAGCATCACAGGCCATTGAAATTGTGGCACATCAAATGTGAGGGCCGTCACACCCAATGCGCAACACCCCGCCCCCATGCTGCCACTGAAACCAGCCAGCGCCAAACCCAACACCACAATCACAGGCACGGCATACATCGGATAAATCATCCGTACACTGAAGAAAGCACCAACCAGCGGCAGCACCAACCATGGCGCGGAAATGGCCGCAGGTGGAACTTTTAGAACATAATTCACCAGCACGCCTGCCAGCATTGCAGCCGCAATGGCCGGAGGCATTTTTTCAATGGCGCGCTCCAAGGGCCGCACCAATCCGGTGACAACCATCAAAGCGCCCGCAAAAACGAATGAACCAAGCGCTGCTTGAAATGATACACCGTGCGCACTGCCCACAATCAGCGCAGCACCGGGTGTGGACCACGCGGTCAGCATTGGCATTTTGTAACGCACACTAAGCACCAGCGTTGTGGCCGCCATCATGAAACATAAAATCGCAGCCATTGACGCTTGCTGCGCCAGATTGGCACCCACGGATTGGGCCGCCTGCATCAAAACCAAAATGGTCGATGCAAATCCAATCACAACGGCGGCAGCAGCGGCAGCCGTGAGAGAGATCCAATGAGATTTCATACCAGCGGAACTCCCGGTTCGTTCTTCGCCACATGCAAGATCAACGAGGTTTTCACACTTTCCACATTGGGTGCTTTTGAAAGTGCACCGAGCACGAAGCTTTGAATCGATTGCAAATCGCGCCCCGCGCATTTCAACATAAAATCAGCAACCCCCGAAACCGCATAGCATTCGCGCACAATGGGCCAGCCCGCCACACGGCGTTCAAATTCTTTCATCTCATGTTCGGCCTGACTTTTAAGACCGACAAGCGCCACCACTTGCGCCCCATAACCCAGCTTCTCACCATCCAGCTGCGCACGGTATCCGGTAATGAACCCCGCCTTTTCCAGCGCCTGCACACGGCGCAGTGTGGGTGGCGGTGAAAGCCCAATCCGAGAAGAAAGCTCCACATTGGAAACCCGCCCTTCACGTTGCAGTTCTTTCAGAATTTTCCAGTCGAGCGTGTCGAGATCATCAGCAGTGTTCATGAACTGCTTATAGCAATAAAATTTCGTGATTCCACGATTGCATTTTTGCTGTTAGATTTCGCTTGGGGGCTAAAATGAGGATCGAATATGCGCATCGCAACTTTCTCTTTTTTTGCCACCCTCATGCTGCTTCCTTCCCATGCTAATTCTGAGCAGGCAGATGTGCACCAATGTGATCTTTTGGCGTCAACGCCGCTTGACGCGCAAAGACCAGCAAATGTGCCTGGAGTTGTCGGCAAAGATCTGAATGTGCCGGAAGCATTGAAGGCCTGTGAGGCTGCTGTCTTGGTAAACCCGGATGATGCCCGCATGAATTTCAATCTTGGCCGCATCCTGATGAAAGCCAACCAAGACTTGCCGCGCATGCTGTCGCTGTTTGAAAAATCAGCGGCCAATGGTTCGGCATTGGCAATGACTAATCTTGGTTACGCCTATCGAAATGGCATTGGGACCAAACCTGATTTTGCTCTCGCATTTAAGTGGGATCGTGCTGCTGCAGAAAAAGGCATTGCGGTTGCTCAAGACAATTTGGGAACTTTATATCGAGACGGACTGGGCGTGGCGCAGGACTATGCCGAGGCTGCCAAATGGTTTCAAAAAGCCGCAGACAGCGGCAATGCTGATGCCATGAACGATTTGGCTTTTGCCTATGACCACGGCAGCGGCGTTGCGCAAGATTATGCGAAAGCCCGAGATCTCTATCAAAAGGCAATCGACAACGGCAGCCTTGATGCCTTGAGCGGCCTTGGTTACCTTTATGATCGTGGCCTCGGTGTTCCCCTCGACCATGTCAAAGCCAACGAATACTATCGCAAAGCCGCCGATGCGGGTGACCCTCAGGGCATGGATAATTTGGCAGAAAGCATGTTGATGGGCGAAGGCATTGCCAAAGATGAAGTGGCGGGTTGGGCCCTCCTCAACAAAGCCATGGATGCCGGAAACGCTATGGCCACTCATAATGTGGCGATGAGTTATGCTCTTGGTCTGCACTCGAAAAAAGACAGAGCAAAAGCCGCCGAATATTTCCTACTCGCCCTAGAACGTGGTTCTGAAAACAGCAAAAAAGTACTAATCACCGACCAAGGCGACAGCCTAGATGCTGCCACCCGCAATGCAGTGCAAGATGCGTTGCTGGCCAAAGGTGCGGAGTTTACGAGAGAGGCCGGTAAATTCTCAGACTCCGCAATTACAGCGTTGCGCAAAATTGGAATGTAATATCGGGCGGAGCGGGGATGGATCACAATAAATTGGGTTCACAACCCCTTGTATCCCCCTTGCTCCGTCCCCCATATGAGCTATGCTGATTAATCATAGCTCATAGGAATTCCCAATATGTCGTCCCGTCATGCCCGAGTGATCGTGCTCGGCTCCGGCCCTGCCGGTTATACTGCCGCCATCTATGCCGCCCGCGCCATGCTTCAGCCCCTCGTCATCCAAGGCATTCAACCTGGCGGCCAGCTCACCATCACCACTGATGTTGAAAACTATCCGGGCTTTGCCAAAACTATTCAGGGTCCATTCCTTATGGACGAGATGAAGGCACAAGCCGAGCATATGGGTGCAGAGATCGTATCAGATACGATCACCAGCGTAGATTTGAAAGCAACGCCAGTGAAACTTATTGGTGACAGCGGCGTGGTTTACACGTGCGATGCGCTGATCATTTCGACCGGTGCCCAGGCCAAGTGGCTGGGCTTGCCCAGCGAGTCTTACTTCCAAGGCTTCGGCGTTTCCGCTTGCGCCACGTGTGATGGATTCTTTTATCGTGGCAAAAAAGTTCTAGTAGTTGGTGGCGGCAACACCGCCGTGGAAGAAGCTTTATTCCTCACCAACTTTGCAACGGAAGTTACCATCGTGCATCGCCGTGATGAATTCAAAGCTGAAAAGATTTTGCAAAATCGCTTGCACAATCACCCTAAGATTAAAGTGATATGGGATACGGCCTTGGACGATGTACTTGGCACCCATGAGCCAAAGGGCGTACACACGGCTCGCCTAAAAAATGTCAAAACTGGCGCAATCACAGATATGACTGTCGACGGCATTTTCATCGCCATTGGCCATAAGCCAGCCACGGAACTGTTCGAAGGCCAACTGCCCTTCAAAAATGGCGGCTATTTAATAACTGCACCATGGTCCACCGCCACCACCATTCCCGGTGTATTTGCAGCAGGCGATGTGACCGATGATATCTATCGTCAGGCCGTCACCGCCGCAGGCATGGGCTGCATGGCGGCATTGGAATCTGAGAAGTATTTGCACACTAAAGTCGAGATCAAACACGCGGCGGAGTAACACACTATGGATTGGGACAAGCTGCGGATTTTTCATGCAGTGGCCGATGCGGGAAGTTTCACCCATGCTGGCCACGAGTTGCTCTTGTCGCAATCAGCAATCAGCCGTCAAGTGAGTGCATTGGAAGATGATTTGCACGTCACCCTGTTTCACCGCCATGCACGGGGACTTATTTTAACTGAGCAAGGCGAAGTGCTTTATCGCACAGCGCACGAAGTGTTCACCAAGCTGGCCGCAGCCAAAACCAGGCTGATGGATTCTAAAGAAAAACCCACGGGTGAATTGCGCATAACCACCACCGTTGGCTTAGGGTCGGTGTGGCTCACCCCCCGCATTACTGAGTTTATGGAGCTCTATCCCGATATTAAAGTGTCTTTGATGCTTGAGGATTCCGAGCTTGATCTTTCCATGCGGGAAGCCGATGTGGCCATTCGTTTGCGAAGGCCAACCCAACCTGATCTCATTCAGCGCAAGCTTTTCACCGTGCATCATCATATCTATGCGTCGACAGATTATGTAAAGCGCCACGGCATTCCAAAGTCGGTAGAGGATTTAGACAAGCACCGCATTGTCAGCTTTGGCGAGACAGAGGGTTATCTCACAAATTTGAATTGGCTGGAAACGGTGGGCCGCGAAGAAAGCAGCCCGCGGAAATATGCATTGCGGGTGAACAATGCTTATGGCGTGCGCCGCGCTGTGCAATCAGGCGCTGGCATTGGTTCCGTGGCCGACTATATGGTGGCCCCCGACATGAATTTGGTGCTCGTCGACCTGCCACTAGAGGCCCCACAATTCGACACCTATTTTGTCTATCCCGAAGAACTAAAAGAAACAAAACGCGTGACGGCATTCAGGGATTTCATTGTAGGCAAGGCGAAGGAGTGGAGTTTTTAGATTATCAACCCGGAAAGCTCTGCACCCCAAGCTCCACCACCGCACCATCTTTGTTCACCGTCAAACAATTCCCGCTCTCCATCCCTTGAATGTAACAAAACAGCGGAGCCCTGGCCTTTCTATATTTTGCAAAAGTTTCAGCATCATCATTCTTGGTGAAGGGGAACTCGCCGCCTTCCACTAATTTATCGGCAGACTTCATAAAACCTTCTCCAGAAATCCAATCTTTCAATGTGGATGTTAACACTTTGCTGGTGCTGGCCGCTGGTTGCGTGAAGTTCATGACATTTGCAGTGATGTAAGACTGCACCCAAATAGCTTCGCCAGATTTTTTGCGAACGCTAATCACAGCAACCGCTTGCGCACAACTTGGCCCTTGCGCAAAAGCTTCAATGGTGAGGCCACTTCCCCACACGCGTGAAGCACTCGCCGTGCAAGCAGCATGAGAGGGTGTGATCATCGCCGCACAACCGACCAATAATCCTAAAGTAATTTTCAGCATCATCATTCTCCGCTATTCAAAACCATCGCATATTCAAAATGAACACAGCCAATTTTGCAACCTTCAACCATGCCACAACATAGGCACCAAACTGGCCACCAGGGCCAATGCCAATCCAATATTGATCATCCGGTAATAGCGCGCATCATTCAAAATGTGTTTGAGCCCCGCGCCAAACAACACCCAGGTCAATGCGCTTGTGAAACCCATGAACACAAACGTGCCAACAACAGCCACCACCCCAATCATATAATGCGCAGCAACCGTATAGGCTGACAGAGCTGTCACACCCATAATCCAAGCCTTCGGGTTAACCCATTGAAAAGCACAAGCTTGAAGGAAGGTAATGGGTGCTGCATCAGAAATGCGATCATCGGCCGAAGGTTTTGACATCGCTATTTTCCAAGCCAACCAGATCATGTAGGCGGCGCCCAGATATTTCAACGCAACATAAAGTAACGGATAAATTTCAAAAATCCGGCCCAGCCCAAAACCAATACAAGCAATCATGAACGGGAACCCAATCGCGATCCCAAAGATGTGGGGCCAAGCGCGCCGCACCCCAAAATTAATGCCGGTGGCCAACAACATGGTGTTGTTTGGCCCCGGCGTAAAAGCTGATATAAATCCAAATATGAACAGCGCTATAAAAACATCATAAGTCATCTGCGCTGGATATCAGATTCCTTAGAAAAAGATCGGGTCTTTTTCCATGCCTTTGTAAAGGTCAGCTACAAACTCACCATAACCATTGAAAAGTTTGGTTGGCATCCGCTCACCTGTGCCTAATACTTCTTCAGAGGCTTGGCTCCAGCGCGGATGAGGAACTTCAGGGTTCACATTGGCCCAGAAACCATATTCATTCGAGGCAATTGCCTGCCAAAAATTCATCGGTTTCTCAGCTACAAAACTGATCTTCACAATCGACTTGATTGATTTGAACCCATATTTCCAAGGCAAATGAATGCGCAATGGAGCGCCCATCGATTTGGGTAAGTCTTTACCGTAAGCACCGGTAGCAACAAAGGCCAAGTCATTCATCGCTTCAGCCATGGAAAGACCTTCGACATAGGGCCACGGGAAAGAACTAAAAAGCCCCGCTTGCTGGCCGGGGGCCATTTTGGGGTCATTAAACGTTTCAAAGCGCACATATTTCGCTTCAGGCTTTGGCTTCGCCAGTGCAATTAAATCTTTCAGTGCAAAACCCGTCCACGGCACAACCATCGCCCATGCTTCAACACAACGATGGCGATAAATGCGATCTTCCTTCTGCATTTTACGAATGTTGTCGTCAAAGCTCAGCGTAATTGGTTTTTCAACCAATCCGTCAATCGCTATGTTCCAAGGCGAAGAAACCAAAGCCTGCGCCGCGTCTGAAATGCTCTTCGACGTACCAAATTCATAAAAATTATTATATGTCGTATTCTGCTCTTCCGGTGTCACGGCGCGGCCGGCATCGGCAAATTTTGCATTCACAGCCGCTTGGGCAGACCCCATGAACGGCACAGCCGCCAAACCGCCAAGAACCTTGCGGCGGTTAAAAAACAAAGCTTCTGGGGTGACTTTCGATTCAGAAATTTCCCAACCACGGCGTTTGATAATGTTCATCAGCGTATCCTCTTTTACCACACTTAAAAGATTATACGCTGCTGAACACTTAAAGTTTTATCACAAACGCGTTAGCGCCCCATAAAATCGCCTTTGCCTAAGGGCACACCAATACCACGCAAAAGGTTATATGCGGTGGTCATGTGAAAATAGATATTGGGCAAAGCCATGTTGCTGAAATAGGTTTGACCAGACATCACCATATCTTGGCCGCCAACTTTCACGGTTACATCACGCGCAGCAGCACCTTCAAAACTCTTGGCGTCGAGACTGGCCAAGAAAGCTTCTGTTTTGGCCAATCGGGCGTAAACTTCTTCAAAAGTCTTTTCATCATCAGCAAATGCCGGAATTGGAACGCCAGCTAAACGCGCCGCCGCACCCTTGCTGAAATCGGTGACGAGTAGAACTTGGCGCAAAAGCGGGAACATGTCTGGATAAACCCGCAACCCCAAAACTACAGATTTGTCGAGCTTCTGGGTATCGAGATGCGCCTCGGCCTTTTTGAGAAACTTCGCCAGTGCTGCGAGATTTTTTTGGAGTGCTGGAACAACTTGAGCGTACATTTAATTATCCTTTGGTTATTTTAAGCTGCCACAAAAACGCTGAATGCGTTGGCATGCATCTTCAAGAGTGGTTGTGGCCGTAGCATAGGAGATACGGAAATAGGGTGACGTGCCGAATGCGGCACCATGCACGGCAGCCACACCCTCCGCGGCTAGAAGTTCCGAGACGAAATCTTCGTCTGTGTTCAAAACCTTTCCCGATGGCGCGGTCTTACCCATCAAACCCGCACAAGAAGGATAAACATAAAACGCACCTTCAGGGGTGGCACACTGAATGCCCTTGGCTTGGTTCAGCATCGAAACCACCAAATCCCGCCGTTCCACAAATATCTTGTTATGAGCCGCGATAAAATCTTGTGGGCCATTCAAAGCCTCCACTGCGGCCCATTGCGCAACCGATGAAGGGTTGGATGTAGATTGCGATTGCAGTTTGCCCATAGCTTTAATCAAAGTCTCTGGCCCTGCCGCATAGCCAATGCGCCAGCCTGTCATACAATAGGCTTTTGAAACCCCGTTCATGGTCAAAGTGCGGTCGTAAAGGGCAGGCTCCACCTCGACAGGTGTGCAGAACTTGAAGTCATCATAAACCAGATGCTCATACATATCGTCGGTCAGCACCCACACGTGCGGGTTCTTCACCAGCACATCCGTCAAAGTTTTCATCTCCGCATGCGAATAAGCAGCCCCTGAGGGGTTCGATGGCGAGTTCAAAATCAACCATTTGGTTTTGGGCGTAATCGCTTTTTCCAAATCGGCAGCCTGCAACTTGAAGCCCTTATCGGCAGCACCCTGCACAATCACCGGCTTGCCCCCGGCCAGCATCACAATATCAGGATAGCTCACCCAATATGGAGCTGGAATAATCACCTCATCTCCAGGGTTAACCGTTGCCATTAAAGCATTGAAAAGAACTTGCTTTCCGCCAGTCCCAACTGAAACTTGCGAGGGCTTGTAATCCAGATTATTTTCACGCTTGAACTTGGCGCAGATGGCTGTCTTCAATTCAGGAATACCATCCACGGCCGTGTAGCGAGTCTTGCCTGCGTTGATTGCAGCAATGGCAGCGTCTTTAATATTGCGCGGTGTTTCAAAATCAGGCTCACCTGCGGCAAGGCCAATCACATTCTTGCCCTCAGCCTGCATCACTTGGGCTTTGGTTGAAATGGCGATTGTGGCCGAGGGTTGAATGCGGTTCAAAGAGTCGGAGATAAAACCCATAAAAAAGATTCCTGTTGCAATTCCTCTTCCCTCTAAGGCTTTGCTGCACTTGCGGCAAGCAACTTTCCACCGCATTGTAACACCATGAAAAATCAACTCTTCCATATTGCGGGCGGTGGCATTGCGGGGCTGGCAAGTGCCTTGGCTGTGGCCAATACTGGCAACAGTGCTTTGGTCATGGAAAAGGCCGCCAAATTTGAAGCCTTAGGCGCAGGCTTACAATTGGGGCCGAACGCCGTGCGCGCTTTGCAAAAACTTGGCGCTTGGGATGCAGTCGAACCCATCACCTCCTCACCCCCAGAAATTCTCATTCGTGATGGCCGCAGCGGAAAAACGCTTAAGCGCTTAGAGTTGGGTAAAAAATTCGAAACAAGATTTGGCGCGCCTTACCGTGTGGCTCACCGTGCCGATCTATTACAAGCGCTACTTTCCGTAGCAAAATCAAAATCCAATATCACCATTCAAACAAATGCCGAAGTTATCGCGCGTGATATATTTGATGGCTATGCTTTAATCGCCGCAGACGGTGTGTGGTCCAAAACTAGAGAAGCACTTTTTCCCGGTCATGCGGCAATCATCTCAAATGACATCATTCACCGCAACCTTTCGGATGACGTTGTGAATGAATGCGTCAATCTCTGGTTATATCCCGGCGGCCATGTAGTACATTATCCGGTGGGACAATCGCCAAAACTCAATCTCTTGGCCGTCACACAAGGCACCGATGTTGATGCCCATTTCAGTATGGCCTGTGAGGAACTCCGCCAAATCCTAAAACACAAATCTTGGTCGCAATGGCCAGCAGCTTATGTGCCGCCTTTGCATCGCTGGAACAAAGGCAAAATCATTCTAATAGGCGATGCCGCACATGGCACCCTGCCCTATTTGGCTCAAGGAGCAGCAATGGCAATCGAAGATGCCGTAACATTGGGTGAAGTTTTAGCTCTAAGGAAAGAGCCAGATTCCGCATTTGAAAAACTGTCAGAGTTACGAGTCCAACGCACACAGAAACTGCATCACAGCAGCCGGAGCGCGGGACATTTTTATCATTTGAATGGGATATCTGCTGCTATGCGCAATGCCATAATCGCAAACATTCCAAGCCACCTCCAACTCGCTCAAATGGCCTGGATATATCGATGATTGGACGATCAGTTAAATTGTCCGCGCCCCTTGGGAGCAGTAATTTTACTGGTGCCTTGATAGTCGTTATATTTAATTTGAATTGTGCAGCGGGGTTTGCGCACACTCACAGAAGTCAGTGAAGTGCTATATGATTTGCCCACGCAAACAGCCGCACTTTGGCAACTATCGCGACTTTCTAACATCCACATGGGCTTGTTGTTGCTTTTAACAATTTGATCACAGCAACGAACAACTTTTTCTTTGGTAAAAGCTTGGCATTGCCCAAGCCGGCCAGTCACATCGGCATGGGCTGCCAAACTTGAAAAGCCAAGTGCGCCAAGGCCTAGCAATGCTGCTACAGCGAGTGTCGAACGCGATAAATTTAAGTTTGTCACAATATCCTCCATCGGGTTAGTGATCATGTCTGATCGATGGCATGAATATGGCAAACTTAAACTGAGCCTCCTCTGAATAGGGCATTCATGTGATATTCATCACAATCCAACTGTTAAAAATTGTCGTTTGGAATATAGTGAACACAAACGCGTAATATCTTTAGCAACACCAAAACAGGAGACTTCACCCATGAAACTTATAACAACTTCGTTCATCGCTTTGATGCTGGTCGCAGGCACAAGTTTTGCCGCCGGAACCCAAGCGCCTGCCGCACCTGCAGTGTCACCAACACAACTCCTGTGCAAGACTGGTGAAGTGGTGAAGACCGTAAAAGTGAAAGGCAAGATGACTAAGAAATGCGTCAAAGCCACATCCGGAATTATTTCCAACGAAGATATGTATCAGCAGGGCCGCCTGCTCGCCAAGCAAGGCGAGTATGATTGGGCGATCACTGTGTTATCTGCAGATTCCGATCAAAATGATCCAAATGTGTTGAACTATTTGGGCTATTCCAATCGTAAAGCAGGTCGACTCGACATCGCCATCACCTATTACAACAAGGCCTTGGCCATCAACCCAGATTTCATTCTGGCCCGCGAATATCTGGGTGAAGGCTATGTGGCCGCAGGAAAGCTCGATCTCGCTAAAGCGCAACTTGCTGAAATAGCCCGCATCGGCGGTGTCAACAGCGAAGAATACATTGATCTTTCAAAAGCCATCAAAGGCGCATCAATCTAATTACTTTGGGGGCGTGAGCCATTCGACACGTCCGCGCCCCCAAGTTCCCAATCCCAGTCTCTCCGCCAATGCTGGAAGCAATGCTTTCATTTCGGCTTCCAGTGTCCATGGCGGGTTGATAATAATCATCCCCGATCCTGAAAGCCCACCGCGCTCAAAAGCGGCTTTCACGCGCAATTCAACGTGCAACATGTTTGGCAAGTTCAAGGTTGAAATCATATCGAGGAATTTCGCGGCAAATTCTTCAGTGGTCACCGGATACCAAACCAAATATGTGCCCGTCGCAAAACGGCGATGCCCCTGCTTTAAGGCTTCACCCACCCGCTCACTTTCATCCAACACTTCAAAAGGCGGATCAATCAAAACCAATCCCCGCTTTTGCGCAAATGGCAATTCAGCTTTCATGCTGGCCGCCGCATCGCGCGATGTGACGCGCACGCGCGAATCATGGCGATAGTTATCGCGTAGAATTTCTACGTCTTCAGGGTGCAGTTCATTGGCAATCAATCTGTCACTCAGGCGCAATAATCGCAGCGCCACTTCTGGTGATCCCGGATAAAACCGATTGCCACCCGCAGAATTCATCGCCGCAATAACAGCGCGGTAGGGTGCCAACAGCTTTTCAATGTCGGGCGCAAATGGTTCAGCCATCTTGCCAATCCCACCAAGCCACTCGCCTGTTTTTGTTGCTTGAACGCCCTCTAAATCATAAGCGCCAATGCCAGCGTGAGCATCCAAAACCGTAAATGGCTTGTCTTTTAGTTTGAAATATTCAAGCACGCGCGAAAGAACAATGTGCTTCAAAACATCCGCATGATTTCCCGCATGAAATGCGTGTCGATAATTCATGCGCGGAACACAACACCTGCGCCAATGGCAATCAGCACAAAGCCCACAACATGTTGCAGCGTTATCGCCTCTTTCAAATAAAACACGGAGAAAGCAATGAAAACCGTAAAGGTGATAACCTCCTGCATCGTCTTTAATTCAGCGGTACTATAAACCGCACTGCCTATGCGGTTGGCAGGCACCGCAAAACAATATTCAAACAATGCAATGCCCCAACTGGCCAAAATCACAATCCAAAGGGGCTTCGATTTATAAGCCAAATGGCCATACCAAGCGAAGGTCATGAACACATTTGAGGCAACTAGCAGAATGATCGGCATTATCGCCGCGGTGGAAAAATTGGGCATGGGCTCACTTTGTAAAGTTTTGAGATCACATAGCGTCAAGGGTCACTTGCGTCCAGAAGGTTAACCAAGTGGAAACCATTTCGTTCCAGAACTGCAACTTTAAGATTTAAGTTGAGGGTTATGTGATGAAATTGCGTTGGGTGTTCATGTGTTTCTTGAGTTTGTCGGCCCCGGCATTTGCCGAAAATGTTTCGCCATGGTTTGGCAGCGAAGCCACGCCAGCAGCTCAGATTGCTCTTGAAAAACAAGCGCAGTCGAAACCACAAGGCAACCAACAAGCCGCACTGGAATGCCCGATCACAGGTTGCCCTGCGTCCAACTCAAATGCTAAGTGAACGCATTAAAAATTACCAATTCATAATCTTGCCACAGGTTTGCTATTGGTAGGGAATCATTCTTGGGGGAATTGGGAAATGAAAATGATATCACGCACTTTAATTATAATCGCCGCTGCAGCAAGCCTTTCGGGCTGTGCCAGCATGAATGTGTTCAAAGACAGTTCAGCTGACCAGCAAGCCAGCCTTGCACCCCAGCCAGATCTCACACCTGTAGCGCCGACTGCCTTCACAGCTGCCCAGATTAGAACCCTGCTCACCGGCAAAAGCTGGCGCTGGACTGGCCCACAAAACAAAGGCGTGACACTCTATGCCTCGGATGGCACTTCGCTCGTTGAAGTTACAGGTAAAGGCACAACAGGCGGCAAATGGATGGCCAAAGATGGCCAGCTTTGCGAAAGCTTCTCACCCGCCAAATTCATTCCGCAAGGCGTTCCCATGACCTGCCAACCCTTCACTGGCACACCTGGCAATTACCATGTGGGCCAAGCCAGCTTTAACGTGGCGTCCTAGTCGCTAACCACAGTCTCGCCATAAACTCACCACTGTTACGTCAAGCCCTTGGTGCATTAAGCATCGATGAAAATTGATCGCAGAACACTCATTTGCTCACTGTTGGCCGTTGCAGCTTTGCCTGTCGCAGCGCAGGCGGAGCATCCCTTTTATGGTGGTAAGGATTTTGTGCGCGATCCATCGCTTATTCCACCAGCGGAATCACCCATTGATTTTCCAATTCAATCATTCGCTTCGAGCCTGCCCGCAAAATTTCGCCGCCAACTCGTAACATTTGGCTCAGCGGAAAAACCGGGCACCATTATCGTTGATCCGGAACACCGCTATCTCTATTTCATTTTGGGCAATCAACAGGCCATTCGCTATGGCGTTGGTGTGGGCCGTGAAGGTTTTGCATGGTCAGGCGAAGCCTATGTCGGCATGAAGCGCCGTTGGCCGCGTTGGCTCCCACCTGAAGAAATGGTGCAGCGCGATGTTCACGCCTCGGCATGGGCCAACGGAATGCCCGGTGGCCCCGAAAATCCACTCGGTGCGCGCGCACTTTATCTGCATGCCAATAAAATGGACACGATGTATCGCATCCACGGCACCAATGATCCCACTTCAATCGGCAAAGCCATGTCTTCCGGCTGCGTGCGCATGTTGAATGAAGATGTGGCCGACCTGTTTGAGCGGGCACCACTCGGCACGAAGGTCATTGTTTTAGCGCCCGGGAGTCTATGATTTTTTCACACACTTGTGAGATGCTCCTTCCTGTGGCACATCCCACATCAACAAATTGACGGCGAAATGCTATTTATGAAGACTATAAATCAGATCATTCTCATCTCTGTATCATTGGCGCTTGCTGCCTGTTCGTCCGGGCCAAAGGGCGTTCGCATTGAAAATGGTGGAACCTCAGCGGTTTCGAGCAAAGCCGGCGTTCCAATCAGCAATTTGACTGGAGCAGCAATTGGGCAAGCCGTTTCAGGCAAGACCTTCCAATACACACGTAAAGACGGCACCGGTTTTGTTACATATAACGCCGATGGCACTTTTACATTTCAAGACGATCAAAAAGGCGAAGGCAAAGGCCGTTGGGGCGCAACTGGCGACCAATATTGCGAAGTTTACGGCCAAGGAGCGAAGGAATGCGGTGTCTTCAAGAACACCGGTGACGCCTATTTTGCAGCCAACTCAAGGCTAGTGGAAATGAAGATATAAAAAACGGCGGATTGTGAAATCCGCCGTTTTTACTTTGATTATGAAGGCACTTTGCCGTTTGGCGTTAGGCCATCTACAATTTGTGGCAGTGTTTGAGCCAAGCGGCCCAGCAAATCATCAGGTGAAAGCCCGGTTTGTTTAGCAATCATAGCCACAATGTCTGGGCCCAAAGCTTGGCTCAATTGGCCACCATTCACGGGCGTGTTTTGCCCGGTGCCAACCCAAGAACCCGCCACATCGCCTTGGCCGTTCTTTGTAAATTGATCGAGCAAACCACCAAGTGCCCCGCCAATGCCGCCCGGGATTTGTGCATTTGCTGCTGCTGGAATTGATGTGTCAGCGCCTGTCAAACCTTTGACAAAAGCACCAATCTTGTCACGGTTCTGAAAACCTGCAACGGCAACCAAACCAAGAAGTGCAGTGAGTGAGGGCATAGCATTGGCCATAGAAATTTCCTTTCATGAAATATGCCACTTAAATATGATCAATATGCTGCAATTTCAAGACTCAACAATTGCTGATTGTGAAAACCTGCTATAACATTTGTTAATCCCTGTTTGGGGGACAACAAGGAGAGACATTTATGGGTATTATTTGGACAATTATTATTGGCTTCATCGCAGGCGTTGTGGCCAAATTCATCATGCCGGGCAGCAATGAGCCACAAGGCTTCATATTGACAACAATTCTCGGCATCGTTGGTGCCGTTGTTGCTCAATACATTCCCGTGGTGCAAAACTTTGGCCCAATCGTTTCGGCCATTCTTGGCGCTATCGTTGTGCTGTTCGTGTGGGGCATTATTTCCCGCAAGAAAGCATAATCACCTATTGAATATGTGGATTTGTCAGCCGCTCATCACCGATGCGGCTGGCAGCGCCATGCCCCGGCAGAAACACTACATCATCGCCAAGTGGTAGAATCTTTTCTTTGATCGACTTAATCAAGGTCTCATGGTCTCCACCTTTCAAGTCGGTACGCCCGATTGAATTTTGAAACAGCACATCACCCATAAGAGCAAATTTATTTTCGTCGTTGAACAGCACCACTGATCCCGGCGAATGTCCCGGCGCTTCAATGACACTGAATTTCAAATCACCGACAGTTACGAAATCACCTTCAACTAGCCAGCGATCAGGAGTGAGAACTCTGGCTCCCTTCATGCCGAAAGCGTCGCCGCGTGCGGGCAGATCATCAAGAAACATTTTATCTCTCAGGTGTGGGCCTTCAACTTTGACTCCTAAAGCTTCTGCCAATTCAGCCGCTCCGCCAGCATGATCGATATGGCCATGCGTGATGATGATTTTTTCAACTTTGACACCAGCGGCCGTCACAGCTTCCAAAATGCGTGGCACATCACCACCGGGATCAACCACCGCTGCAATTTTAGAATCCTCGTCAACAATTAATGAGCAATTCTGCTGAAACGGTGTGACTGGAATGATGCGAACTGAAAGTTTTGCCATAATGTGGTCCCTTGTTGCAAAGTGGCAATATCGCTACAGCCTTGCAATGTCGACAGCAAAACCACTCTATGGAAATCTCATCGCGGCCATCGCCACCGTCTGCGCATGTGATATGGCCTTGGGCCTTTCGCTCCAGCTCATTCCACTGCTGCAACATGAGCGTGGCACACCCGCATGGTTGATCGGCGTTGCAACAGCAATGGGTCCGTTAGGAATTATGACAGCTGGACCAATGATGCCCGAAATCATAAAAAAATTCGGCGCAAAAAAAGTCGCCTATGTGGCAATTGCGTGCATCATCATAAGTCTCATTGGGTTTGCTGCAACACCACTTTTGCTGGTTTGGTTTCCAATGCGATTTCTCATGGGCGCCGCGGTCGCCACTTTATTCACAGTCAGTGAAACCTGGATTATCGGCTTCACCAATGATCAAAACCGCGGACGCATCATGGGGTTTTATATTTCAGCATTATCGATGAGTTTTGCGTTGGGGCCTCTGGTCATTCCTTTCACTGGAATTGAAGGTTGGAAACCCTGGCTCATCGGCATAGTTTGTATTGCGGCAGGTTCACTGCCGCTGGCATTCGTCAATGTCACCAGCCATGTTGGTGAGCGCGCGCATAGTTTCTTCGGCGTCTTCCGCAGAGCGCCGCTTTTATTCGCGGCTATTTGCGTGGCGACTTTTTTTGACTCTGTTTTCATTTCCTTTTTCACAATCTTTGCCACGGCCAAAGGTGTGATATTAGCAACTGCAAGTACGATGTTGGGCTTTGGAATTATTGGCAGCGCCTTTTTGTTTTATCTCATTGGTTGGTTGGGCGATCATTGGTCGCGTGAAAAAGTTGTGATGTGCAATGCAGCCATCACTGTTGTTTCAAGCTTGTTGTTGGCCAATTTCATTAGCACACCTTGGGCATGGCCAATTGTTCTCATATTATTTGCAGCCGCCGCCGGCGTTTATGTCGTCTGCCTTGCTGCGATGGGTGACATTTTTCAAGGAGCCGATTTGATTTCAGGCTCAGCCGCCGTTGCTGCTATGTGGGGCGTTGGCGGATTAATAGGCCCGCCACTCGCGGGAGCAGCTATTGACGCTTTCGGCACAGATGCAATGCCCTATACCCTAACTATAATCTATGGAGCTTTGCTTATCACGCTGCTGGCCAATGGTGGTAAGCTGGTTAAAAATATTCTATGAGGCAACCATGATCGACACGTCCCCCCTGCTCACCATCCGCGATTTTCTGCGTTATGCTATCAGCCGCTTCAGGGCGGCAGGCCTCGCCCATGGCCATGGCGCAACGAGTGCTTTGGATGAAGCAGCTTTCATCATTCTGGAATCTCTGAAATTACCGGTGGATGATATTAACCCGTGGCTGGAAGCAAAACTATTGCAAGCCGAGCGCGATGAACTTGCGCGCCTCATCGAAGCCCGCGTCACCACTAAAATGCCAGCCGCCTATTTATTGAAGCGCACTTATATGCATGGCGTGCCATTTTATGTCGATGAGCGCGTCATCATTCCGCGCTCTTTTATTGGCGAGCTGATAGTGAAGGGCTTGTTTGATGAAGCTGGGCTTGGCTTTGATGTGGCACCTGAAAATGTATCATCTGTGCTCGATTTGTGCACCGGTTCCGGTTGTCTCGCCATTCTTGCTGCCAGCACGTTCCACAATGCCAGCATCGATGCCGCTGATCTTTCAAATGATGCACTCGATGTGGCCCGCATCAATCTCAAAGACCATGATCTCGAAGATCGCATCACATTACATCAAGGAAACTTATTCGCGGCAGTGCAAAACCAAAAATTTGATTTGATCATTACCAATCCACCCTATGTGGCCACTGAAGAAGTCGAAGCCTTCCCCGCTGAATACGCCCACGAACCCCGCATGGCCCATGAAGGTGGCGCTGATGGTTTTGAGCTAGTGCGCGAAATTATCAAGCAAGCACCAAAACACTTAAATAAAGGCGGCGGATTGCTGTGTGAAATTGGTTTGGGCCGAGAAATTTTGGAAGCAGAATTCCCAAAGTTGAATTTCTTCTGGCTTGATACCGAAGAGGCAGAAGGCGAAGTGTTCTTTCTTAAGTTTTAAGTCCGGAAACAACCTTGAAATTATCCCAGATCTGCTTGGCCGTCTTCGCCATGGCGGGCATTTGGGGATAACATTCGGCTTTAAGTTTTTCATATCCCCCAGCCCCCAGCTCCCGCTCCAACACCGATACATATCCGGGTAGAGAAGACCACGTAGCCACTGTTTGCGGCGAAAACTCACAATGAAATTGGGTGCTCAAAGCGTGGTGTTCAATCGCCAAAGATTGAATGGCCGAATTCGTAGATTGTGCCAACACCAGTGCCCCTTGAGGGGCTCGCTTCACTTCAGCGTGGTGCCATTGCATAACCCGCTGCCGCGGCACAACACCTTTGAAAAACGGATGCTCCGCACCGGCCTCTGTCATGGCCACATCAAACACGCCTACTTCCTTGGCATCGGCCGGGGCCACTTCGCCACCCATCGCAGTTGCCAACAGCTGGTGCCCAAGGCACACACCCAAATAGGGCTTGGCCCGGTCCCAAACCCATTCCCTAATCGCGGCCTTCTCATCAGCCAAATAGGGAAACTGGTCTTCCTGCCACGTGTCTTGCGCGCCGCCCAAAACAAACAACAAATCATAAGGCGCCAATGATGGAATAGGTTGGCCTTCAAACAGCCTCACAAATTCGGGTAAAATTCCATCCTCAGCAAAGTAGTCAAGAAACCGCCCCGGGTGGTCATAATCCATATGTTGAAAAATCAATGCACGTTTCATTATAGCAACTGCAAATTAATTGCTTGAGGCCCGCGGCCACGTGCATCATCTTCAGTGGCATAGGAAAGTTTCATGCCGTCTTCCAAATGCGGCATGCCTGAACGCTGCACTGAGGAGACATGCACAAACACATCGCGGCCACCGTGTTCAGGTGTCACAAAGCCAAAACCACGGTCCTTATCAAAGAACTTCACGATACCAATAAAACGCGCTGCGGGGCTTGCATCATTCATGGGCTCAGTTACTCTGGCTTCGATACAAAAATCAACTGGCGACAGGAATGAGCATTGTGCGATTATTAGTGAGTTTGGGTATACTTGTTTTCCTTTCGACGGCCGCAGTAGCAAAAACGACGGCAACGACCAGTTACAGCTATTTCAAAATAATAGGTCAAACCGCTCCCCAAATATATGCCTCATTGCTCGGCCATGCCAAAAGTCCAGGCGGTCATGACGCCTATGCCACCACATCCACACGCATTTTTCAAAAAGCTAAGTTCAATGTAGGCAAATCTTGCAGCGTGAAGAACTATGATATGGTGGCCACGTTTAAAATTGCCTTGCCAAGTCTTGCACAGTCATCGGCCTCGGGTGTTGTAAAAGCGAAATGGCAGAGCTTTGCGGGCATGTTGCGCCGCCATGAAGAACACCATAAAAGCCTATGGTTGGCTTGCGTCCAGAATTTTAACAGTCGTGTCCTAACGCTCAGCGCCGACAACTGTAAAACACTAAATCAAAAATTCTTCGCCCTTTGGAAAGCTAGCGAAGCTACATGCCGCGCGCAAAATGATGCTTTTGACAAGGCTGAGCAGGGACGGTTTCTCGAGCAATCTTTCATTCAGCTGGTGTTGCAGCATAAGTAAGCAGCGTCAAACGGTCACCTTTGCTGAAACGGCATTTCGGTTCCTAAGAGATTGAACAATAAACAAAACAGGTGCGGCATGGGTGTAGTCATTGCATTTGAAGGCGGAAGTGAAAGGCCCACAGCGAACTTAGACGCGCTTGTGGCTTTGACCGCTGCAGATATGACTTTAGTCAACGAATTCATTCTTGAGAAAGCCCAGAGCCATGTGGAGTTAATTCCTGAACTTGCCGGCCACTTGATCAATTCCGGCGGCAAGCGCATTCGCCCCATGCTCACACTGGCGGCAGCCCGCATGTGTGGATATTCCGGCTCTCACCACATCAAATTGGCCATGGCTGTTGAATTTATGCACACCGCTACTTTGCTGCATGACGATGTGGTAGATGAAAGCGATATGCGCCGCGGCAAGCAGGCCGCCCGCATTATTTGGGGCAACCAAGCATCCGTTTTGGTGGGCGATTATCTGTTGGGTCAGGCCTTTAAGATGATGGTGGAAACCGGGTCGTTAGATTGCTTGCGCATTCTCTCGGAAGCAGCGTGCACCATTGCTGAAGGTGAAGTTTTGCAGCTTGCAGTTTCTCAAGACACATCAACCACAGAAGACTCTTATTTGAAAGTTGTTGGTGCAAAAACGGCGGCTTTGTTCTCTGCTGCCGCCAGAGTGGGTGGCGTTATTGCGGGCCAACCGCGAAACGCACAGGAGGCACTGGAATCATTTGGGCGCAATCTGGGCATTGCCTTTCAATTGGTTGATGACGCATTGGATTATTCAGGCAAGCAGGCCGACCTAGGAAAATCAGTCGGTGATGATTTCCGTGAGCGTAAAATCACACTTCCCGTGGTGCTGTCCTTCCGCCGTGGCACCACTGAGGAGCGTAACTTCTGGAAGCGCACTATGGAAGAAGGCAATCAGACCGATGACGATCTGATCTATGCAACCAAGCTGATGGAACGCCACGGCGCCTTAGCCGACACCAGCGACCGTGCCCGCCACTATGGCGCACTGGCCTGTGATGCATTGGCCATTTTTCCCGAGAGCGAATGGAAAGCTGCCCTTCTGGAGTCGGTAGCGTTCTGCATTTCAAGAGCCCACTGAAAGTTACAAAACTCTTCCCGCAACAGCCGCCAATTTTTTCAAAATTTCCGAGTCTCGCTTCTCTGGCGCTGTCATGATCGCGTTTTCAAGCGCACGGTCAGAGCCAATTGGGCATGGCTGGTGCTCGCGCGGGAAGTCTTTGGCCAGCCGCAGCACAAAGCGCTTGGCCATATCCACATTGGCTTTCATCACGGCAACCACTTGTGCCACATCAACGGCTTCATGGTGCGGGTGCCATGCATCAAAATCGGTCACCATGGCCACATTACAATAGCAAAGCTCGGCCTCACGCGCCAATTTTGCTTCGGGCATGGCTGTCATCCCAATCAAACTGGCACCCCATGAGCGATGCAACTCTGATTCGGCCCGCGTCGAAAATTGTGGCCCCTCCATCACAACCAAAGTGCCACCCCGCAGAAAGGAAATGCTTTCATCTCTCAATGCGTTTGCAGCAGCATCAACCAAAAGGGGCGACACAGGTTCACCAAACGGAACATGTGCCACGCAGCCCGTTCCAAAAAATGAACTTTCGCGCTTGTGCGTGCGATCTATAAACTGGTCGGGCAACACAAAAGTACCCGGTGGCAATTCGGCCTTCAACGACCCCACCGCCGAAAGCGAAACCAAATCTGTAACTCCCACGCGCTTCAGCGCGTCAATGTTGGCGCGGTAGTTGATGGAGCTGGGAGAAAACACATGCCCACGGCCATGGCGTGGCAAAAAAACAACGGGCAACCCTTCAATTTCACCCATGCGCAATGCGTCTGAAGGTTGGCCCCATGGTGTATCGACGCGCTGCCACCGCGCATGATCCATCGCAATGTCATAAACCCCTGAACCACCAATTATGCCGAGAACTGATTTCAATGTGACGCTCCAATAAAGATTGGATCACATCAAGCCGCAGAAACCGCACCGCCGTCAAGCACCTCTTCAAACTCGAATCGGTCGCGCCCATTGCGCTTGGCCTTATACAGGCACATATCGGCGCGCCGCAAAGTTGAAGCGATATCGGCCTCGGCCCGATCTTTCACAATGCCAATGCTGACCGTGATTTGGATTTGATGCCCACGATAATTTAACCTGTGATTGCGCAGTGCGGTTCCTAGACTCGCCGCAATTAACTGAGCTTGCTGGTGTTGAACTGCGGGAAGATAAATCACAAATTCTTCCCCGCCCATGCGGCCAACGATGCCTGCCCCACCAACTGTCTGGGTCATGATTGTGGCCAAATGCTTTAAGGCATCATCGCCCGCTTCATGGCCAAATGTGTCATTCACGCGCTTAAAATGATCAGCATCCACAATTGCAAGATACCCTCCAGCCTTGCGGCGTTCATTCAAGAGGTGCATGAAATGAACCCGGCTCAACAGGCCTGTCAGCGTGTCAAATTTGATGAGACTATCAAGAGTCGTCACTGTTTCATTCATCGTCTTCAACATATTTAGGGCGAACACTGAAATCGGCAGTGTAATAAAAAGCGGGATGAGACCTGAAATGAGCAGCACAGGAAATTTGATAAACATCGGCACAGCGCCCAATGCTATCGATACGATTGTAAGCGGCACCGCAACAGCCAATGCCGTTGCCAATCCACTAAAGGCCAACACATGTCGCCACGTTGTAACGCGAAAGCTCATTCAATTTTCCACCTGGCTCGAAACTAAAGCAACAGCCTTGCGGAAACAAAAAGCTATTCGATAAAATTTTAACAAAAAAAAGCCCGGATCACTCCGGGCTCTTAAAATCATTTTTTCGAAATTAGTGCAGATCGCTCCACACGCGCTTTTTCACAAAATACATAAGTCCCGCCAACACCGCGAGGTAAATCAAAACCATGAAGCCAGTCTGCTTGCGCTCTTCCATCTTTGGTTCAGCCGTCCAAGCCAGATAAGCCGAGACGTCACGCGCCATATCATCAAGCGTATTGGGTGCTCCATCGTCAAATGTCACCTGACCATCAGCAAGTGGAGGCGGCATCGAAATCCAATGACCAGATGCAAAATATTTATTGTAATATTTGCCTTCCGGTTGTTCCTTTTTCAAAGCTTCGTCTGGTTCAGAATAACCTGTGATCAATGAATAGACATATTGCGGTCCACCAATGCCGTTCACCAGTTGGTTAAAGGTTCCATGCCAGCCTTCTCGAGCCTTGGTAATCAAACTCAAATCAGGAGGGATAGCGCCGCCATTGGCCGCCGCAGCTGCCTCTGGATTTGGAAAAGGCGACGGGAAATAATCAGAAGGCAAGCCGGGGCGATCAAACATATTGCCGTCTTTGTCGGGGCCGTCCTTCACAGTGAAAGTGGCAGCCAAGGCTTTGGTCTGCTCAACAGTAAAGGCTGGCCCACCCTTGTCTGACAAATTGCGGAAGGCCACATACTTCATTGAGTGGCAGCCAGAGCAAACTTCCTTGTACACTTTATAACCGCGTTGCAATTGCGCGCGATCAAACGTTCCGAAGGGACCTTCAAAGCTATAAGATATGCCCTTTGCTGGCGTGCCTTCTTCGGCTGCCTTTGCGGGAACTGCAAAGGCCACCAAGCCAGCAACAAGGAGTGATAGTTTCTTTTTCATTGTCTTTCTCCAATCACTCAGCCGGTGCCAACATTGGCTTTCTTTTCGCCAACACATCATCAGAAATTGAAGAAGGCAAAGGCTTCGGCGATTCCAGAAGACCAACCAATGGCAGAATAACAATGAAGTGGAAGAAATAATAGAAAGCCAGAATGCGGCCCCACAACACATAACTACCTTCTGGTGGCTTTGAACCAATGTAGCCAAGGGCCACACAAACGATCGCAAACACCCAGAAGAATCCGCGGAATATCGGGCGGTAATTGCCCGAGCGAACCCGCGATGTATCCAGCCATGGCAAAGCTAACAAAATCAAGATCGAGCTGAACATCGCAATCACGCCCAGCAACTTATCAGGCACGGCACGCAAAATTGCGTAGAATGGCAAGTAATACCACTCTGGTTTAATGTGAGCCGGCGTAACCAAGGGGTTGGCAGGAACATAATTCACTGCATCGCCCATATAGTTCGGGCCGTAAAATACGAAGATGCCGTAGAATATGAAGAACACCAAAATCGCGAAACCATCTTTCATCGTGTAATAAGGATGAAACGGAACTGTATCCTGAGGCCCCTTCACGCTGATGCCTGTTGGGTTATTATTTCCTGGCACATGCAAAGCCCAGATGTGCAAGAACACCACGCCAGCCAACACAAATGGCAGCAAATAATGCAATGAGAAGAACCGGTTCAGTGTCGGATTATCAACTGAGTAGCCTCCCCACAACCATGTGGTCACAGTGTCGCCTACGAATGGAATAGCTGAAAACAAGTTGGTGATAACCTTAGCACCCCAGAAACTCATTTGGCCCCAAGGCAATACATAGCCCATGAATGCAGTGGCCATCATGATCAGATAAATGATCACGCCGATCATCCACAGCACTTCGCGTGGCGCTTTATACGAACCATAATACATGCCGCGGAACATATGGATGTAAACGGCGATGAAGAACATCGATGCGCCATTCATATGCATGTAACGCAACATCCACCCATAATTCACATCGCGCATGATGTGTTCAACTGAGCTGAACGCCATATCTGTCTGCGGTGTATAATGCATCACCAGAACAATGCCGGTGATAATTTGCACAACCAGCATCACAGCCAAAATGCCGCCGAAAGTGAACCAATAGTTCAGGTTCTTAGGCGTTGGAAAATCCAGCGCCGTTTCTTTCACAAAGGCATAGATTGGCAGGCGCTCATGCATCCATTTGCCAAAAGCGCTGGTGGGTTGATAATTTGAAGGTCCGCTCATGATGTTTTTTCCTTTAGCCTACGCGGATTTTTGTATCTGTGAGATAAACGTATGGCGGCACAGGCAAGTTCTCAGGTGCGGGACCACGCCGCACACGACCAGCCGTATCATATTGTGACCCGTGGCAAGGGCACAGCCATCCACCCGTTGTGGCATTGCCTGTTACAACACCATAATCGCCCAAGTCACCCTGCGGCACGCAACCAAGATGCGTGCACACGCCCAGCATAACCAGAAATTGTTCTTTGCCATCCACAACGCGGTTTGCGTCGGTTGCGCCATCATTGCCCTTGGCATTGGCATTGCGCGGATTATTATCCAGAAGATCAGAAACTTTAACAGCCTTTGCCGTGTCAATATCGGCTTGGCTGCGATGACGAATGATGAGCGGATTGCCACGCCACTTGATGATGATGGATTGGCCTTCAGCAATCGGTGCTAAATCCACTTCAACGGAAGAAAGCGCCAAAACTGAAGCATCAGGGTTCATTTGGCTGATAAATGGCCAAGCCACTAAAGCGGCCCCCACTCCAGCAACGGCACCCGTTGCGACCATCAAAAAATCGCGTCGATTAACATCTGCATGTACTGCTGTGGACACAAGCCTCATCCCTATTTTGTATAACCAATGGGCGCCCAAGCGTCAGTCTGAGCCACCCACCCAAATATGGCGTGTTTTTGGCATTGGCTTCACCAGAAGTCTAGCCATAGGATGTCGCAGATGCACAATCTTTTCAAACAGGTCTAAAACGCCAGAATCATGATCGAAATTGCTCTCTACCAACCAGACATCGCCCCCAATGCGGCAACAATTGCAAGGTTATGCGCCTGTTTTGACTTAAAACTGACAATTATTGAACCAGCAGGCTTTGCTTGGACTGATTCCTCCTTCCGGCGCGCTGGCATGGATTATTTGCAGCATGTCCAACTTCACCGATCAGCCAGCTGGGAAACCTTTAAAGTTGAAAAACGTTCTCAACGCATCATCTTGCTTTCAACCAAAGCAGCGCAAAGCCATGTCGATTTCAAATTTGTGAAAGGCGATATTCTAATGTTAGGCCGTGAAAGCGCTGGCGTTCCAGAAGAAATACATAACTCTTTGCCAAACCGTGTGCGTGTGCCGATGGCTAAAAACATGCGGTCGTTGAACGTGGCAATCACTGCCGGCATTGTATCCGCCGAGGCCTTACGGCAACTCGGCGGGTTTTAAGGATAACTTACTTCGTGAACCGAACTTGAGCCAGCGAAGTGGCAATTTGGCCAAAGGAATCCATCAATGCAGCATCATTATCGGCATTGAAGGCTTGTGCCGTTGAAGTTGCGCAGCTGGTCAACAAATCTTTCGACGACTGTTTTGTCACTTTAAAGGCAACTGTATAAATGGTGATGCCTTCGCTCTTAATATTATTGCATAGCTGTGTGGTCAGTTTATCGGCAAGCCCGGTGTCGCTGCCCCAATGATAAGGATAATCGGGCGATTTGGTATTATCGCCATCGGTCATCAACACCATTGATTTAATGCCCTTTAAAGCAGCCATATCAGCCTTTGACTTAGCACCCTTGATCGGTTCAGCGTCGTCTAGCAAGTTCCAACCCCACAAAAGCCCCTGCGGAATATAAGTTTCGCCAACAGCATTCATCGCGTCAATTTGGCTATTCAGAGTGGCTTGAGAATCCGTAAGCTTGGTTATTTCTTGCGGGCAACCCGTATTTTGAATGCCAGGATAAGGCGAAGACACTGAACCAATGCTCACATCCAGCGGGTTGGTTCGTGAACCCACACACCCATACCATTTATTCTCGAAGGTTTGGTCGGCGCAAGTTGTCACTGGATTTCCATAGTTCCAATCGCAAACTTGATATGTGTATGGCGTTGGCACACCATCATTATTCCATGTGCCTTTTTCATCATGGCAGTTTGATGATTGTGCATTTGGATAAGTCACGCTGCACACGTTTTGAACCTTCGAAGAATCGGGTGGAACATTCATCCAGCTGGCATTGCGGTTCGACATTCCAACATTCACATAATCGGCAAAAGGCACAATGCCAATTTTAAGATAGCTGCTGGGCTGCTTTGATTTGAACAACGTGTCGACCAATGATTTTGATGAGGCTTTTAGCGCATCCAGACGACCTTCGCTGTTCATCGAAGCGGTGTTATCCAAAACCAACGCCACTTCTAAGGCCTGCCCGCCCATGTCAGCTTCAGATGAAGCAGAAACGTTCATGGTCTTGTAGCCGACAATGGACATAAATGACGTGTCTACTGATCCGGTAACTTTGACTTGAAACAAAGTTGAATTGCCATTGAGCCCCTTTTGAACGACAACCATATCGTTAACAGCGCTTTCTGCGCCATTGGCTTTTAAATAGTCTTTCACCAATTTTTCAATTTTAGCCTTGCCGGAAGGGCCCCACTTGGCTTTGCCTGCAACACCGGCGATGGTGGCGGCGTCAGTTGCACCTTGAAGCAAAGTCTCAGTGTTAGTTTTGTGTGCATAATCAGTCGCGACACCAACTGCTACGAATAATGGAATGAGCGCAATCGAAAACATGACGGCCATGCCACCATCGCGATTTGACAAAAATCTCTGAATTTTCATTTTACCAACCCACATCAAAATCTAACCCTTCCAAAACCTTTACAGGTCATGCTTTAAGAAGCAGTTGGAAAATACACTTAACAATCAATGTGCAATTTCGTTAAAATTGAGCGATGGAACCAATGGAAGACATGAAATTAAAGAGCCGCCAATGGTTTGAAAATCTGAGGGA
Organism: Hyphomicrobiales bacterium; assembly: GCA_025359215.1. Lineage (GTDB taxonomy): Bacteria > Pseudomonadota > Alphaproteobacteria > Rhizobiales > Aestuariivirgaceae > Aestuariivirga. The sequence goes on from JANYHE010000115.1 coordinate 89,184, forward strand.
TAAAATAGTCGCAACGCTGGAGCAGCTTGAAGATGAAGCTGAAGGACCAAACCCCGCTGGCCGCTTTGTGCAAACGCCATGGACTCGTGAAAATAAGGGTGGCGGCGGTGTCATGTCCATGCTTCATGGCCGCTTGTTTGAAAAAGCGGGCGTACATTGTTCAACTGTGCATGGCGAATTTTCACCGGAATTTAGAAAACAAATGCCCGGTGCCGAGGAAGACCCGCGCTTTTGGGCTTCAGGAATCTCACTCATCGCCCACCCCCGAAATCCAAATATTCCAACCGTTCACATGAACACGCGTTTTGTGGTCACCACTAAATCCTGGTTTGGTGGTGGCGCCGATTTAACACCCGTTCTCATGCGGCGGCGAAACCAGGAAGACCCCGACACAAAAACATTCCACGCTGCTTTTAAATCAGTCTGCGAAGCGCACACGGTGGCTGATTACCCGCGCTATAAAAAATGGTGTAATGATTATTTTCATCTGCCGCACCGCAATGAACCGCGCGGGATTGGCGGAATATTTTATGACAATCTGAACAGTGGTGACCAAGAAGCAGATTTTTCTTTCACCCGCGATGTGGGCATTGCTTTTAAAGATGTTTACCAAAAAATTGTTCGTGCCAATATGAATACTCCGTATACAGATGAAGATCGGCAGGAACAGCTCATAAGGCGCGGTCGCTATGTGGAGTTTAATTTGCTTTATGATCGCGGCACAATTTTCGGTTTGAAAACAGGCGGCAATGTTGCAAGCATTCTCTCCTCGCTCCCCCCAGAAGTAAGGTGGCCTTAATGGATTTAAGAAACGGCTTTGATATTTCCCGCTATATCAGAAACATTCCGGATTATCCAAAGCCCGGTATTATGTTTCGCGACATCACAACACTTCTCTCAAACCAACACGCCTTTCGCGCGGCTGTTGATGAATTGGCTTGGCCATTTCTGCATGGCCAGTTTGATTACGTCGCAGGCATTGAAGCACGCGGGTTCATTCTGGGTGGTGCTGTGGCCCACACATTGGGCCGTGGCTTCATCCCCATCCGCAAAAAAGGCAAACTGCCAGCAAGAACCATCGGCCAAGAATACACACTTGAATATGGCGTAGACACCATCGAAATCCACGCCGATGCCATAAACAAAGGCGATAAGATTTTGCTCATTGATGACCTGATCGCCACCGGCGGCACAGCCGGAGCCGCCATCGATTTGATCCACAAAACAGGAGGCGAAGTCATCTCCGCCGCCTTCGTGATTGATCTGCCAGATTTAGGTGGTGCGGACAAACTACGAGCCAAAGGTGTGAAGGTGCACACGCTGGTGGGCTATGGCGGGCATTGAATAATGTCCTCCCCAGCTTTGCGGGAGAACGAAGGAGCTTATTTTGCGCAGCAGAGTAGACAGGTTAGGGAAAGTATTTCGTGAATAAAATTAATTGGGGCGTCACCGAAATGCCCCTACGGGTTTGGGACAACACCGTTGGAAATCAAAAGCAATAAAAATCGAACAATTAGTAGAGTAGTCGTACTAAGGGATTGGAGTCTGATAATTTCTCCTTTTGCATTTGCTTTATTAATTTTTGGCCTCGAATACATATATTTTGACACTGTTACACTCACGGCATTCTACAGGTCGATATTTTGGTTTTTTAGCAATACAAGTATTGCGAAAGCTTACGATTCAACAGGCGATTTAAATTTCCTATATTTTGCAGTGTATTTTGTTTCAATGTTTCCACTGTATCTCTTCAATGTGGCAGCCTATGTATATGTAGCAAATAAGTGGGCTAAAATTGAAGAGTTAGCAAAAGAAACACAGCTAATAGTTTTCGCGGCATTTGGCTTTACTATTGTTTTTATTGCATTATTTTTGCTGTTTCCAGATGCATATACTGCGCATCGGCGAAGACCTTTCCCCCCAGATACTTTTGGGATTATTTCATATTCATTTTTTTATTGGGCGATGTGTTTTTTTACAATGCCTGCTTGGGCTATTGGCTTCTTCCATCTAAATCAAAAATTTTATTTTCTAAAAAGAAAATAGCATTTAGCAATTACGGCGACAATTACGGCATTTCAGTGGGCATTTCGATGTCACTCCACTTTACTTGACGCAAAACGTTCCGACGCCGCTCATTCATTCCACAGAGTTTATGTTTTGCTGACGACAATAGCTTTAAGTATTAAACCTAAAATGCATCACGTCGCCATCAGCCACTACATATTCCTTGCCTTCCAGCCTAAACTTACCTGCGAGCTTTGATCCCGCCTCGCCGTTGCCCGCAACATAATCATCATAGGCAATTGTTTCAGAGCGGATGAAGCCTTTTTCAAAATCAGTGTGGATTACACCTGCTGCGGCGGGCGCTTTGGTGCCTTGGGTGATGGTCCAGGCGCGGGCTTCTTTCGGGCCCACGGTGAAGTAAGTGAACAGGCCCAGCAACTCATAGCCAGCGCGGATCACACGGTTCAAGCCGGGCTCTGCCAAGCCAACAGCATCGAGAAAATCTTTCTGATCAGACTGTGCCATCAAAGCAATTTCACTTTCAATCTTGGCCGAAACCACCACGGCCACATTGCCTTCAGATTTAGCAAAAGCCTTCACGCGCTCAGAAAATTCATTGCCCTTGTCGGCAGCGCCCTCTTCCACATTGCACACGTAAAGCACAGGCTTTGAGCTCAGCAGCCCCAAACCTTGGAAAATCTTCTCTTCATCGGCGGTGCGTTCAGTGATGCGGGCGGGCTTGCCTTCGCGCAGCAGCACTAAGGCGCGCATCATCAGATCAGCCAGTTCCTTCTGGTCTTTGTCGCCCTGCTTGCCTTTTTTCTCGGCGGCGGGCTGGCGCTTTTCCAATGCGTCCAAATCAGCGAGCATCAATTCTGTTTCGATCACTTCAATATCAGACAAGGGATCAATCTTGCCGCTCACATGCGTAATGTCGCCATCTTCAAAGCAGCGCACAACATGGGCAATGGCGTCCGTCTCGCGGATATTGGCGAGGAACTGATTGCCCAAGCCTTCGCCCTTGGAAGCCCCCTTCACAAGGCCCGCAATATCCACAAAGGTGAGGCGCGTGGGGATAATCTGCTGGCTGCCCGCAATCGAAGCGAGAACATCAAGGCGCGGGTCCGGCACGCCCACGTCACCCACATTGGGTTCAATGGTGCAAAATGGATAATTGGCCGCCTGTGCTGCCGATGTTTGCGTGAGCGCATTGAACAATGTTGATTTCCCAACATTCGGCAAACCCACAATGCCACATTTAAAACCCATGTAAATTCTCCGAAAGCAAATTCATTTCGCGCCCTGATAGGCGGAAAACCGACCTATGGGAACCCTCCAAAAAATGATTCTATTATTGCGAACAAGTGGGGTGGGCGAAGTCCTTTTCTGCAAATCGCCGCGCAACACCATTGTCGGTCACCACTTTACTGTTTGTCCCAACGCCGCAAAATTTTCCGTTCTCCAGCAATCGCACGACTGTGAGTTCCGAATGAGCCTTTGTCACTTCGCCCAAAGCTGCATCATAGGCGTAAAACCGCTTGATCATGTAAAGAGGTTTAAATTTACCTTTTGTCACAACACCACCCCAGTCATAGCCACCAGGATAGAGTTGGTCGGTAGACACCGTAAATCCGTCCTCGTCCTTGCCATTAAAGCTGAGCGTAATGCGCGTGCCTTCATGATAAGTTTGAAAAACCTTCACACCATATTTGCTCATGCTCACATAAGGCACATAGTCAGAGCAATTTTGGTCTTTCTCAGGATTGCAACTCGGAAGCTGTTGAGCCTCACCCAATGCCTTCTCAGTTTTCCAAACGAGTTGCGCTGCAGAACCAATAGTTGCGGTGAGAAACATCGTGACAACGATGTAAAGCAATTTGTACATGTTGAGCAGCTCCATCATTTTAACGACACTGCAAGATTTACAACTTGCAAGAATTAAAAAACTACTTAGCAGCAGGCTTAGGCGCTTTTGGCGGCGGAGGGTTCACTTTCAAATGCACATGGCTTTGAAACTTGGCTTCGGCCCCTTCAACTAACATGGCGGCGTTATCGGATACCGCGTCTAACAATGCAACCAACCAGTCACGATCACTTTTAGCAAAATCACCCAGCACATGGGGCATCACCATGCGGGCATCGCCGGGGTGGCCAATGCCCAAACGCACGCGCTTAAACTCCGGCGTGATGTGCGACGAGATCGAGCGAATGCCATTATGCCCCGCCGCACCACCGCCCAGCTTCACGCGAATTTTGCCCGCTTCCAAATCCAGTTCGTCGTAAAACACAAACACTTTATCCAGCGGAATATTGTGAAAACGCACCGCCTCGCCCACCGAACGGCCAGACTCGTTCATGAAGGTTTGCGGCTTCAGCAACAGAACTTTCTCGCCTGCCAAAACACCACCACAAATCTCGCCTTGAAACTTCTTCTTCCACGGCGAAAACTTATGCGCAGCGGCAATCACATCCACTGCCATGAAGCCAATGTTATGACGGTTCGAAGCATATTTAGCACCCGGATTGCCAAGGCCAACAAAGAGATACATAGGGCCTCCTTCAATGCGCGTGTGAGTGTGGGCGGGCTATAATGGAAACCTTCAACATGCGCAAGATTGAGCCATTTTGCTCACCACATTGATCACTGTAAATTTTCACTATAACGTTACAGTCTCAGCGGTCGTGGGGAAGTAAGACATGAGTGAAACTGAAGTTCAAAGTGAAAAAACCAAAAGCGTAAAGTTCAAATTTTTTTTCTCTCTCAAACCATTCACTCTGATTTTTGCAACTGTACTTTCATTGTTAGGCAGTTTCGGGCCTTTTATTTTTATTGAACACTTCGATGCGCAGATAGCGGCACGCGCTGCTGAAATGCGCGATATTGAGTCTCGCGTGGCCACAATGCGAACAACCCAGAATGAATATTTCAACGCTTATGTGCAGGCTAATTTATTGTTCGCGCTAAATCCCGCAGACGTCACAGTGAACCGCGGGGTAACCGCTCAGATGTACAAGCTTTCCATTCTCGATCGGGCATTTCCATTCCGTGCCCTGATGGGAGAAATGGCCATTGCCGGCTTGTTTGATTTCAAAACCACCAACGATCAATATCATCTGCTTTCCGAAGCGGCTCGCACAGACTTCACTTATGAAAGTTACAGCGCGCTCAACACTTATGAGCGAAGCATTCTAGATCGCGCCCAAACCTTACAAAGCAATTTGCAAGACCGTTATTTTGCAGCACAAGCAGAAAAGGCAAACAATGAAGCGGCCCGCGAAAGAAGACGTCTATGGCTGGCCGTTATGAGTGCGCTTGGCACCATTCTTTTGCTTGCGGCCAACCTGATGGTAGAACGAAAAAAAACGGCCGACCATTTCTAATCCGCCGTTTTCAAACTGAATCGTAAAACGCTTACTTCTTCTTCGCAGCAGGTGCCTTGGCAGCAGGTGCAGCACCCTTAGCCGGTGCGGCAGCTTTGCCACCCTTGGCAGGGGCAGCGGCGGCAGCGGCAGCAGGCGCTTTTTGGTTAGATGCAGGAACTTCACCTGCAACCGGTGCACCTTCAGCAGCCGCTTCTTCCTTGGCCTGAGCCGAAATGGCGCACAATGTAACGTCATCACGCACGGCAGTAGTCACACGATCTGGCAGCTTAATATCCGACAAATGGATCGACGAGTTCACTTGCATGCCAGCAAGATCAACAGTGATTTCATCAGGAATGAAGTCAGCCGGACAATAAAGGCTCACAGAATGTGAAACAATATTCAACACACCACCAGCTTTGATGCCAGGAGCAGATTCTTGGTTTTTGAAATGAACCGGAACGTTCACCGCAATGCGTGAATCCTTGCCGAGGCGCAAGAAATCAACATGCGTGATGCGATCCTTAACAGGTTCAAATTGAATATCGCGTGGAATGGCGCGGATGGTTTGACCATCAATTTCAAGATCAACCAAAGTCGACAGGAAACGGCCTGTGCCAACATGCGGCTCCACATCTTTATAGATGAGCGAGATGATTTGGGGATCTTTCTTGTCGCCATAAACGACGCCGGGAACAAGTCCCTCACGACGTACTGAGCGAGCGGCCCCCTTACCGGCCCGACCGCGAGCAGCGGCCTTAATATTTACGATTTTAGACATTGTATTCTCCGATTTTCACAAATGCCCGACCTTCCTCCAGGGGTGAACGACGCCGAGCACGCGGGGCTATAGGTGAAACCGCCTAAACTTGCAAGTTCAAGCAAAACCCGGAAAGAAATCTGTCTTGATCCTAGATTTAGAAATGCCCAGTTCCCCCAGCGTCTTTTGAAACTTAACCACCATGCCGCGCGGACCAGAAATATAGAACGTGCGGTCTTTATAATCTGGCATTTCGCGTTGGATTAAAGCCGCATCAATGAAGCCGCTATGCATGTTATGCTTTGCATCTTCAGCCACCGCATAAACCGTGCGCAGGCCCAATTCGCGCTCGGCTTGGTTGAACACATCCGAATAAGCAATTTCATTGGCTTTGTTATTGCCATAGAGCAGCACCACGGAGCGCTTCTGTTGCTCATCCACCATATGTTGGATCATGCTGCGGAAGGGTGTGACACCAATACCACCGGCAATGAAGGCCAGTTTTTCATCATGGCTTTTTGGCAACACAAAACTTCCGGCCAATTGCGAACCATAAATCACATCACCGGGTTTCATTGCTAGCAAAGATTTTTTGAATGCGCTGGGCTGGGCATAAAACTTAACGCCAAGACGCAATTTATCTTCTGAAGGTGCTGAGGCAATGGTGAAGGACCTGCGATTACCACGATCATCTGGCTTGGTCACATCCATGGTCCAATCCAAATATTGTCCCGCCGCAAAAGACACAGGGCGGTTCGAGGCGAACACATAATCAAAGCAACCATGGGCTTTTTTCTCAATGCGTTCCAACGTCAACTTGAAGCGGAACTTAGGGCTCACGATCCATGCAAAGGCATTGCCCACCAAGAAGGCCAATTCCGGTGTGAAATAGAATTCCCCAAAGTGAACATTCGGCGAAGACAATCCACCCACGATCGCGCCAAAGGCCAGGCTGGACCACAAAGCGGCAGGGGCTGTCAAAGGCTCAGTCAACATTGCAAAGCCAGCAAAGAACAAGGGCGAATAAAGGAAAGTTTGCTTCAGCGCTTCGCCATACATGTCAGGTGAAGTTGTGAAGGCCGCCATAACTAAATTCGCCAACACATAAACGCCGAACATTTCAAAGCGTTGAACTTTGCGCAGAATCAGAAAACCGCCAATCAAAACAATCGGCAATAATTCCAAATTCCCACCCACCCACCATGTGGGTGGTTGATCAAGAATAAAACCAGATGCAACCACGCCGACAGCCACTGGATTGAAAATATGCTTGCGATAAACAGCAATCAGAAATTTAGAGGCAATGCCCGCAACAGCAGCCAAGGCCAAGCCACCCAATCCATAAAAATCAGTGGGTTCAACAGGAGGAATAATCAAAGCCAGAATAAAAGCGGTGATGTAAATGGATTCAGTGTTTGCCGGCACTTTAAAGACAAAGGCAAAAACTCTGTTGGCGATCCAACACACACCCGTGATAAAGGCCGTCGACAACACCAAATTAAGCGGCGTGTGCGGCACTAAGCCAAAAAAACCCAGCACAAAGGCACTGCCCAGCAAGGCCATCACATAATAGAGAACCAAACGATACATGGTGATGTGATTGAGAAAACGATCAACGATGTTCATCATGATATAACATATGCTCCAAAACCGGTTGTCATGGTGGCAATGCCTTTGGCATTCACCATGTAACCTTCAAATCCCAACTTTTCTTCAATGAAATAAATGCCGTCTTGGCCCATGGCAAAAGCAGCAGTGGCAAATCTGTCGGCCTCTAAAACATCGGGGCCAATCACCGACAGGCTCACGATATCCGTGATCTCTTTCGAAGCGGCATGTGGGTTATAAATATGTTGGCCGCGCACATAAGTGCCAGACGTTGCAATGCCCTGCCCACTCAAACTCACAACCTTGATCACATCTTGATCATTAAAGGGGCTGCGAATGCCGACGCGCCAATTTTCACCATCAGCATTTTTGCCCTCAGCTTGAATATCACCACCTGCATCGACATAAAAATTCTTGGCCCCTCTGGCAGCAATAATGTGGGCCGCATTGCGAATGGCCCAGCCTTTAACAATGCCGGAAGGATCAACTTGGCCATCAGCCTTTCGCATATCAAAAAATCCGTGTGATTGATCTTTTGTGATTTCAGCCAATGAAAATACCTCCTTCATATCGTGGCTCAATTCATGCACCCGCACTTCTCCAAGATTGAAAGCGCTGATTTCACTATCGTCCTTGTACAGACTAAATCTTTGATCAACACCGTGAAAATAGTCGAAAATATCATCAATCAATGATGGGCCCACAGCATCGACAATATCAACTGTCACAGGCATTCCCATCACGATGCGCATGTCATGCATATGAGATTTACTTATTCGACTGCTTCAAAGCATCGCGCAATGACGCAATATAAGCCCGGCTAGTGAGTGTGGCGCCCGAGATCATGTTGATGCGCGAGCTTTGCGCAGACACCACCTCTTGCAAAAGCATGGGCAAAGCTTGGCGGTTTATCGAACGGCTTTCACCACTGTGGTTTGGAAATTTTACAGCCTTAACACCCACAATCTGGCCACCTTGCACAGTGGCCTGCACCTGCACAGTTCCATAATAGGCATCATAATTTCCGCCAACAAAAACACCGTCATGCAAAACCGTCGATGCGGCCAGCTGTACATTTGGATCGACGATTGGCGCTACGCTCGCAGCCTGTGCAAACGTAAAACCAGCAACACTTGATAAAAGTACCAATGCAAAACGTGAAAGAATGGTCATAGGAATCCTCAATTAACGAGCTAATCTGAACGTCTGTATAAGGATTATGACTGACAGACGGCTGATATCCGTCGCAGCCTCATATAATTAAATCTCGGTAATCTCGTTTCGTGAACTCTTGACTAGGATTTCAAACGATATCCCGTGCGGAATATCCACGCCACTGCCGTGAGGCAAATGCACAAGAACACAAACGTCATGCCCAAGCTCACAGACAGGCTCACATCTGAAATTTCGTAAAAGCTCCAACGGAAACCGCTGATCAAATAAACCACAGGATTGAACAGCGAAACGTTTTGCCAGAACTCGGGCAGCACATGGATCGAGTAAAAACTGCCGCCCAAAAATGTCAGCGGCGTGATCACCAAGAGCGGGATGATCTGCAATTTCTCGAAGCCATCAGCCCACAGCCCGATGATAAATCCGAACAGCGAAAATGTGATAGCCGTGAGCAGCAGAAATAAAATCATCCAAAAAGGGTGCAAAATAACCACAGGCACAAAGAATGCACTGGTGGCCAAAATCACTAGCCCTATCAGAATTGACTTTGCGGCCGCAGCACCAACAAACCCCAACACCATTTCGAGGGCTGAAACGGGCGCGGAAAGATATTCATAAATCGTGCCTGAAAATTTCGGAAAATAAATCCCGAACGAAGCATTCGAAATGCTCTGTGTGAGAATCGAAAGCATGATCAAACCCGGCACAATAAATGCACCATAGGAAACACCATCAATTTGCGTAATCCGCGAACCAATGGCCGCTCCAAATACAATGAAATAAAGCACCGTGGAGATCACCGGCGATATCAAGCTTTGAAACAACGTGCGGAAAAACCGCTTCATCTCATAAGTAAAAATTGCAACAACAGCGCGCCAGTTCATTGCTTCACCAGCCCCATGAAAATATCTTCGAGTGAATTTTGTGCTGTGTGAATATCGCTATAACCAATCTTCGCCGCCTGCACATCGGCCAGCAAGCCAGCAATATCAGGCTTGCCCTTGCTCACATCATAAGCGTAAGAGATTTCACTGCCATTATTCAAAAGTTGCAAATTAAATTTGGCCAATTTTTTTGGCAGCGCCACCAGTGGTTTTTCCAAAGTTAATGTCAGTTTCTTTTGTCCCATTTTCTTCATCAGCGCCGTTTTATCTTCAACCAATATCATGGCACCTTTGCTGATCACGCCCACGCGGTCGGCCATTTCTTCGGCCTCCTCGATATAGTGCGTTGTGAGAATTATGGTGACGCCGTTATCGCGCAGCCCGCGCACCACGTTCCACATGTCCTTGCGCAGCTCCACATCCACACCCGCCGTCGGCTCATCGAGGAAGAGCACAGTTGGTTCATGAGACAGGGCCTTGGCAATCAAAACGCGGCGCTTCATACCGCCCGAAAGTGTGCCGATTTTTGAATGCTTTTTGTCCAGCAGCGAAAGTTGCTGCAAAATCTTCTCGAGATAAGCATCATCATCAGGCTTACCAAAAAGCTTACGGCTGAATTTGATGGTGTCCCAAACGGTTTCAAAAAATGAGAGATGCAATTCCTGCGGCACCAAGCCGATCATTTTGCGCGTGGCGCGGAAATCCGTAACATTGTCATGTCCATCCACCAGCACTGCGCCAGAAGACTTATTCACAATGCCGCAAATAACGCTGATCAGCGTGGTCTTGCCTGCCCCATTGGGCCCCAGCAAAGCAAAGATCTCGCCGCGCTTAATATCAAGTGAGATGTCTTTTAAGGCATGAAAGCCAGTATTATAGGTTTTTGAGAGATTTTGAATTTGGATGATTGAGGTCATTTTGGTCCTCTATCATCTTTTGCCTCACTCAAACAAGCTCGACACACTTTCTTCTCGGCTAGTGCGGCCAATCGCTTCACCAAGCAGCGAGGCAATTGGAATAACGCGAATATTCCGCGCCACTTTCACGGCCTCAGTGGGTTGAATCGAATCGGTGATCACCAAATTCTTCAATTTTGAATTGGTAATGCGCGAAACCGCGCCGCCCGAAAGAACACCGTGAGTAATATAGGCCGTCACGTCTTTGGCGCCTTGTGCCAAAAGTGCTTCAGCCGCATTACAGAGCGTGCCGCCAGAATCCACAATATCGTCGATCAAAATACATGATTTTCCATCGACTGACCCGATGATGTTCATCACTTCAGATTCACCGGCGCGTTCACGACGCTTGTCAACAATTGCTAAGGGTGTATCCAGCCGCTTAGCCAGAGCCCGTGCCCGCACAACGCCGCCAATATCAGGCGAAACCACAACCGTATTTGCAATATCCATGTGTTGTTTGATATCACGCACAAACACTGGACCGGAGAAAAGGTTGTCGGTTGGAATATCAAAGAAGCCTTGAATTTGCCCAGCGTGCAAATCGATCGTCAAAACGCGGTCTGCGCCCGCATGGGTGATCAAATTGGAAACCAACTTTGCAGAAATAGGAGTGCGCGGGCCTGGCTTGCGATCTTGCCGCGCATAGCCGAAATAAGGAATAACAGCGGTGATGCGTTTGGCTGAAGCCCTGCGCAAAGCATCGGTGATAATCAACAATTCCATTAAATGATCGTTGGTGGGGAAAGATGTCGACTGGATAATGAACATATCTTGCCCGCGCACATTTTCTTGAATTTCAACGAACACTTCCATGTCATTAAAACGTTTTACAACGGCTTTAGTGATCGGTAAATTCAAATAAGAACAGATTGCCTCCGCCAGGGGTCGATTTGAATTCCCCGAAACGATTTTCATCATAAGTGTGAAGCCTTTATGTTCTGCAGATGGCCGCTCTATAACAACGCTGGGCCACAAGTGCAAATCTTGGCTGTTGATAGTTAACGAAAGCCGTCGATTAATTTGAATATGCCTGTGGCGGCGGCCTGCGCGGCAAAGCCAGCATTATCACCCCAGCCCACATTCAGCGAACCCGCGGGCACGGCATTGTTTTGTTTGATGTCGCCAAGGCTTTTGCCTTTGGGTGTCAAAACCCGCCACACCAAATGCACAGCCTGTTGACCGTTTGCCGCTGCATCAACCACCACAGACCCTTGCAGCGTCAAAGCATCATCTCGTTTTGTAGTGATCACAGGCCATCCGGCATCCTTCAATACTTTGCGCATGGCCGACGTGAGCTCTGCTCCTCCGCTGCCCGTCACAGGCAACACGGCAACGGCTTTGATCACCGTGTCGCCGGGCTTTGGCAGAACGGCGGCAGGCTCAGCCGCAACTGGCGCTTCAGCGGCAACCGCAGTGTCTGCAACTTGCGGTCCATTTAAGGTTTCCAGATCAATATCGTTCTCCGCACCCGGCCCTGCTTTCACTAAAGCCTCCCATGGCGGCCGCACCAGAGAATCAGTGTGGATAGGAAGCGGATCATCACTCAACACAGGCAATTGCGGCCCCGTACAACCCACCAACAACACCGCGCTAAGAACCAGAAAAAATCTAATCATCCCGCAGCACTATTGTTGAAATCAACCGCCCATAATCTTTTTCATTGCGATGGGTGGCACGGCGGTAGCTGAAAAACCATTCCTCATCTTCATAAGTGCAGAGCGCCAAATCTTGCACACTATTCAATCCAGATGCACCCAAACGATCAACTAAATACCGTGGTAAATCAAACATATAATGATCAGACTTAAGAGACGAATTGAAGTATTTCTGGTTGTTTAAATCAGCGTCGACGAACGCCTTCAAAAATTCAGAACCCACTTCGTAAGCCGCTTGCGAAATCGTAGGGCCCACAGCAGCAGCAATGTTTTCACGCTGGGCTCCCAACTTTTCCATCGCAACAATCACACTGTCGGTCACCCCAGCCAGAGCCCCTTTCCAACCCGCATGACAAGCGCCGATCACACCTGCTTTTTCGTCAGCAAACAAAACCGAACCACAATCAGCCGTCAAAATGCCAAGTGCAATTCCAGAGGTCGCAGTTACCATGCCATCGGCCTTCGGGCGCTCCGAAAACGGCGCATCCACCACCACCACATCAGCACTGTGAATTTGATAGGTCGAAACCAAGTGCGTGTTTGCCACACCCAAACTGGCGGCTGCATGCGCTCTGTTTTGGGTCACGACTGCAACATCATCGCCAGAGCCGAGGCCACAATTCAGCGACGAGAACAGACCTTTTGAGTGCCCCCCTTGCCGCGTGAAAAATCCGTGGTTGATTTTGGGAAATGTCAGTGATGTGGCTGTAATCATGTGGCACCAAACGGATAGGTTGCATTTCCGTCCTTTTGCACCACGCACAACACTTTGAAAAGGTCTCCCATCTGATCTGCATCAATCAATCGCGCTGAAGCTGCCAAAAACGCGTCTCGCTCTGGCCCTCCAAGCTTCGCCGAAAGTTTCTCACTGCGCATTTCCAAACCCATGGCCTTCAAAAATTGCCCCTGCGTGAGCATTGGCAATAGTTTCGCATTAAAACTTTTGCCTAAAGCTTCAAAATCTACGTGGGCTGTAATATCAGCCTCTCCGGGAGTTTCTAACACATCACAAAAATTATGAGCCTTCACCGCTTGCAACGTGTCGCCAGCAGCCGAATAAAAATGCCCATAGTCAATAACCAAGGCAGCCCCTCCGAGCGAGTTGATCTGACGTCCCAAATCTTCTCCGATAGCAAGCGATACTGATGACATTTCAAAAACACCTTCGGTCTCAAAATTCTTGTCAGTGGGTGCCAATCCCACCTTCAATTTGCCATCGTGCAAACCAACTGCGCGCTCATAGGTTTTGCCGCCTCGCATTTCAAATTGCCTGATGGGCAGAGCGTCAAAAAATTCATTGGCGATAATAAGGCATGGAACTGCGGGTAATGTTGCAACCGTTTCATGCCACGTCACGCCCTCGCCAAGCTTTGCCTTTTGTGCTGCCCGAAGCACCGGGCTCATTTCAATTAAATGAACTTGTGCAGCCGCTAAAAATTCCGGCGCTGCTTTTGCAGCCCGTAAGAGATCCGCCATCAAAGTGCCGCGCCCTGGCCCCAACTCTACGATTGCAAATTGAGCAGGTGATCCCAGTGTCACCCACGCATTGACACACCACACGCCAATCAACTCTCCAAATACCTGGCTAATCTCGGGCGCAGTGGTGAAATCTCCCGCAGCCCCAAAAGGATCGCGGCTCATATAATAGCCATGCACCGGGTGGCCCAAACACAGTGCCATGTATCGGTCGATGCCTATTGGGCCTTCAGCCTCAATCATCTCTATGATTATTTTTTCAAGCTCTGTCACGAGACCGCCACAACAACCAAATGCCAACAATAACCAATGGCAACGACAGCACCATGCCCATCGTCACAAATCCAGTAAGGTAACCCAGCTGCACATCAGGAACACGAAAGAACTCCACAAAGATTCGGGACATCCCATAGCCCAAAGCAAACACCCCGGAAGCCCGCCCCGGCTTGGCCAACGCGCCAAATTGATGTGTGGCAATGCGCACCGCCAAAAACAAAACCACACCTTCCAGCAGCGCTTCATAAAGCTGGCTGGGGTGGCGGCCAAAAGTTTCGCCTGGAAAAATCACGGCCCAAGGCATATCACTGGCCCGACCATAAAGTTCTGCATTGATGAAGTTGGCAACCCGCCCCAAGCCCAAACCCACAGGCACCGAGGCCGCACCTAAATCTAACATCCGGTCCAACGTGGCACCAATATTGCGGCCATAGAAATAGCACGCTATTACAACCCCTAAAAAGCCGCCATGGAATGACATTCCACCGTCCCAAACCTTAATTATATCAAGGGGATGCTCAAAATACTTCAACGGATTGTAGAAGAGCACATAACCCAATCTTCCGCCGCCCACTACGCCCACAAAAAACCAGATAAACATATCGTCAATTTGTTGTTTGGTCATGGTGAGTTTTTGCCCAAACCACATCGCCGGATTGGCCACCAGCGCCTTCATATACCAACCGGCAAACAGCAACCCACCCACATAAGCAAGCCCATACCACTTCACGATGAAGGGTCCGTACTCGATCAAGTTTGGGCTGATGTTGGGGAATGACAAAGCTGCAATCATCGCATCCAATTGCCCCAAGCGGCAGATTCTTGCAACAGCACTTGAAGAATGTGTCGATAATCACTAGCTAAGAATTAACAAAGGAACCATCGCCATGCCCGCCACATCTTCCCGCTTTTTTGACGAACTCGCCAAGTTGATGACCAATGCTGCTGGTGCAGCCTCCGGTGTGCGCAAGGAAGTCGATAGCTTGGTGCAAACCCAAGTGGAGCGCGTGCTCAATAATCTCAATGTTGTAAAGCGCGAAGAATTTGATGTGGTGCGCGAGATGGCAGAAAAAGCACGCACTGAAAATGACAAGTTAGCAGCCCGTATCGCAGAGCTTGAGTCGAAGCTGAGCGCAACCAATTAAATTCATGTGGAAGAATCACTGCTGCCATTGAAGCAGCAGTCACACTCCATCACATTCACCTCATCAGCGAGAATGATTCGTCCGCTGACTGAGGAATTTTTAATGACGGCATTTGCGCCTTATCTAAACCCGCTCGACCGTGTGGAGCGTTTGGCTGAAAGCCACCATTGGAATGTGGACCGCACCAATGATCATGAGGTTGTGATGCTGGTTGGCGGCGGCTGGGCTGATCTCAATTTATCCTTCACCTGGCGCGATGATTTAGAGTCTTTGCATTTTGCCTGCATTCTGGATCTTAAAGTTCCTGAAAAGCGCCGCGATGAAGTGGCGAGGCTTCTGGCCATCATCAATGGTCAGATGATGCAAGGCCATTTTGATTTGTGGACCAATGACGGATCAATTGTCTATCGCTACACATTGTTATTGGCAGGAGGCGCTCAAGCCAACGATGCACAATGCGAGGGCATAATCAGCATCGGCGTTGAATCAGCTCAGCGCTATTATCCCGCCATTCAATTCGTCATCTGGGCTGGCCACAGCGCTGAAGACGCATTAGAAAATGCCATGTTAGAAACGCAAGGCGAAGCATGACGATTAATCTCACAGGCACATTGGTTTTGGCAGGAGCCGGCAAAATGGGCAGTGCCATGCTGGAAGGCTGGTTGAAAGGTGGAGCTGATCCGAAAAAGATCGTGGCCATTGATCCCATGCCTCCCAAAGAAGTGCTGGAGCTTTTGGCACGCCATAACATTAGCCACAACCCAGAAATCACATCGATCACCGATGCCGAAGTCATTGTCGTGGCTGTAAAGCCACAAGTGATGGACGATGTTTTGCCGAATTTGGTGAGCCTGAAATCATCGCGCCCAGTCATCTTGTCAGTGGCTGCTGGAAAAACCATCGCCACCTTCGCTAAGCATTTTGGTGAAGATGCGGCGATCATTCGCACCATTCCCAACACGCCAGCTGCCATTGGCCGTGGCATCACCGCCATGTCTGCCAATGCCAATGTGTCAAAAGCCCAAATGGAATTGGCCATAGCGCTTTTGGATTCCACAGGCGAAGTGGTCACTGTTGAAAATGAATCTATGATTGATCTGGTCACTGCTGTTTCCGGTTCCGGCCCGGCTTATGTGTTTTACCTCACAGAATGCCTCGCCAATGCTGGCGTAAAAATAGGCCTACCCGTTGATCTTGCCATGCAACTTGCTCGAGCCACCGTTGCTGGTTCTGGCGAACTTATGCGCCAGACCGGTATTGATGCCGCCACTCTTCGTCAGAACGTTACCTCGCCAAAAGGCACTACTTATGCGGCATTGCAAGTGTTGATGGCTGATGATGGCATGAAGCCCCTGTTCGAAAAAGCCATCACCGCCGCCGCAATTCGTTCGAAAGAGCTGGCGACTTAATGGCTGAAATCACTTTCACTGATTTTGAGAAGGTCGATATTCGCATCGGCACCATCATCGGCGTCGAACCGTTTCCAGAAGCCCGAAAGCCTGCCTTTAAATTGAAAATTGATTTTGGCAATGGGATTGGTATCAAAAAATCCTCAGCGCAAATCACTAAACATTACACGGTGGAAACACTACTCGGTCGGCAAGTGGCTGCTGTGGTCAATTTTCCGCCGCGCCAAATCGGCCCTTTCATGTCGGAAGTTTTAACACTGGGCTTTCCCGATGATGCGGGCGGAGTGGTGCTCATCGGCCCCAGCGTTGCTGTGCCCAATGGCGGCAAGCTTTTTTAGCACTTGTTTGCCTCTCCCCCCTGCTCTAGCCTTATTCACGCAAGGTGCCAGCGCAAGCTGGAGAATCGGGAATGCGGTTCAATTCCGCAACGTGCCCAACGCTGTAAGGTGGACGAAACGATGAATGCCATTTGCTTCTTGAGCAGAGAAGGCGTCGGATCGATTGAAACCTAAGTCAGAAGACCGGCCTTGCATCATAGGGGTGCCGTTTGGAAATCGGCACTTCAATTGATTAATGAGGGGACGACAATGCCAAACACTTCTGGCGAATTGGCGCATGCAGCGCCATTTAATGGAGACGACAAAGACGCCGTTTATAAAGCGATTTTGACACGGCGCGATGTGCGCAGTCAATTTTTACCCCGAGAAATCCCTGATGATGTTTTGAACCGATTGCTAATGGCAGCCCACCATGCCCCTTCAGTGGGTTTCATGCAGCCATGGAATTTCATCTTCATCAAAGCGGCAGAAACGAGGAACCGCATCAGCGATGCTTTTGCAAAGGCCAATGCGGAGGCCGCAGAGCTTTTCTCCGATAAGCGCAAAACACTTTATAGCACGCTGAAACTTGAAGGCATAAAGCAGTCCCCCATCAATCTTTGCATCACTTGTGATCGTGAGCGTGGCGGTCCCGTGGTTCTGGGCCGCACCCATAACCGTGATACTGATCTTTATTCTACAGTCTGTGCTGTACAAAATTTGATGTTGGCCGCAAGGGCCGAAGGCATTGGCGCAGGTTGGGTGAGCATCTTCAATGATGCCGACATACGCGAAATTCTTGCCTTGCCTGAACACGTGGTGCCCGTGGCCTATCTCTGTTTAGGCTATGTCGAAGAGCTCTTTCAGAAGCCCGAACTTGAAGTTAAAGGCTGGCGCAACCGGCTCGATTTGCAAACCCTTGTATTTCATGATCGTTGGGGTGAAAAAGACGGCGAACAGGTCTAGTTGTTGCAGGAGCATTCCGTGTCCACCATTAAAAACATTGCCGAGTTGGAAGCAATCTACAACCTTCAGCCAGCGCTGGCATCGACAGCAAAAGAGATTGAATCCATAGCGCCAGTCTATCAACGCATCATCGAAATATCACCTTTTGTTGCGTTGGCTACCGTTGGCCCGGAAGGCCTCGACTGCTCTCCTCGTGGCGATCTCGCAGGCTTCGTGAGGGTGCTCGACTCAAAAACTCTGGCCATGCCAGATCGGCGCGGCAACAATCGTATTGATAGCTTGCGCAACATTGTGATCGATCCACGGGTGGCACTTCTTTTTTTAATCCCCGGCAGTGGCACCACATTCCGTGTGAACGGCAACGCCTATCTCACAATTGATCATGAACTTTGCCAATCATTCGCAGTGGAGGAAAAGCCGCCACGCTGTGTGATTATCGTAAAAGTGGAAACCTGTTACTTCCAATGTGCCCGCGCCATTTTGCGCTCTGGATTATGGGACCCTTCAAAATTTGTGGCGAAAGATGCCGTTCCAAGCACAGGCGATGTTTTGGAATCGCTCACAAAGGGTGAAATCAAAGCGTCTGACTATAACGGCGATTGGCCTGGCCGAGCGAAGACAAGCATGTGGTGAACCTCACATTGGAATTTTAATCGCCACCCGTAATCCACCCAGCGGGCTATCTTGCAACAAAATATCGCCTCCATGCGCATGTGCAATATCAAGCGCAATTGCCAAGCCTAAGCCCGTGCCAGTTTTATCAAGATTGCGCGCTTCGTCCAAACGCACAAAGGGGCGAAACACATCTTCACGCTGATGTGGCGGAATGCCCGGCCCATCATCATCGACATAAAGCCACAACCGTTCATCTTTCAATTCGCCCTTAACTGTCACAGTCTTGCCATAACGAACGGCATTGCCAATAATGTTGGTCAGCAGTCTTCGAAAGGCATTGGCTTTGAGCAAAATCGAAATCTCAGGAATTTCGCGATAAGAAATGCGAGAATTCTCGCGTTCAAAAGTTTGCACCACCGCCCGCACAGCATCTGGCACGAATAGCAGTAATGCTTGTTCGCCGCCGTCGCCGCGCACAAACGCCATATAATCTTCAAGCATTTGTTGCATCTCGTTCACATCTTCGCGCAAAGGCGCGGCGCGCGGGTTATCTCCAAGCACGGCCAATTCAAGACGAAAACGCGTGAGAATTGTGCGCAGATCATGCGAAACGCCAGCCAACATGGTGGTGCGCTGCTCCACATGCCGCGCAATGCGGCGCTTCATATCTAAAAATGCCTCGCCAGCCAGTTTCACCTCTGTAGCGCCCAGCGGCTTAAATTTTCCAACCTCGCGGCCCTTACCAAATTCTTGCGCCGCTTTCGTCAGGTCTAAAATAGGCTTGATCTGATTGCGCATGAAAATCACTGCAATGCCCAGAAGTGACAATGCCGAAAGCACCATAAACGACAGCATCAACGGCGTGCCCACAGCATGTGCGCGGTCTGCATCCACACTGGTTTGAAAAATCAAACCCTTCTCCACTTCAACTCGAATTTCAACCTGACCATTGGGTGCAGAACTATTAACCCAATAATTTCGGTCGGATTCTGTGCTAAGATAATATTTAATCTTTGTATCAAAAAGCGAGAGCAAAGGAATCGCCAAGGGTTTAGGAAGCTCTTCTCCGCGACGATAATAAAAATCCATCCGCAGTTTTTGATGGGCAAGCTGTTTGATATCATCCAAAGCATGATCAGATTTATCAGACCGTTCATAGAGTGTGATCAACAAACCGATTTCATTCGAAAGCGAACGCGCCAAAACCTTGGTCACATTATCCCAATAGCGCTCTATAATCACGCCAGCCATGAGCAGCTGCAACAACACCACAGGTGTAATCATGATTGCCAACGCACGCCCATAAAGCCCATGCGGTGCATAAGTTTCTAAAAATTCGTTGAAACGATCATAAAGCCTGTTGCGCATTGCTAAGCCTTATCCAGATATAAGGCATAACCTGCACCGCGAATGGTTTGCAGATATTTTGGATTTGAAGGATCCGCCTCAATTTTTTGCCGCAACCGATTAATCTGCACGTCCACACTGCGCACACTGTCTTCACCGCCCGATTGAGCAAGTTCAACGCGGCTCAATGGTTCTCCGGTTTTTTGCACGAGCAAGCGCAGTATGTCTTTTTCGCGCGATGTCAGCCGAACCGCTTCACCGCCGCGCAGCAATTCTCCCAGTGCAATATTAAAGCGGCAATCGCCAAACACAGCATCGCGAAGAATATCATTTTTGGGCGCAGCACGGCGCAATAGGCTTTGAATGCGCAACAACAATTCTTGCGGCTCAAACGGTTTGCTCAAATAATCGTCTACACCTGTAGTGAGCCCGGCAATGCGGTGCTGCGTTTCCGCCAATGCCGAGAGCATGAGAATGGGAATAGCCACAGCATTCGAACGCAAATCACGGGCCAATGAAAGCCCAGTTTCGCCAGGCATCATCACATCCAGAATTATCAAATCGAAAATAACGCCCCGCATCCGTTCGCGTGCATCTGCCGCCGATGCCGCAAGCGAAATCATGAAACCATTTTCAACTAAATAGGACCGTAGCAACTCGCGAATGCGCTTATCATCATCGACGATGAGAATGTGAGATCGCTCCGTCATTTCACTTCCCCCACCCGTAAGCTCCACTCAGCCGCCGCCTTCCGATGCTCGGGATTGATCAGATGAAGAAGTAAATCGCGAAGCCCTACCCCACCTGTTTCCAAAGCGGCTTTCTGAAAACGTGCAATTTGTGGAGCCATCAGTTTTTGACGCAGCGCCTCGCCCGTGTCCGTTAAAAAAAGAAGTCTTTGACGTCGGTCCACCTCGCCTTCCTTCTGAAACACATAGCCTTTATCAATCAGCTCTTTCAAAACCCGCGCCAAACTTTGCTTGGTGATTTTCAAAATATCCAACAAACTGGCAACTGTCATTCCGGGATCGCGACCGACAAAATGCAAAATGCGGTGATGCGCCCGACCAAAACTTAGACCTTCCAGAATCTCATCCGGATCAGATACGAAATCGCGGTAGGCAAAAAACAACAGCTCCACCAAAGCCACTGCTTCAGCCTCTGATAATTTATGCTTCTTGATTATGTCAGTCATATTGACATATATTCCAACTGTGTTAGCGTTAATCAAATTCAATGCAGAATAGTTTGGGAGATTTCAATGTCCATCATTCCTTTTGATCAACGCGATGGCCATATTTGGTTCAACGGCGAAATCATTCCGTGGAAAGATGCTAAAGTTCATGTGCTCACCCATGGCCTGCATTATGGCTCAAGCGTGTTCGAAGGCGAACGTTCTTACGGTGGCAAGATTTTCAAATCGAAAGAGCACACCCAGCGTTTCCGCAAATCAGCCAATATTTTGGATTTTGATCTTCCGTACACGGATGTTGAAATCAATGCAGCCAAGGATGAAGTTGTAAAACTAGCGGGCGGTGGCGATCAATACGTGCGCCCAGTAGCTTTCCGTGGCAGCGAAATGATGGCCGTTTCCGCGCAGAACAACAAAATTCATGTGGCCATCGCTACTTGGGCTTGGCCTTCCATGTTTGATCCTGAAACCAAAATGAAGGGCATTAAGCTGGACATCGCTGAATATCGCAGGCCAGACCCGATGTGCGCGCCCGTTCACGCCAAGGCTGCAGGCCTTTATATGATCTGCACAATCTCAAAACACAAAGCCGAGAAAAAGGGCTATGCCGATGCCATGATGCTGGATTGGCAAGGCCGCGTGGCCGAATGCACTGGTGCCAACATCTTCTTCATCAAAGATGGCGCCATCCACACGCCCATTGCTGATTGCTTCCTCAATGGCCTCACAAGGCAAACGGTCATTTCCATAGCCAAAGCCCAAGGCATGGACGTGATTGAAACGAGAATCATGCCCGAAGAACTACCAACCTATAACGAATGTTTCATCGTGGGAAGCGCTGCTGAAGTAACACCCGTAGCCGAAATCGGCCCCTATAAATTCACTCCCGGCAACATGAGCCGCACCTTGATGGACGCCTACTCAAGTGCTGTTCGGGCATAATCGCATCGACATCACCAAAACTTCGCGCTAATTTCCCTTCAGGAGTTTACGCATGAAGTTATTGAATCAAATGTTGTCTGGCATCATCAAAGTGGGAACGCTTGAGATTGAAGATGCGAGTGGCAGCTTGCATGTTCATGGCGGAACCCCCGCACCTTTTGTGCGGGTAAAACTCCATGATCCCGCCCTTTATAAGATGCTTTATGTGAAGCCAGAAATGGCGGCGGGCGAGGCTTATATGGATGGCACTTTGACCATCGAAAAAGGCACACTTCGCGATTTTATTGAGCTGTTCGGTTTGAACCAAGGGACTCCCCTCAGTCCTTCTGCCGGTCTCATTGTTTCGTTTCTCGCGGGTAAACTGAAATCCAAACTGGAAGAAAACACGCTTCTGCGCTCGCGGGAAAATGTGCAGCACCACTATGACATTTCAAATGATCTTTACAAACTTTTCCTGGATAAGGACCTGAATTATTCCTGCGCCTATTACCGCACGCCTCAAGACACCCTGGAGCAAGCACAAGAAAACAAACTCCGCCATATTGCGTCTAAGCTTGATCTCAAACCCGGACAAAAAGTCTTGGATATTGGCTGCGGCTGGGGCGGCATGAGCCTTTATTTGGCCACTCATTTTGATGTGAAAGTTACAGGTGTCACGCTTTCAGTCGAACAGCTTAAATTTGCGCAAAGTCGCGTGGCTGAAATGGGGCTCAGCGACAAAGTGAATTTTGAACTGCGTGATTACCGCGAAGTGCAAGGCGAGTTTGACCGCATCGTTTCAGTTGGCATGTTGGAACATGTGGGACTTTCCTCATTGCCAGAATATTTTTACACGGTGCGAAGGCTGCTCAATGAAAATGGCGTCGCCCTGATCCATTCTATCTGCCGCACCGATGGCCCCGGCACCGCCGCCCCGTGGTTGAAAAAGTATATTTTCCCCGGCGGTTATTCGCCCGCATTGTCAGAAGCAGTTGCGGCCATCGAAAAAACCAAGCTTTGGATCACCGACACCGAAATCTGGCGCTTGCACTACAAACACACCATCGCAGCATGGTCAGAACGCTTCGCCCAAAATCGCGCGAAGGCAGCTGAAATGATGGGAGAACGCTTCTGCCGCATGTGGGAGTTTTATCTGGTCACCAGCGAGTTGAGCTTCATCTATTTCCACCATGTCAATTTCCAAATCCAATTGAGCAAGTCACTGCAAACTTTGCCCCTGCAGCGCGACTATATGTTTGCGATGGAGAATCAGCTTCTCAAAAACTAAACTCTGTGCATGGCTGAAACTGACCTTTATCTTCCCGTAAAATCACTGCTCGAATCCCAAGGCTATACGGTCAAGGCCGAGGTGAATTCTTGTGATGTGGTGGCCATGCGCGGCGATGAGCCGCCGGTCATTGTCGAACTCAAAACCGGCCTCACTTTGCAACTCCTCTATCAAGCGATGGACCGTCTTTCGCTAACAGATTCAGTCTATATCGCAATCGCCCGTCCTAAGCGTGCCGTGCCTAAAGAGGCCGTGAAACTCTGCAAACGCTTGGGTTTGGGCCTCATCGTCGTTGCAAAGTTAGGAAATGTCGAAGTCGTCACAGACCCCGCACCTTATGCGCCACGCCCCCATGCCAAACGCAAAGCGGCCTTGCTAAAAGAATTCCGCACCCGCTTGGGCGACTCCAACATTGGCGGCTCCACTAAGACCAAATTGATGACAGCCTATAAGCAAGATGCGCTGCGATGCCTAATGCATCTCCATGTGAATGGGCCCACAAAAATTGCAAACTTGCGTCAAGAAACTAAAGTCGAACGCGCCGCCACAATTTTACGCAGCGATTATTATGGCTGGTTTGTGAAGCAGGAGCGTGGGATTTACAGCGCGACAGCTGAGGGAAACAAAGCGATCACTCAATTCAATGCCGAAATCGCATTCCTCATTGCGCGGCCCAAATAAGCCCACGCTCTACAATGCTCGCCATTTGTGGCACAGCAAATTCGTCGGCTGTGTGCCCCAAAGCCGAATAAAACACGCGGCCCGCGCCATAGATTTTCTTCCACACCACAGGCATCACAACGCCCTTTGTCCATGCGCAATGTTCGCCTGTAAATGTGGTTGTGGCCAGCACTTCATTGGCTGGGTCCACATGCATATAATATTGCTCGGAGTGATAATCAAAATCACCAATGCCATGAACCAGCGCATCATCAGGCTTCACGATGTTCACACGGTAATCAATAATATTGCCGGGGTGCGAAACCCATTGCCCGCCCGTCATGAATTGATATTCAGTTTCATTGCGAAATGAATCGCACATAGTGCCGTGAAAGCCACCAAGCCCCACACCGCCGCGCACAGCGGCACACAGGTTTTCACATTCCTCTTTTTGAATGGTCGACATGGTGATCATCGGCACGATCAAATTTAATTCGTGGATCGCAGGATCAGCATAGGCTGTGGTGGAATTTTCCACGCGCACATCGAAATCATGGCGCTCCAACATGCCTTTAACCACGGCAGCAGATCGATCTGGCGTGTGCCCGTCCCAACCACCCCAAACAATCAACGCTTTCTTTTTTGACATACCAATCTCCAATTCCAAGCCTAGCCATTCCCCGCGATAGACGCTAGATAATCCACAGCAACAGGAAATCAAAATGAAAACGCTTGATACCAAACTGACGAAAATTCGCGGCGGCAAATATACGCCAAAAGATTTCATCATCGCGGATGCGAAAGACGGTGACATGGGCTTTGGCCGCGCCGCGCCCGGCCCTAGGCGCGATGGTTCAAGCAAAATGAAAACCAAAGCCGAATATTTAGCTGCAATGTCAGAGATGACCAAATCAGGTCTCGTTGATATTATGCTGATGTCGGCCTCATCCTGCGAGGCGCTATCGGCCAAGGGCTTCTTTACAAAATCTAAAGTAACACCAGCCATTCGGTTAAACGACACAACAGATATCTGGTCGCAACGCGGCTCAAGCTATAAAGAAACGGAATCCTATCCCTTTCGCACCGCGCGCGCAGAGAAAGTTAAAAAGCTCGCTGACCTTGGCTTGTATTCCGTAACGTTCAGCAATGACGTGGAAGCCGATCTTTATTCGCTCGAAGAATATGGCAAGTTCCGCGAAGAATGTGCAACCGCCAAGGTGCGCCACTTTCTCGAAATATTTAACCCTGCCATGGATATTGGCCTGAAAGGTGCTGACCTGGGGACCTATATAAACGACTGCATCGTGCGCAGCCTTGGTGGCGTATTAAGTAATGAACACCCACTATTTCTGAAGATGCAATATAATGGTGCAGCTGCCATGGAAGAGCTGGCAAGTTACGATCCCACAAGGCTCATTGTGGGCATTTTAGGCGGCGCACGTGGCACCACACGCGACACATTTGAACTGGCCAGCCAATGCGAAAAACACGGAGGCCGCGTGGCATTGTTTGGTCGCAAAATCAATTTCGCCGAGGCGCCGCTGGAACTTGTCCGCCTGATGCGCGCTGTGATTGAAGGCAACATGAAATCAGCCGATGCTGTGAAAGCTTATCATGATCATATGGCCAAACATAAACTCGTGCCAGATCGTGATTTGAAGACAGACAACGAAATTACTGATCCGGTTTTGAAGTAGGACTTATGACTCGTTCCGGCATTCTCTGCGGCGTGGCATGGTGCATCGATAGCAACCTTTCTATTGCCACTTGGCCGCCAGAAGAAACAGTGGCTGTGGTGCTTTCCCAAGATGATCAGGGCGGTTGCCCCGGCCATAACTTGTCAACCGCACTGGTAAAACTGGGAGCCCCTTTTCCAGTGAGCGCCATAGGCCTTGTGGGCGATGATGCGAACGGGAGAAAGCTGTATAAAATCTGTGATGATCATGGCATTGATCGCAGCCAGCTTGAAATGCGCATTGGGCTTTCAACATCCTATGTGATGGCCATGACAGCAAAGGATTCCGGCAAGCGCACCTTCTTCAGCACCGCAGGCGCCCACGCCGCCCAAACCCCCGATGATTTTGATTTTACTAAATCTACTGCACGATATGTTCACATGGGCCTGCCCGGCTTTCATGAAAAGCTCGATTCACCATGGAAAGAAGATGCAAATGGCTGGGTAACACTTCTCAAAAAGGCGCGGGCTGCTGGGCTAAAATCAAATTTAGAAATGGCCTCATTTGACGTGAATTTAATACGCAATGTGGTGCAACCAATGCTGCCGCACCTCGATTCCCTCATCATCAATGATTTTGAAGCAGCAGCCATTACAGGCCAGAGGATCATTGAAAATGGCTTAACTAACATTGCCACCTGTCGCATGGCGTTAGAGCAGATTATTCAAGCACATCATAATTTGGAATTCGCCGTCATCCATTTTCCTCTCGGCGCAATTGCTATGACGCGCAAAGGCGAGGTTTATGCACAAGCATCGGTCAACGTGCCGCGCAGCGCCATTGTGGGCTCTAATGGTGCAGGCGATTGTTTTGCCGCGGGAATTTTGATTGGCCAGCACGAAGGCTGGACCATGCAACAATCACTGAAACTCGCCCATGCCAGCGCTGCCGCCAGCCTGCGCGCCAGCTCAACCACAGCTGCTGTGGTCAATTGGAAAGAGTGTTTAGAATTGGCCGAAGCTTGGGGCTGGCGTTAGTTTCAAGGCCGCGGCAATGGATAAACTGTTCCGTTCAACTTATGAAAAATTGCAGCGATCAGAACCAACAAAGCACTGCCAGTCAAAACTGGAAACAACAAAAACGACCAGCTTGTGGCCACTGAATAACCAACCAAGGCCGTGGCCCCTGCAGGTGGATGAACAATGCGCATGAACATCATGCCCATCACAGCCAAACCTACAGCTAAGCCCGCAACCGCAAAGTGTCCTGGCATTGTAAAATGCAAAAGCAAGCCAAGAAGCGCAGAAATTAAATGTCCACCAACCACATTGGCGGGTTGCGACAAGGGGCTGGCTGGCACCGCAAACTTTAAAACACAGGACGCCCCAAATGGTGCCATTAGAATGGCATAATTGCTCATGTCGGTGAACAATCCCAACAGGGCAATGGAAATAGCAGACCCCAAACCAGCAAATAGAACAATTCGCAATTTAGGCATTGGTTGATGACGGTAGAAAAACCGTTCCATGGCAATCTCCTATTTTAAGGCACCTTTGGATTCCAACTCATCCATAAAGCGCGCCACCTTCCATGGGCTCACTTCCACCATGGCGCCAGCCTCCAGCTTATCCAGAACGAAGGGTCCATATTGAGTGCGCACCAGCTTGTTCACCATGCCACCAAAATGCTGTACCAGTTTGCGAATTTCGCGGTTCTTGCCTTCGGTCAGTGTGACGCGGTACCAAGAATTTGTGCGCCCACCCTTGTCCACTTCTTCCACAAATTCAGCACCACGATAGCGAATGCCTTCAATCGTCACACCACGGCCCAACGACTCAATTTGCGATTCCGAAAAGCGCCCGCGCATACGCACGCGGTAAACCCGCGCAAGCCCGGTATCAGGATGCATCATCGCTTGGGCCAAAGGCCCATCAGTGGAAAGCATCAATAAACCTTCAGAGTTCACATCCAAGCGGCCCACTGCCATCAGGCGCGGCAGGCCGGGCTTCGTGAGTGCAGGCAATTCAAACACTGTTGGCCGATCTTTAAAATCCCGATTGGTGACGAGAACGTCAATGGGCTTATGCAACATGAACAAACGTGGTATCGCTTTGGTATCTGGCGCAACCGGCTTGCCATCAAGAGTAACAATATCACCATCTTCAACAGGTGTTGTGGCCTCGGCTCTAATGCCTTTCACGGTCACGCGTCCTTCAGCCACCATGCGCTCAGCTTCGCGCCTGCTGCCCACGCCCGCTTTTTGAAGAAAAACATTAAGTCGCATAATTAACCCCCTGTAACAGGTGGAAAAAACGCCACTTCTTTGGCCCCAATTATCGAGGCATCCAATGCACAATGGTTTTGATCAACGGCCACACGCACAGTGCGCAAATCTGCAAAAGCTGCGGCAACACCCGCGTCAGTGGCCACCAGATGGTTAAGCAATGCATTCACGGTGGAAACATCCGCTGGCACTGCAATCTCATCTTGGCCCCGCCCAATCATTTGCCTGAACCGCGCAAAATATAAAACTTTCATTCTTCATCCACCACATGCCGGAGGCCTGCCCGGAAATAATCATACCCTGTATAGAGCGTGAGTGCAGCCGCCACCCACAAAAACAAAATGCCCACTTGGGTTGTGTGCGGAATAAATCTATCGCCCGTTGGCCCGGCAATTAAAAATCCAATCGCCAGAAGCTGCGCCGTAGTTTTCCACTTTGCAATTTGCGTAACCGGAACTGAAACCCGAAGTTCGCCTAAAAATTCGCGCAAGCCTGAAACTAGAACCTCACGCGCCAGAATAATAATCGCCGCCCAAATATGGCCACCATCCAAAACCCCATCAGCCGCCAACACCAACAAGATAACTGAAACCAAAACCTTATCGGCAATGGGGTCCAGCATGCGGCCCAAAGCCGATTGCTGCTGCCATTTGCGCGCTAAATAGCCATCCAGAAAATCGGTAATCGCCGCAATAATGTAAATACCCAGTGCAACCCACCGCGCAGGATCACCGCCCCACAGCAGAAGACAAGCCACCACAGGCACCGCAACAATGCGACCATAGGTCAAAATATTTGGCACATTCCAAACTTTTGATCGTGGTGCCATTTGGGCCGAATTGGTCATCAGGTCTCCGGGTGGAAATGGTCATATATAATTTGTGCCAGCGCCGAATTCACCCCGTCAACCGCCGCCAAATCAGCCACATTGGCCTTGGAGATAGCTTTCGCCGATCCAAAGCTTTGGAGCAAGGCTTTCTTGCGTTTGGCACCTATGCCAGAAATTTCATCCAATGGATTAAGGCCAATGGCCTTTGACCGCTTGGCCCTATGAGTGCCAATGGCAAAGCGATGCGCTTCATCGCGCAGGCGCTGAATGTAATAAAGTACAGGATCACGCGCTTCGAGCATGAAACTTGGCTTGCCGCTCGTGTGAAAATGCTCGCGGCCAGCGTCTCTGTCTGGCCCCTTGGCCACCCCCACCACGGGTAAATCATGCAAGCCCAAATCCGCCAACACCGCCTGCACCGCCGATAGCTGACCCTGCCCGCCGTCGATCAACAACAAATCTGGCCAGTTGAGCGACTCGTCATCATCCTGTTCATCGCCATGTTCTTTGATCAGGCGGGTGAAGCGCCGCGTGAGCATTTCATGCATCATCGCAAAATCATCACCGGCTTGATAGGTTTCAGCCTTGATATTGAACTTGCGATATTGCGCTTTCATGAAGCCATCTGGCCCCGCCACAATCATGCCACCCACGGCGTGCGCGCCTTGAATGTGGCTGTTATCGTAAACTTCAATACGACGCGGGCTCGAGGCCAAGCCAAACACTTTCGCCACACCTTCAAGCAATTTGCCTTGTGACGATGATTCCGCCATGCGCCGCCCATTGGCTTCCCGCGCATTGGTCACCGCATGTTCCACAAGAGACTTCTTCTCACCCCGTTGCGGCACCAAAATTTCGATCTTTTTGCCGGCATGAGCCGTGAAGGCTTCTTCCAACAAATTCCGCTCTTCAAAATCTTGGCTGATGATGATCTGCGATGGGATGGGCTTGTCATCATAGAACTGGCTGAGGAACGAGGATAGCACTTCGGCCTCTTCCATAGTCTTATCAGTCTTTGGAAAATAAGCCCGCGTGCCCCAGTTCTGGCCCGAGCGAATGAAGAACACCTGAATGCAAAACTGCCCACCCTCCAGCGCCATGCCAAACACATCGGCCTCATCCACCGTTTGCGGGTTGATGCCTTGCGTCTGCGTGACAAAACTCATGGCTTGAATCCGGTCCCGAAACCGCGCCGCATTTTCAAATTCCAATGCGTCAGCCGCCTGTTCCATCTTCGCGGCCAACTCTGCTTTTACAGCGGTTGATTTGCTGGTGAGAAAATCTTCGGCCTCCTGCACCAGTTCAGAATAATCCTCCGGCGTGATGTAACCCACACACGGCGCAGAGCAGCGCTTGATCTGATACAGCAAACACGGCCGCGACCGATTGGCATAAACCGAGTCCGTGCAGGTGCGCAGCAGAAACGCTTTCTGCATGGTGTTGATGGCATTGTTCACAGCGCCAGCCGATGCAAACGGCCCATAATAATTGCCCTTGCGATTGCGCGCCCCACGATGCTTCGCCAGCTGCGCCACCGCATGATCTTTCGCAATCAAGATATAGGGAAACGATTTATCATCCCGAAGTAACACATTAAACTTAGGCCGTAACTTCTTGATAAGATTCGCTTCTAACAGCAGCGCATCAGCCTCAGATTCCGTCACCACAAATTCCATATTGCAGGTGAGTGAGATCATCAAAGCAATGCGATTATTATGGCCCTGCCCCAAAGCATAATTCGAAACGCGGTTCTTCAGGTTCTTAGCCTTGCCCACATAAATGGCATCCCCCTTGGCATCAAACATCCGGTAAACGCCCGGCTTAGAAGGAAGCCGCGTGACGAAATCGCGAATGAGCTCGGTGCCAGTGAGGGGTGGTGAATCGGTCATGAGGAGGTTGTAGCGCACTCATTGTTAGAAAGAAAATTCCAACACTTCCCCCTCCCCCTTGTGGGGAGGGCCGGGGTGGGGGTCGTTCCGGTGTCTGAATATAGAAAAGAATTCGTCTTAAAAATTAAACGTCTGAGCGACCCCCACCCTAACCCTCCCCACAAGGGGGAGGGAAATACCGTGTTAAAGGCAACATCAATCTGTCCAAGGATTATGGACTACCAGATTGGGCAACACAAAATCGTCAACATTGCGCGTTGCCAACTCACCGTGATGACGCAAAGCAATGGCAGCAATCATACCGTCAGCTGTTGAGAGAATACGGCCTTGTCTGCGTGAATGGCCCATCAGCACTCCATAATGCAAAGCGCTTTCTTGATCAAAACTATAAAGCCGTCCAGCATAACGCCGCTGCAATTCGGAGGGGAACCCTTCCAACCTGCGAGCCCGCTCATCAGGGCGAATTTTTTCAATTCCATATATTATTTCGGCCAAAACAATTGTGGAAAGTGCAAGCGCAGTGTCGTGTTTAACCAGCCACTCAATCACTTTTCTATCTGGTGCTGCACGAACAAGTTCCGACACCACATTCGTGTCAAGAAAAATCAAAGATCAATCCCTGAATTTGGTTTGCGGTCCTCGCGGATCAACGCATCCAAATCCAAATCTGTGCCATAGTCCCGCGAAAGCCGCGCATAAAAATCAAGTGCAGCCTCGCGCTGCGGTTCTTCATGGGCATAAAGCTCCAACGCCCGCTCCACCACCTGAGCAACAGTCCGCCGCTCCTTCTTGGCCAGCAAATGCGCAAGCTTGAGAGCTTTAGAGGATCGGACGGAAAGTTGTGGTTCAGGCATAGGGTCTCCGTTGAATAACTTATGACTCATTGCCGTCAGCCCTTCGAGGCCCACTGCGGGGGCACCTCAGGGTGAGGGAGAAAACAAATCCCTCATGCTGAGGCGCTCGGAGCGAAGCATTGCCACGAGCGAATTTAAAGAAACGCTAGCACAGATGGCAGTTAATGGCAAGTGATGGCGGATTCATTTTGATACGTGAATTAAACAATAGAAATCTGGGCCAGCAAGCAACTAGGCGATTGTTCAGTAAAATAAAAGAAAAGCGAATTCAAAAAATATGACGCCAATACACCAAAAAAAACGCCAAGACATAAATGCAAAGAAGCAGAACTACAAAGTTCCGATGGCGTTGCTGTTCGGTCCTGTTGTTTAGGATTACAGCCATAAATCCAATTCCACAAGGAAATAGCCAAAAAGCAGCTCCCATTAGCCAATACAATAGTGTTAGCAAAACCTAATTTCCCCTCTATTAAAACGAACGCAAATTCGCGCACCTTCACCTTCCCCGCTCAATCTCCACACCCACACTTCTGGCATTGGGTATAATATCAGGCTTCTCAATCCGCACCCGTGCCGCCAACACACGCTTATCGCGCAAACACGCCTCAGCAAACTTCTCCGCCAAAGTCTCCACCAAATTCACATGGCCCGCCGCAACAATCGCTTCGATTTTTCTGACCACAATTTCGTAAGACACCACGTGGTCAATATCATCGCTCATCGGGCCCTGCGCTTCTTGCACCGAGAGATCGACATTCACCACAATGCGCTGCGGCTTTACTTTCTCATGATCATAAATGCCAATCAGCGCCATCAAATCTAAATCGCGCACAAACACGTGGCGCACGCGGGCTCCGGCGCTGGCGACGTGGTGGGTTATTTTGCTCATTCATTCACCTCAACAACATCGGCAGTTTGCCACACCAGATGCTGCCCACCATCTAAAGCAATCATCTGCCCCGTGAGGGCTGGCTGAGACATAATGAATTTCGCGGCTTGCGATATCTCAGTGGGCGACGTGCCGATGCCCAGCAACGTCAAACTCTCTTGCTTGGCAAATTCCGCTGCATCCATGCGCGCTGATGGCAAGGCCGGCCCCGGCCCAATGGCATTCACGCGAATGTGTGGAGCCAACGCTTGTGCCAAAGTGCGCGTGGCCGTCCACAGGCCAGATTTTGACATGGTGTAGGAAAAGAAGCGCGGGTTCAGCTTCCACACGCGCTGATCGATAATATTGATTATGCAGCCATTTGCTCCTTTGGGGAGTTGCTTGGCAAATTCTTGCGCCAACATTATGGGCGCTCGGAGATTTATATTTTGGTGCCTCTCCCAACTGGTGAGCGTAATATCACCCACGCCATCACTTTCAAAAATTGAGGCGTTGTTGATCAGCGCCGTGAGCGGACCGATTCCCGCCACTGACTGGGCAATCAGACGTGAGGCAATATCCGCATCGGCCAAATCACCCTGCACCACACATGTTTTTCGGCCCATGGCGCAGATGAGTGCTGCCACTTCTTCGCCTTCAGTCTTGGAATGATTGCAATGCACCGCCACATCCCAGCCATCGGCGGCCAAATCCAATGCCATCTGGCGGCCAATGCGCTTTGCGGCACCTGTGATGAGAACAGATTTCATTATTCGTCCTTTGGCATCATAATAACATAATGCTTCTTCACTTTGCGCACTGTCTGCCATGTGCCTTTAAAGCCTGACGGAATGATAAACGCATCGCCGCGCTTCAAGCGCCATTTCTTGCCATCTTCGGTGCGCGTTAAAACCGCCTCGCCTTGAATGAAATGGCAAAATTCCCATTCCAAATATTCAACCATCACCGTGCCCGGTGTCGATTCCCAAATGCCACAATGCAAACGGCCATCTTCACCAGAAAAATGGTTCCAAGTATTGGTTTTATAGGAACCCTTGAGCAGTTTGGATTTATCAGGCTTGCCTGCGTCTTTCTTCGGCGCGCCTTTGCCCGTGGTTTTCATCACAATGATGTCGGTTTCATTTTCCATCTTCAATCCTTTTCAATAGTTCATCGCGGCTTGGCTTGAAATCTGAAGCCACCCACCAATCTTCAAGTTCACCAAGTGCAGCACCCATGCCGGGGCCTGATGGAAAACTCATCGCAAGCAAATCTTTCCCCGTCACCGGAAATTTGGGCACAGGCCATAAATTTGGCAAATCCAAAAGGGCCTTCCATTTAGCATCATCTAATTTAGCACGAGACTTGGCCCACGCCACTTGCACAGCATCGCACCATGTTTCAACTCCCAACTGATAAAGCAACACGCGCTGTTCGGCAGGTCTGAACTTCGGCGAAATATCCGGCGCAACATTTAAGCTTTCAATGCGAAAAGCTTCGTCGTTGGAAAGCCGTAATCGAGTCTGCATCTCCGCTGGCTTTTTTGCCAACACAGAAAGCCGCAACACAGCATCCGCGGGCAATCGCGCCAGCACGCGCCACTCCTCCGTGTACGGAAGAATAACTTTGAGAATGCCTGATGTCGCCATCACCTTAAGTGTTTCAACAGCGCGGGGCGCGATGATAAGCTTGATTAGCTCCTGACGAATGCGTTCCGCAGAAATTTTCTTCAGCCCGGATTTGAGTTTGATTGATGCTGCCAATCCAACTGGACAGGGCGAGCCCTTTCCATACCAAGCATGAAATCGAAAAAATCGCAGAATGCGTAAATAATCCTCTTTGATGCGCGCTTCGGAGTTGCCAACAAACCTCACGCGCTTTCTCTGAATATCAAAATAACCCGTTGTAAAATCGTATATTTTACCCGCAGCATCGCAGTACATTGCATTCATCGTGAAGTCACGGCGCAGGGCATCAGCCTCCCAATTGTCCGTGAAGGCCACAATAGCGCGCCTGCCGTCCGTCTCCACATCAAGGCGCAAAGTGGTCACTTCAAAAGGCTGACCTTTGTTCACAACTGTAATGGTGCCATGATCAATTCCGGTGGGATGAACACCAAAACCTGCGGCCTTGCACACACGCATTACATCATGCGGCAGCATCGTTGTGGCCAAATCAACATCGCTGATCGGCACACCTAACAGTGAATTGCGCACTGCTCCACCCGCAACGCGCACTTCGCCACCAGCTTGGTTGATCACGCCCATCACCTCCTGCAAGCGCGGCTCGTTAAGCCATGCGGCATTAGAAAGTGATGGCAGAATTTTCGTAAAGTCGGTCATGCAAGTTCTTTATCATGCCAGCGGTCGCCCCCCAAATATATCTCTCGCCATGCGGATAAACATAAAAGTGCCGTGTCATGCCTTTCCATTCACGTGATTGTGTTTGGCGGTTGGCGGGGTCCATCAGAAATGAAAGCGGCACTTCAAAAATATCATCCACCTCATCAGGCTGGGCCTGCAAAGAAAATCCCTCGCGCACCAAAGCCACCACGGGGGTTACCATATAATGCGTGATGGTGAGATAGCCTTCCAGAAAACCAATCGGTGAAACGAACGCGGCATCTAAACCAATTTCTTCTTGCGCCTCGCGCAGTGCCGCCTCAACAGCGGTTTCTCCATCATCCATGCGTCCACCCGGAAAAGCAATTTGTCCGGCATGTTTTGAAAGATCAGCATGGCGCTGTGTGAGCAGCACGGTGGCACCTTTGGCCCGCATGATAATTGGCACCAGAACAGCGGCAGGTTTTGTAACCACCCCATCAGGGATCATCCGCGCGCGATCATTCATATCATCATCAGATCTGTTCCATCCCAGCGGTGGGTCAGCCAATAGCCCGGCCTTGGCGCGGGCCTGAAAATCTTCAATTGAAAAACTCATAGTTCAGCAGCTCGCTGCATGGGATAAAACACGCCCGACGACCAAACGCCAAACCATTCACCTTCATTCACACCCATTGCCACCAAATCATAAAACAACGCCCGCGAAACCAAGGCCTCTAAATTCGAACGCACCAAAACATATGGTTTCAAGCCACCCGTCCCCACTTCGTCGGCAACTCGCAGCGGGTGCTCTGGCCCTACACAAATTTCATCATCCACATTGGTTTCAAAGAAAATGCATTGCTCTTGCCCTGCGCCGTCGACCCGCATTCGAATGGCCACAAAGGGCGCATCATCCACGCGTATGCCGCATTTCTCCACAGGTGTGATGAGATAATATTTGCCGTCAGCATCATAACGAAGAATTGATGCAAATAATTTCACCAGCGGCATGCGGCCAATGGGCGAATTCATATAATACCATAGGCCATCACCCGCGATGCGCATATCAATATCGCCACAAAATGGCGGATTCCACAGGTGCACAGGCGGCAAGCCTTTGGCTTTTGCCACATCCTGTAATCCCCGCAGGGGGTTGCTCACATCACTCGCTGCCATCATGTTTCCAATCTATACACAGTTTTAAATGTGAGTCGCGTGACGAAGCGCCACTTTTGCGCCATTCTCAGGCGTGAATGTGGGCGAACAAACGAAAATTGAAAAGCAGAATAAATGGCAAAGCAAATAGTGAATGAATTTGAAACCGTAAGCGCCAAACTTGGTGCAGCAAAAGCCGCCCTCAATGATGTTGTGTTCGGTCAAAATGACGTGGTTGAACTAGCGATGATTGCCATTCTCGCTGGCGGTCATGCTTTAATTGTGGGTGCGCCCGGGCTTGCTAAAACCAAACTTGCCACAGCACTGGGCACAGTTCTGGGCCTCAATGAAAAGCGCGTGCAATTCACACCCGATTTAATGCCTGCTGATATTCTGGGCTCAGAAATTCTTGATGTAGATGACAAAGGCAAGCGCGCCTTTCGCTTTGTTCCAGGCCCCGTGTTTTGCCAATTGCTGATGGCCGATGAAATCAACCGCGCCAGCCCTCGCACCCAGTCAGCCTTGTTGCAAGCCATGCAAGAGCATCATGTAACTGTGGCAGGTGAGCGCCATGATTTGCCGGAGCCCTTCCATGTTTTGGCCACGCAAAACCCTATTGAGCAAGAAGGAACTTATCCCCTGCCCGAAGCCCAGCTCGATCGCTTTCTTGTGCAAGTCGATATTTCTTATCCGCCTCTCGATGCTGAACGCCGCATGTTATTTGCCACCACAGGCAATGAAGAAGCTGCGCCCAAAGCTGTGCTCACCACAGCAGATCTTCTGGCGGCGCAGCACCTCACCCGCACGATCCCTGTTGGCGAACAGGTGACTGATGCGATTTTGAAAGTGGTCCGTGCGGCCCGCCCCGGCCCAGATGCGGCAGCTTATATCAATGATGCAGTGGCCTGGGGGCCAAGCCCCCGCGCCAGCCAAGCGCTGATGCTTTGCGCCCGCGCGCGCGCACTTTTGCAAGACCGCTTGTCACCTTCCATTGAAGATGTGATTGCCCTGCTGGAACCAGTGTTCAAACATCGCATGGCACTTAATTTTGCTGCGCGCGCTGAAGGCACAACTGTTAGCCAAATAATTGCACGCCTCGCGGAAACTCTGGCCTGACGATGATTGCAACCCGCGCCGAACAATTGTCGCAAAGTCTGCCGCCCCTTCTAGTGAAGGCCGAGCGGATTGCGGCAACGGTGATCTTAGGCGTGCATGGCCGCAGACGCGCAGGCCCCGGTGAAAACTTCTGGCAATATCGCAATTATAGTTTTGGCGATTCAACGCAGCGCATTGACTGGCACAGAAGTGCAAAATCTGATGCCGTGTTCATTCGCGATAATGAATGGGAGGCAGCAAACACTTTATGGCTGTGGTCTAATGCTGGCCCGCGCATGGATTTCAAGTCGCATTTAGCATCCGAAACGAAGAAGCATCATGCGCAAATTTTGCAATTGGCATTGGCCAGT
Organism: Hyphomicrobiales bacterium; assembly: GCA_025359215.1. GTDB lineage: Bacteria > Pseudomonadota > Alphaproteobacteria > Rhizobiales > Aestuariivirgaceae > Aestuariivirga. The sequence continues at coordinate 126,550 of JANYHE010000115.1, forward strand.
TTGGCCATTCGCGCCCATGAGCGCATTGGCGCATTGGGCAGCCCGCACCGCGCTGGTGTGGGCCGTTCTACTTTGCGAGCGATGGCTGATTGGTGCGAAAGCCAACAACCAAATTCACTGCCAAAGCCAAATCAAATGCAACGCCAATCCGCCGCAGTTTTGATTTCTGATTTTCTTGATGATCCGGAGGACATCAAGAAGGCGCTCACCCCTTTGGCGCAAAGTGGCGTGCGTGGGCATCTTGTGCAAATTGCAGACCCCGCCGAGGAAACCCTTCCCTATGACGGTCGCGTAGAATTCCTTGGGCTTGATGGGCCCCAGCGCTTCCTCGCCCCAAAAACTGAAAATTTTCGTGAGCGTTACACCGCAGCCTATGCAAGCCAACGAGAGTCAGTGCGCCAGCTCGCAGGCCGTTTGGGCTGGAGCTTCACAGTTCACCGCACCGATCAACCGCTCATCAAATGTCTCCTGGCATTGCATGCGCGGGTGAGCGATCAATAATGATGTTTCTTAACAGTTTGAGTTTTGCAACACCATTGGCGCTGCTGGGTCTCGCCGCATTGCCTGTCATTTGGTGGTTGTTGCGCTTCACGCCGCCACGCCCGCTATCGGTCAAATTTCCTCCGCTACGTTTGCTGCTAAAATTGCAATCGGCAGAAGAAACACCTCACAAAACTCCATGGTGGCTTTTATTGCTGCGCTTGGCGATGGCTGCCGTTTTGATTGTCGCTGTCGCTCATCCGCTTGCTAAGAAAGATGGGGTCTCGGTTCAAAGCACAGGCCCACTTTTGGTTATCGTTGATGATGGCTGGGCGGCGGCTAAAAACTGGCCACAGCGCCAAGAAGCCTTACATAACATTCTGGAGGACGCGCGCGACGCCAACCGCATCGTGACCCTTGCCACAACATCGCAGGCTAGCGATCTCACAAGCATGGCAGCGAGTGATGCACTCAATCTGGCCCGCACTCTAAAGCCAAAAGCTTTGAGCACGGATCGCCTGAGCCTATTTGCAAAACTGAAAGCGCAAAATGTAAAAGCGGACCAAGTTCTTTGGTTGACCGATGGCACAGATGCCGGAACTGCATCCGCATTCAGTGCAGGCCTCACAGCATTATATGGTCAAAACTTGCAAGCTCTCACCTTCAACGAGTCCGATTTACCCATCGCCCTCGCCCGCCCCGTGATCGACGGTGGCGATATCAAGGTCACCGCCCTGCGCAGTGCAATCGCAAAAAACAGTGCCATTATTCAAGCCGTTGCGGGCAATGGTCGGGTGCTGGCCGAAGCGCCCGTCGATTTTGCCAACGCAACCACCGTCAGCGCCAAACTCAGTTTGCCTATCGAACTCAGAAATGAAATTCAAAGCATCACCATTGCAGGCGAAAACCATGCAGGTGCCAAACAATTGCTGGATGATCGGTGGCGCAGAAAAACAGTCGCAATTCAATCAGGCACCGCACAGGAACAAGCCCAGCCCCTGCTTTCACCGCTGCATTATGTGACGCGCGCGCTGGAGCCTTATGCCGATTTGCACGAACCTGCAGACACTGCAGAATTAAAATCTGAACTTGATGCGGGCCTTTCGATGTTGGTCTTGGCCGATATTGGAAAAATTCCGCAAGATGCTCATGACGCAATTGCGCCGTGGGTTGATAAGGGTGGCGTTTTGCTGCGCTTTGCAGGCACCCGTCTGGCTGCGAGCAGCGATGATTTAGTGCCCGTCACCTTGCGTGAGGGAGACCGCAATTTGGGCAGTGCCTTGAGTTGGGAAACTCCGCAATCCATCCAAACCTTCGGCGAAAAAAGTCCATTCGCTGGATTGACCATCGACAGCCGTGTCACAGTCAGCCGTCAAGTTTTGGCGGAACCTGATGCAGCACTGGCTGAAAAAACCTGGGTGAGCCTAAGCGATGGCACACCCTTGGTGACCGCCGCAAAAAAAGGCAAAGGCCTGATCATTCTGTTCCACATCACCGCCAATGCCGATTGGTCAAACTTGGCCCTCTCGGGCACCTTTGTTGAAATGTTGCAACGCATTGTAGACCTTGCACCAGCAGCAGGCAGCAACACGGCAACAGCGAACAACACTGAAACCAACACTGCTTTTTCTCCCCGCCTTTTGCTGGCAGGAACGGGTGAACTGGTCACACCCACCAACACAATTGAAGCCATTCCGGTTGCTCAGTTTGATGCCGCAAAAGCCAGCCCCAAAACGCCAGCGGGGCTTTATGCCAATGGTGGCCAAGAACGCGCCATCAATCTCGATTTGAAAGAAGCCGATTTGGCACCCATCCCAGGATTGGCTTTGCAAAAAGTTGCGCCACCACAAACAACCAGTTTCGCACCACAATTATTTGTGGGCGCGGCCCTGTTGTTCCTACTTGATACAGTGGCCGCATTGCTTATGGGCGGCGGCTTCCGCCGCAGGGCCGCAACTTTTGGAATGCTCTTGAGTTTCATTGTCATTATGCCCAGCCCGCAAAATGCCAAAGCCGAAACCACCGACATGCAGGCCGCCCTCGAAACTCATCTGGCTTATGTGAAAACTGGTGACGCTGATATCGATCAAACCAGCATGCAAGGCTTGAAAGGCTTAGGCTTGGTCATGGAAGATCGAACCTCCGCCGTGTTGGGCGATCCAGTCGCCATTAACATCGAAACCGATAATATCGTGTTTTACCCCGTGCTTTATTGGCCCGTCACCGAAGCCGCGCAGGCACCCGGCGATGCAGCATTGGCCCGCCTTGATGCCTTCATGAAAAATGGCGGCACCATATTTTTTGATCTGCGCGATGCCGGTGGAGATTTCAACGCCAACAGCGGCACCACCGATGCCCTCAAACGTATCCTCGCAAAACTTGATGTTCCTCCGCTAGAGCCTGTCCCAGAATCCCACGCTTTAACCCGCTCTTTCTATCTGTTGAAAGCCTTCCCTGGTCGTTATGAAGGTGGCGCATTGTGGGTGGAAGCGCAAAACGCTGGTTCCCCCACCAATAATTCTGACGGCGTCTCCGGCGTTATTATTGGCTCGAATGACTATGCCGCTGCTTGGGCCTTGAATGATAAAGGTGAGCCCCAAAACGCAATGATCCCCGGCTCCGATCGTCAACGGGAGATGGCCTTTCGTGTGGGCGTCAACATTGTGATGTATGCTTTGACAGGAAACTACAAAACAGACCAAGTGCATGTGCCCGCCTTGCTGGAAAGGCTAGGTCAATAATGAATTTGCAATTGGAATTTGCACCGCTCATCGCTTGGCCTATTATTTGGGTGTTTGCAGGGCTCACCCTTGCCGCTTTTATTTTGATGCTGATCAAAAGAATCCGCGGAGCAGTTTTGCGTGGGCTAACGGCGGCCATCATCTTGGCCACCCTTGCCAATCCAACATTGCGCCAAGATGAACGCCAACCGCTCACCGATATTGTTCTGGCCGTCGTTGATGAAAGCCAAAGCCAATCCATCGGCAAGCGCACCGAACAAACGCAAAAGGCGTTAGCCGATCTCAAAGCGCGGGTGGCTCAGATGGGCAACACCGAATTGCGCGTTGTTAACATTACATCTGGCATAGCAGCCAATGCCGATGGCACCCGAATTTTCACAGCCCTTAATCGCGCTGTGGCCGATATTCCTAAAGATCGTTTTGCTGGCGCCGTGCTGATCACCGATGGCCAAGTGCATGATGTGCCCACAAGTGCTGCTGGCCTTCCATCACCCATTCACAGCTTAATCACCGGAAGTAAGACCGAGAGTGATCGCCGTTTGGTGGTGGACCACGCACCGCGATTTGGCATTGTGGGCCAACCACAATCCATTCAGTTTCATGTCGAAGATTCAGCAGGCTCCGGCGCGCACGTCGCTGTAACCATTCAAATTCCCGGTGAAGACCCGCGCGTGTTGGATGTGATCACCGGCGATGTGGTCGATATCCCCATGAACATGAGCCACGCTGGTCAAAATTTCATGGAACTTTCAGCCGCGTTGCGAGAAGGTGAACTTTCAAAACAAAACAATCACGCCGTTGTGGTGGTTGAAGGCATTCGAGATCGATTGCGCGTGTTGCTCGTCTCTGGCCAACCGCACCCCGGCGAGCGCACGTGGCGTAATTTATTGAAGGCCGATGCCGCAGTGGATTTGGTGCATTTCACCATTCTGCGCCCGCCTGAAAAACAAGATGGCACGCCCACGCAAGAGCTCTCTCTGATAGCCTTTCCAACGCGCGAGCTGTTCATTGATAAGCTGAAGCAATTTGATCTTGTGATTTTTGATCGTTATCGCAGGCAGGCCATTTTGCCTGATGCCTATTTGGCCAATGTGGCTGATTATGTGCGCAGCGGCGGCGCACTGCTCATCGCCTCTGGCCCTGATTTTGCCGATCCTGAGGGCCTTTACAGCACACCACTTTCAGATGTTCTCAGCGCAGCCCCCACTGGCGCAGTCACCGAGGCGCAATTTAAACCAGCCCTCACACAAGCGGGCAACCGCCACCCCGTCACAAAGGATTTGCCCGGTGCCAATGGTGGCAAACCTACATGGGGCAGTTGGTTCCGTTTGATCGATACCAATGTTGCGCCGGCCTCTGAAACGCTCATGTCTGGCCCTGACAACAAGCCCCTGCTGGTGCTCAGCCACATCGGCGAAGGGCGCGTGGCACAGTTGTTATCTGATCACGGCTGGCTTTGGGCGCGTGGCTTTGAAGGCGGCGGCCCGCAAACGGAATTGCTGCGCCGCATGGCCCACTGGTTGATGAAGGAACCTGATCTTGAAGAGGAAGCCCTTTCTGCCAAACAAGTTGGTGGCGATATTGTTATTGAACGCCGCAGCTTGGCAGACACCGTAAAACCAGTCACCCTCACCAGTCCTTCTGGCAAAACCCAAAGCATAACGCTGGCGCAATCTGCTCCCGGTTTATTCTCTGCCCATGTGCCAGCCCAAGAAGCAGGTCTTCACACCATGACTGATGGCACCTTGCAGGCAGCAACGGCCATCGGCAATGCTGATGCTAAAGAAGCTACCGATATTCGTGCTACTCCCGATAAACTAGCCCCCATTGCTAAGGCCACAGGCGGTGGCATTGCATGGCTGGAAGACGGCTTTCCAAATTTCAACAAAGCCACGCCGAGCCCTTTGATGGCGGGTTCAGGGTGGATGAACTTGCGCGCCAACGGGCTTTACCGTGTGACAGCCATCAAAGAGATTTCACTCTTCTCAACTCTGCTCAGCTTGGCGGTTCTATTAGTTGCAGCATCAGCCATGTGGTTTCGCGAAGGCCGCTGAAAGTTCAGCTTGGCGCTGCGGTGGCAAAACCATTCCTGAAACACCTTTCAACGCACCGGGAACAAGTTCAAGAAATAAAAACCGTGCTGGATCAACCGGTCCTGGCAGTTGCAGCAACCCCGCCGGCAGTTTTTGAAATCCCACCCGCTCATAATAGGGCGCATCCCCCACTAAAAGCACCAGTTTGTGGCCGTTTGCCTTGGCCCTCTCTAACGTGAAATTCATCAGCGCGCGCCCAATGCCCAAATTCTGCCGCGCCGGATGCACCGCCAGAGGCCCCAGCAAGATTGCAGGCGCAAACGTTTTACCTATCACCAAAGGCCAATAACTAATCGCCCCTGCTAATCCCAATTCACTGTCACGGATAACCTGTGAAAGACCTTCGACAGGGCGACTACCTTCACGCAAGCGATAGGAGGTTTTAGTGCGCCGCCCCAAGCCAAAACTGAGGTCAAGCAAGTCTTCAACACTGCAGTCGTCAGAATGTGTCTGGGCAGAGGGTGTGAGAGTAAATGTCATGGCAGTTCTCTAATCAGGGGGAACAAAGGCACTGCCGTTTCCCAAAAGGAAACCGAACAGCGTGGCTCAACAAACTGATGAGCGTCGTCGCAAACTGATGTGTAGATTTCTAACCATAAAAATCGCGATACAGGCTCACCACCGCGCGGTCAAGCACCTTCACCACATTTCTGAAATGGGTTCTCCGTGTAAAATCTCGTCTAGTCGCCGCTGGGTGCCACCCGTCATATCGCTTGGCAATTGCGAAAATGGAAAGAACTTTGCTTCGGCAATTTCATTATTAGGGTTCCAGCCCGTCTTCGTAAATTTCCGAACAATGTAACAAGCCACATGATCGCCGCGGAAACTGGGCTCATTGGAGAATATCCCATGTAAAATTGGGTCGGAACCCAAAATGCCCCCCTCCTCGCGAATTTCGCGCAATGCAGCCTGCTTCAAAGTTTCGCCGCGCTCGACCCCTCCACCCGGCAAAATCCAGCCCGCCGAATAGGTGTGGCGCACAAGCAAAACTTGATCATCTCCCAACACCGCAACGCGGGAACCCAGTGTCATGCCTCGCAATAACCGCGATACTGGTTGCTGCACCGTTTTGGCCGCAATCTTAAAAATCATCTGTTGAATGCTCATGTCCGCCTCGCTTGTATGCCTGCCAGAATGCCTATAATTGAACGCGCATCTCTACTGAATCGAAATCGGAAGCCACCCACCGCTTATGCTGCAAGTTTTTAGAATTTTCTTCAATGCCGAAAAAACCAAACCTTGGCTGGTCTTATTGTGTTTGCTTCTGGGTGGCATAGCCGAAGCTGCCGGCATTGGCAGCATTTTGCCAGTTGCAAACGCCATGATAAACAGCAGTGGCGGCCCAACCTCACCTTTAGAACTCTATTTGCGCGCGTTTCTGTCCAGCATGGGCCTCACACCCACGCTTGAAATTCTATTGGTCATGCTTGCAAGCTTCCTTGTTTTGCGCTCAGCACTTTTGTTCACAGCAGCCACCTACACCGGCATGGCGGGAGCACGCGTGACAATTAATTTGCGCCAACGCCTGATCAAAGCACTTTTCAATGCCCGCTGGAGTTTTTACAGTGATCAAAGTGGTGGTTCAATCGCCAATGAACTCAGCAACAATGCAGGCAGAGCTGGAGATGCCTATAGTTATGCAGCCCTTGTCACCTCAATGTTATTTCAAATTGCCGCATATGTGGTGGCAGCTTTCTTGATCAACTGGCGAGTCGCTGTGGCTGCCATGCTGGGCGGCTTGCTGGTTTCAACAATTTCCGGTCAACTTGTTCGAATTTCACGTCAAACCGGTAAAAAGATTACAACTCGCGTTGCCGTATTTACCTCCGATATGATCGATGTGATGCATAACATCAAAGCGCTCAAATCCATGGAACGATACGGACCCATGGTGAAGCGTCTTGATGAAAAACTACGCTTTATAAAGCGCAGTTTATTTCGCGCTAATTTTGCCAAAGCGGGTTTAACCCATGGCAGCGATGCTCTAATCGCAATCGTGATTTCGATAAGCGCCTATCTCGCTCACACATATGGCAACTCGACATTGCCCGAGTTGACGGTGATGGGCGTTCTATTTTTTCAACTCATCTACAGCGCATCTCGTCTACAAAAAAATTACCAGGCAGCAACAGAAATCGAAAGCGCATATTATTCTGTGCAAGACATGATCACCAATGCCGAAGCGGCGCAAGAACCCCATGATGGCACCAAGCATCCGCAGATCAAAGCTGGCTGCTCATTTCAAAACGTATCATTTTCTCATGGCAAACAACTGATTGTTGACAGTCTTTCATTTAACATTCCTGTGAATAAAATAACCGTCCTGCAAGGTCCATCAGGTGCAGGAAAAACCACAATCATAGATTTGCTGATCGGGTTTCATCATCCACAATCAGGCACCATAAAAATTGGGGATGATGATTTGGAATCTGTAGATATTCGTCGTTGGCGCGAGCAAATTGGCTATGTCCCACAAGAACTCGTTTTGTTTCACGATACTATTCGCGCCAATATTACCTTATCAGATGACACAATTTCCGACGACGCCATTAAATCATCTTTGATCAGCGCAGGCGCACCTGATCTTGCGCAGAGACTTGATCATGATGTAGGCGAAATGGGGGGCAAACTTTCTGGCGGCCAAAGGCAGCGAATTTCATTGGCTAGAGCTCTCGTTAAAAATCCCAAAATCCTCATTTTAGACGAAGTCACCAGCGCGCTTGATCCGGAAACAGAAGCGGCAATTGTCAGTAACATAGCAAATCTTAAAGGTGCTTACACGATTATTGCCATTACGCACCGACCAGCGTGGACGGCCATAGCCGACAAGCTCTATAAAGTTAAAGCTGGCCGCATCAGCGAATTAAAAAGGAACAAATAATATGACTGCTGTGACCGTGCGCCCTGTCCTCAACAAAGCCGACAAAATAACCTTCCTAAAAGTGCCCTTCAGCATTTATGCCAATGACCCAAACTGGGTTGCACCCCTTTTTCTTGAACGACTCGAACATCTCGATGTGAAGAAAAATCCTTATTTTCAACACGCCGAAGCACAACTTTTCATTGCCGAACAAAATGGCAAGCCTGTGGGCCGCATCTCTGCTCAAATTGATCAACTCCATTTTGAGCGTTATAAAGATGCCACTGGGCAATTCGGTTTTTTAGAAGCGCATAATGATCCTGCAATTTTTAAAGCTCTGTTTGAAGCAGCCGAAAATTGGTTGCGCAGCAAAGGCATGAAGCGGGTGCTGGGCCCTTTCAGTTTTTCCATCAATGATGAGACAGGATTGTTAATCAAAGGCTTCGACACGCCACCCAATATGATGATGAGCCATGGCACACCCTTTTACGCCGCTCATGTTGAAACCAACGGCTTTCACAAAATCAAAGATGTGTTGGCCTACTATCACGACCGTGAAAAGTTTCTGCCCCCCGCAATTGATCGGCTTTATATGCGCGGCATGGCATCTGGCGATGTGGTGATCCGGCCTTTGAACAAATCGGACATCAAAAACGAAATCAAAATCATCATGGATATCTTCAACGATGCCTGGAGTGATAACTGGGGCTTCATCCCTTTCACCGATGCTGAATTGCAAGCCTTGGCCACCAATCTCAAAATGCTAGTGCGCAGTGAAGCTGTGCAGATTGCTAGCTACCGCGGTGAAAATGCCGCCTTCATCGTCACCTTGCCTAATCTCAACGAATGGATTGCCGGCATGAACGGCAAGTTGCTGCCGTTGAATTGGATAAAGCTTGTGGGCAAACTGATCACCAAGAAATCAGATTCTTTCCGCGTGCCGTTGATGGGTGTTCGTAAGAAATTCCAAGATGGGGTTTTGGGTTCAGCCCTTGCCATTGGCCTCAGCAAAACCGTAGGCGAATTCCATCGTTCACGGGGTGCCAAATCAGCGGAAATGTCTTGGATTTTGGAAGACAATATTGGCATGCGCCACATCTTGGAAACGATCGGTGCCACCGCCTATAAAACATACCGCGTTTATGAAAAGCAGCTTTGAACTCAAGTGAATTTCACTCTTGCTCATTTATCTGATGTGCATTTGGGACCCTTGCCCAAAGGTGCAACATTTGAAAATTTCGCTTTGAAGCGTGTGATTGGTGGGCTTTCATGGTCGCTCAATCGTTATAAATTGCATCGTCCTGAAATTGCCAACGTCCTGCGCGCTGATATTCAGGCGACTAATCCTTCGCACATCGCCTTCACCGGAGATTTGGTAAACATCGCCGCCAAAGCAGAGTTCAAGCAAGGCCTTGCTTGGCTCAAGGATTTTGGCAGCGGTGATGCGATCTCTTTTACACCAGGCAACCATGATGCTTATGTGCCTGTGCCATGGGGTTCAGGTATTGGCCAATTTTCCGACTATATGTCCGGTGACATGCGAACGGACGGGGCTTTCCCTTTCGTGCGCCTCCGCCGCAATATAGCTCTGATTGGTTTGAACAGCGCCTCTAGACAAAACTTATTTCAGGCGGGGGGTGAGCTCGGTGCTGAACAGCGCAACCGCTTGACTAGCGTTTTGCGCGATCTGGGTGAACGCGGGTTTTACCGCGTTGTGATGATTCATCATCCGCCTGGCATTGGCTTGTCTCACCCCATGCGCGCATTATCAGATGCAGCTGAAACGCAGAAAATACTCACCGACGAAGGCGTTGAATTGGTTCTGCATGGCCATAACCATGTGCGAAGCTTAAATCTACTGGATGGCAAAGGTGGAAAAATTCCGCTGATTGGAGTGCCGTCAGCTTCCATGGCCGATGCAACCAAACATCACGTTGCATCTTGGAACAGGTATGAAATTTCCAGAAATAAAGGCCAATGGCAAACACAGGTTTCAATTCGACAGTGGAACCCACAAACTAAAACCATGGTTGATGGAGAGAATTTTGCTCTACCATCGCGCACCTGAAACACGCTAAGAGCAATCATGAATTTATTTTCTCCAATGACGACAATTGCGGGTTTCTTGAGCCGAATGATCTTGCTGCGCTTTGCAACGATATTGTTTGGTATCACCGCATTTGTGCTCACCTTGGAAGTCGTAGGTTATGTTAATGAAATCCTAGCTTTGAATGCAAACCCCCTAACGGCCATTGGCCATTATGTTCTGTTGCGCTGCCCAGCTATTCTATCGACATTTCTGCCCATGAGTCTTTTGCTGGCCTTGCTGCTCACCATTACTGAACTCACTTACCGCAACGAAATGTCGGCCATATTTGCTTTGGGTGTTTCGCCCATTCGCCTCATCGTGATGTTATTGCCCGTTGCGCTCATTGTTGGTGGCTTGCACTTTCTGATTAACGATCAGGCCATTCCTGCCGCGGCCCCCACCTTGAAGCAATGGGGCATCGGCGATTACGCCGCAAAGAAACTCAACGTGAGCCAATCAGACCCGATCTGGATCAGATCTGGCCCAGATATTATGCGCGCTAAAAAGGTCAGTGCAGATTCAAAATCTTTGGAAGATGTAATCGTATTTCGCCGTGAAGAATCCGGTCTGTTGAAAGAGCAAATCTACGCGCAAACGGCTGCCCAAGATGGTGATCGCTGGTTGCTAAAAAACGTAATCATCTACTACAGCAATAACCTGCCGCCTGATCGATTAGTTTCCATGGTCTACACAGGGAAAATGCGCCCCGCCAATGTCACCAAATCAGGTGACCCTGAAGAAATGACGTTGCAAGACTTAGGCTATTTTATCAACAATGATGGTTTTGGAATCCGGCCTGTCTATGTCTATCAAACATGGTGGCACAAGCGCCTCACGCCGTTCCTGGTCTCGATCATGATGGTGGCGCTGTGTGTTCCGCTTGCCACGCGCTTCCGCCGGGGTGGCGGCCTCGGCACTCTTTTCGCGGTGGGTGTGGGGCTGGGCTTTCTCTATTTCATCAGCGACGGCATCGCCTCAACGATCGGCGAACTTGGCCTCGTTACACCTTGGCTGGCGGCATGGACCCCTGTGATCGTGTTCAGCGCCATCGCCTTGGCATTTGTGGCTCGAACCGAAAGAGCTTAGTTAAACCACAACATCCCTGAACACAGCGATGATCTTATCGATTTCCTCAAAGCTATGAGCGGCAGAAACTGAACAGCGCAGCAAACATAAGCGGTTTGGTGTACCCGGTGGAATGGCCATATTCACATAAACGCCAGCCGCGAAAAGTGCGTTCCACTTTGCAATGGTTGTTGCCTCGTCAGGCATTTTGACAGCAATAACTGGGCTCACAACTTCACTGCCCATTTCCAAGCCTAGAGCGCGAAACCCTTCAAAAAGCCGTGTTGAATTGGCCCAGAGTTTTTCTCTCCGTTCAGGCTCAGCAGCAAGAATTTTCAAAGCTTCAAGAGAAGTCGCAACCGATGCTGGAGACGCCGATGCCGTGAACATATAGGGGCGCATGGCATAACGCAGTGTTTCAAAAAGCGGATGATTGCTGGCCCCAAAGCCACCAATGGCACCAACACTTTTGGAGAAGGTTCCAATCACAAAGTCAACGCCATCTTCAAGATTAGCTTCGTCGCCAAGGCCACGCCCGTGCGGGCCCAGCACACCAAAAGAATGCGCATCATCAACCAGCAACTGGAAATTATGTTTCTTCTTTAAAGCCACAAAATCAGCCAATGGTGCACGATCCCCAATCATGGAATAGATGCCTTCCAGCACCACAAGCTTTCCACCTTCAGTGTTGTCATCACGCGCCATGCGCTTATCAAGATCAGCGGCATCATTGTGCCGAAAGCGCACCAATTTAGCGCCCGATAATGTGCAACCATCATAAATTGATGAATGCGAATCCGCATCGAGAAAGATTGTATCTTTGGGTCCTGCCAAACCAGACAACATACCGAGATTGGCTTGATATCCAGTTGTGAAAACGATGCAGTGCTTCAGCCCTAAAAACTTCGCAAGCTCTGCTTCTAATTCTTTGTGCAGAATGAAGCTGCCATTAGCAATGCGTGAACCTGTTGTGCCCGTGCCAAATTCATCCAGTGCTTTTTTGCCAGCGGCAATGCAGCGCTCATCAAAAGTGATACCCATATAATTATTGGTGCCAGCCAGAATAATTTCGCGATTGCCAACCATGGCCCGTGTCGGTGAAATCATTTGATCATTGGTCACACCCAATGCGTTAGAGCCCTGCTCCACCATGCGCAGGAAGCGCTCTGCTATTGGTTTATGTTTATCAAGCAGGTCAACCATCTCTCACGCCTTTTTCAATTGTGATTGAACATACGTGGCAAGTTCACCGATGGTTCGCGTGTCTGACACCACATTCATCGGAATTTCAATATCGAAATGATCTTCCACTTCCATGATGAAATCGAGCACACCAACGGAATCAATGTTCAATTCAGCAGGAATATCAGTCTCAGCTTTAAGCTCCACATGTTCAGTGTTGAAGGGAGCAAGCAAGGCGCAAATGGCATCTATAATATCAGTCATGAGGGCCTTCTAACGGCTTGTTTCAGCGGCGGCAACCAGCCTTCACGGCGATACCAGTTTAATGTTTCTATCAGGCCTTTTTCCAATCCAATCGGATGAGCGCGGTGCCAGTTATTACCACGCACCACCCAGTCCTCATGATATAACTCGCGCACCTTGGCGCGGTTCACCATGCCGGGCAGTCCTGTAAAAAACGTCCCCACTTCGGCCCCCAACGCCACCAAAGAAACCAAAACTTTGGGCAAATAAGTAAGGTGCTGCGGAAAACCTGTGTCCTTCGCAGTAATAGCCGCAAGTTCGGCCCAGCCATGGCCACCACTCATATCGTCAATTTCAAAAAGACCGGTGGATTGGCTAGTTGCGGCATCGGCCACAACAGCGGCAAAATCATTAACATGAACCAATGAAAACCGTGCAGATGCTTTTCCGGGAACCAGAGCAACGCGCTTTTGCAATGCCGCCATCAATGGCAAAGTGGCCTTATCGCCCGGACCATAAATGGCCGATGGCCGCAAAATAACGATATCCATTTCACTTGTGGCCGCTTGCAGAAACTCCTCTGCCGCCCGCTTGCTGGCTGCATAAGCAGAGATGGAAGGGAGGCGCGCAGCCAGCGACGAAACAAACACAAAGCGCTTAACGCCCGCGGCCTGTGCGGCTTCAAACACATTCTTTGTTCCACCGAAGTTCACGCGGAAGAATTCAGCTTCAGACGTTGCGCTAATAGCACCCGCAACATGAACAACAACATCCACTTCACTGGTAAGCACCCGCAAAGCTGCAATATCATCAAGGCCACCAGTAACAATTTTCGCCGCTGGAAACTGACCGTCGCGGGGCCGCCGCACCAGCGCTTTCACACGATGTCCATCAGCTAAAAGTGCAGAAAGAATTGGTCCACCTGCAAAACCAGTCGCTCCCGTCAGCGCGATCCGCATGGGCCTCACATCCTCAAAATTAAAATTTAATGCGCGGCAAAAACATCAATTTCACCCGCCAGATATTTCTGACGAGCACCATTGCGTGAAAGCTTGCCTGATGATGTGAAAGGTAAACTGCGCGGGGCGACCAAAAGGATTGAACAATCAACACCTGCACTTTGATGTACAATCTTTGCCACATCACGGCGCAAGCTTTCTTGACTGGCCACATCGCTGGTGCGGCACTCGACCAGAACCACAACTTCATCATCGCCATCTTGGCCTTCAACGGCAAAAGCCGCCACATCACCTGATTTAAGCTCAGGCAATTGCTCTGCCGACCATTCAATATCTTGCGGCCAAATGTTGCGGCCATTATGCAAGATGAGATCCTTAACGCGACCGGTGATAACAATCTCACCGTTCAACACATAACCCATATCGCCCGTATCCAAGAACCCATCAGAACCGATGGCTTCAGCCGTGGCTTCTTCATTGTTGAAATAGCAGCTCATCAAGCTGGGGCCAGACACATAAATGCGGCCAATTTCGCGTTCGCCCAAAACGACGCCTGCTTCATTGCGCACTTGCATCACATGGCCTTCAATGGCCTTGCCACAAATCACAAAGCTGCGGGCAACTTCATCATCACCATCCACCATTGGCACTGCTTTCTGCTGGCTGCGAATGGCGGCACGTGAAACCCGGTCCACACGCACGGGAAGGTCAGCACCCGCAAAAGAAATCGCCAAAGTAGATTCAGCCATGCCGTAGCTGGGCAAAAATGAGGTGGGGCTAAATTTGGAAACACTTAACGTATCAGCAAAGGCCTTCAACACATCAGGCCGCACCATGTCACCGCCAATGCCTGCAATGCGCCACGCTGAAAGATCCAGCGAAACCGCTTCACCATTGATCCGGCGTGCCGCTAAATCATAACCGAAGGTGGGAGAAAATGAGATTGTCGAACGGTTTTCAGCCATCAATTTCAGCCACAATGCAGGCCTGCGGGCAAAGGCTGTCGTTGCTAAATAATCAACAGTCACCTGCGCCAGCATGGGGGCTAAGCAAAACCCAACCAAACCCATATCATGATAAAGTGGCAACCACGAAAAAGCACGATCATCGTTGCGCAGTTTCATGCCATCAAAATGCATGCCTTTGGCATTGGCCATGATGGCACGTTGCGAAATCAAAACGCCTTTTGGTGCGGAAGTAGAACCCGACGAATATTGAATATAAGCCACGTCATCAGCACTAAAACCATGCAGCTTGGTCATGCTTTCAGGCAATGAGGCAACATCATCATGAGTAAGAACAAGGGCAACACCTGCCGCATCAGCAGCAGCTTGAGCAGAGTCGAGCATTTCAGCGGGTGTAACGATGGCATGAGCGTGAGCGGCCTTCATCATGCCAGCAATACGCGTCACGTAAGATTCTTTGCCACCAATATACATGCTGTAAGGAACGGGGCATGGAACTAAACCAGCATATTGGCAGGCAAAAAACGTGATCATAAAATCAGCATTTGTCTCAGCCACAATAGCAACCCGGTCTAAACGCTTTAGCCCGGAAGACAATAATTTACGGGCCGTGCAAAGTGCCTTGCTGCGCAATTCAGAATAAGTCAGCACCACATCCAAAGCACCGCGGCCAGTGTAAAAATTAAAGCCCGTAACGCCGCGCGCGGCATAATCCAAGCCCTGCGCCAAAGTGGAAAATCCGCCCAACTGTTGAGGTACATCGCGATTTGACCTTGGAGTGCGCGACAAAACAGGTTCATCCGCTGGTGAGCTATTTACGGCCAAAGAGATTGTTTTCGTCAATTCCACACCAATTTCCTAGTTATCAGCTTCTTTGCTATCAAGCCAATCCAAGATACGGAAATCAATTGGTGTTTCAAATTATTACGGCCGAAATAGCGCTAAAAATGTAGCTTTCCCAATAAGATAGCAGCCACCAAAAGCCCTAAAACGCCGAATGCACACCCTGTGATCCAAACATAAATAAGTGATCCGAGTGAATAACCGAGGCGCGAATCTTTAAAGGGATTCGAAATGCCAGCCACAGCCCTGTCATGGATAACAATCCGGTGTGCTAAATAACGCGTCAAAAAATCAACTGTTGCTCGTAACTCACCAGACTCAAACAGTGTTTCGCGCTGCCCATCGTGGTCTTGCACCAGCCTGTAAGTGCGTGGATCAGGCTCCATCACCACAGATGAAACAAGATCAATCCAAAGCCTCGGGTTGGCACCGGATTGAACATTAAGTTCAAAAAGCTTCAAAGCCTCAGAATGACCAGACAACAGTGGCACAAGTGAAGTGCGAAGAGTTTCCAAACGCAAAGACTTGGCATCGCGCAAGTTTAGAGCAGATTCCAATTGCGCTGACTCCGCAAGTCGCGCCTCTCGCAATGCCGCTGTTAATTTGTCCTGCTCAGTCATCTATAAAATCTACCAATGGCCCCTCTGTGCCAAAACAATACAGCCGCAGTAAGACACGCAGTAATCAGGCCAAAACGCAAAAAAGGCGGAATTCCTTCCGCCTTTTGTAATCACGAGGTCAAATTACCACTTAACTGAATAGCCTTCGATTTCGTTTTCCAACATTTGTGGAATAACCACGGTGTGGCCATTGTTAAACTGGTCTAAGTCAGCCGAACCAGGTTTCAAATCCAAAACCGTTTCAAATGATCCATCTTTGTGAATATCATATAATGCACCAGCATTAAAATCTGTACCATAGAAGCCATCACGACCATCGCGCTCCAAACCGTCAATGGCACCAATGCCACGGCCATCACCAAGGTTTTTGAGTTCTTTAGTCTTGAGATCGATAGTCAAAAGATTACCCTTTGTGTCCATCGAGCCATCATCATGCATGCCCGTGCCAAACCCGGCCACCAACAACTTGTCACCACGGATCACGCGCAAACCGTTTGGATTTTGCAAACCTGGCTTGTCGTACCACAGAGCCATTTTGCCATCTTTCAGCTGCCAAATTGTGGCTTTCGCAATGTCTGATGCATAAACATTCCCTTCCGCATCCACAGCTGGATCATTCAAAAACTTGGCACCTGCAGCGTCATATTTCTGAACAATCTTGCCCGTGCGCGTATCAATTTCAACAAGCTGGTCGATATCAGTTACAAACATTTTGAAGCCGTTAATCACGATGCCTTTTGGACCGTTCAAACCGGTAATCCATTTTTGTTCAAGCATCTTGCCGTCTTTAGAAACCTTGGAAATGTAGCCATTGCCATCTTTGTCCAATGGGCCGCCGCCAATGCTCGAAACATAAAGAACGCCGTGCGCTAAATCGAGATCAACGCTTTCCGGATGGGCAAACCCACCTAAAGTCCATTTCTTCGTGGCAACCGTGTGCGCCTGAGCGAAAGTGGCGCTCATCAAAAAGCTTGCAGCCACCAAACCAACAATACCAAATTTCATAAATCTCTCCCTCGGTTTCCAAAATGGAACAACGAGTTAGAGGAAGCAATTATGAGGCCAACAACTTCTGGTTATCCATGGTCGACCTCAGCTTGCGTGACTGTGTGTACCCAAGTGAAGGTAATAGATGCGCCCGGCGCAAGTGTTGACCACACGCCGTCATTTGCTGTTGCATCGGTAGAGGCAGCCGCACCATAAGGCCCGGGAACTGTCAGGGTTTCAGACGTAATCCCACCCGCACCCACAGGCACCACAACGGCGGGCGTGCCGTGCATGTCACTCACGGAAACATTGGTCATTGGCACGTTGCCAATATTGGTGACAGTGTAGGTGTAGGTGACAATTTCATTGAGATCAGCCTTGCCCGCTGTAAGGCCGGGTGTATCTGTTAAAACGAACGACTTTACGGTGCTCAGCAACGGGCTAGAGGTGATGGTTGTTGAAGCAGAAGAATTGGGTGCCGTGATTGTAGCCGCTGCCGGGCTTTTGCCTGTGGCCGATGCAGTGTTAGTAACACCATTTGCAATGCCGACACCATTTTTAACATCAGTGAGGGACAAAATATAAACAGCTGTGAAAGATTGCGATGCGCCAGCCGCTAAAGTAACGGATCCCGCGGGCGAAAACGCACCCAGCGCATTCGTTCCGGCAATGCCATTAAACTTCGGCCCTGCATCTGATGGGAACACCGTGGTCAAGGTCACACTGCCCACGTTTTTCAAAACATAAGTAAACGTAATGGTGTCGCCAGCATCGGTAATTGAGGCGCTGGTGCCAGCTGCAATTGTAGGTGCGGCGGCTGTCTTGGTCACGGTAAGACCCGCTACAGTCGTAATTGAAGTTGAGGCTGTAGCATTAGAGGACGTCGCCGTTAATGTTCCAGAAACGCCAGTTGCTTTTGCTGTGTTTGTAACACCATTTGCCACCCCGGCCCCGTTCATCACATCCGCTGCAGAAAGCGTGTAGGTAGCAGTAAAAACTTGATTAGCACCCACGGCAATTGAAGCTGACGCTGGTGTATAAGCACTCATCGTTCCTGTGCCAGCCACGCCATTAAATTTTGGACCAACATCCACAGGCGCAACAGTGGTGAGCGCCACCGACCCTGTGTTGGTGACAGTATAAGTATAGGTAATTTTATCTCCAGCATCCGTCAACGTGGCGCTGGTGCCCGAGGCAACAGTGGGCGCACCCGCAGCCTTAGTAAGGCTCAATGCTGCAATCTTGATGGTGGCAACTGCAGTGTTAGAATTATCAACCCCATCATTCACAATCACATTGATCAGCTTATCCGGCCCTGCCGGATTAGCAGCGGAGCTGGAATAAGTGATCGCTTGCAAGGCCGCTTTATATTCCGCCAAAGTGCCAACACCTGAAAGTGTTATGGTTCCCGTTCCGGAATTATAGGCTGAAGCTGAAATGCTGCCGGGCAAAGCTCCCGCCGTCAAAAGATCACCCGCAGTCAAATTTGAAATTGTAATTGTGGCTGAGGAAATGGTCGTTCCATCATCACTGATCGTGTCATCGGCAGCAGCAATGGCAACCCCTGCATTGCCTTCAGCCCATGTGGTGGAATAGCTGGTACCAGAAGCTGCTGCAGAAAGATCAATGGCAGGCGGGTTGTTCAAAATAGTGGACGTCGACACGAACGCGATTGAGTCATAGGCGGCGTCTCCCACATCCGCAATCCGAATGGTGAGCGTATAAGTAGTGCCTGGCACCACGTTAAAAGCGTTGATGAAAACAGTGGTGGCACCATCCATCTTAATGTCTGAAATGGGAGGAGTGGCCACGCTGTTGTCGCGATAAAAGCCTGAG